>QHYP01000251.1 GCA_003224195.1 Acidobacteriota bacterium | reverse complement strand
GCGAGTGGGGCTGATCGGATTTGGGCTGGCGGGGCAGGCGTTTCATGCGCCCACCATCCGCGGCACCGTGGGGTTGGAACTGGCATGCATCCTGGAACGCAGCCGCAGCTTGGCGCAGCAGAAATATCCCGGCGTGTGCGTGGCGCGGACGCTCGAGGAGTTGCTGGCCGACGAGACGATCCGGCTCGTCGTCGTCGCTACGCCCAACACCTCACATTTCGACCTGGCGCGGCAGTGCATGATGGCCGGCCGCGACGTCGTCGTGGACAAACCCTTCACCACCACGACCCAGGAGGCCCGCGAACTGATCCACATCGCCGAGCGGCAAAAGCGCCTGCTGGCGGTCTATCACAACCGCCGCTGGGACGGCGATTTCGCGACCGTGAAAAAACTCATCGCGTCAGGCACGCTCGGGCGGCTCGTTGCTTATGAGTCGCACTACGACCGGTTTCGGCCACAGCTCAGGCCGAGTGCTTGGCGCGAGCAGCCGGGCCCCGGAAGCGGAATTCTCTACGATCTGGGCCCCCATTTGATTGATCAGGCGACGACATTGTTCGGCGTGCCGAAGAGCGTCACCGCCGACGTCTTTGCGCAGCGGGACGGCGCGCAGGTGGACGACGCCTTCGACCTGCGTTTCGAGTACCCCGGGCTGCGCGCAACGCTGCGTTCGAGCATGCTGGCGCTCGCCGCGCGGCCGCGGTTCCTGCTGCACGGCATGCAAGGCTCGTTCGTGAAGTACGGCATGGACCCGCAGGAGGAATTTCTTCGCCGCGGCGAATTTCCAAGCAGTACGGATTGGGGTCCTCACTGGGGAGAAGATCCGGAGGAGCAGTGGGGCCTGCTCAGCGTGCCGGAAGGAAATTCTTCGGCGACGAAAAAAGTGCATACCGAGCGCGGCGATTATCGCGGGTTCTACGCGAACGTGCGCGATGCGATCGCACGCGGCGAGCCGCCGGCTGTGACCGCGAAAGATGGCCTCCGCACCATTCGCGCGATCGAGCTGGCGCTCGAAAGCAGCCGCGAGCGGTGCACGGTTCCGTGGAGCGAGAGCGACTGAGAACCTGCTAGGAGTTCGGCTACGCGCGGGGGATGAACGGGAAGTAGCGTTCTTCGAGGATCCGGCGGTGATGCAATTCGTGGCCGGCGGTGATCCAGGCCAGCGCGCGAACCGTCACCTCATTCTTGTTGGCCACGCCTCGGCGCAGCCAAGCCTCGCCATCGAATCCGCGAAAGAGCGCAAGGGTCGCGTTGCGCACATGGCTGAACTCGGCGGCGAGATCGGCAAGGCGGCGGCCGCCAAACCCGCCATTGCGGACGTAATCGTCCTGCTCGAAGCCTTCGATGGGCGCCTTGTCGTTGCGCGCGAAGCGCATTGCGCGGTAGGCGAAGTGGCGCTCGCAGTCGCTGATATGGCCGAGGACTTCCTTCACGGACCATTTGTCGGGAGCGTAGCGAAATTCTCCGTCGCGCTCGCTCCGGGCGGCGAAGAGAATGGTCGTCTGCCGCAAGCCGCTCTCCAGCGCAAAAAGGATATCGCTCCCCGGCACGAGCGAAATGTATTGCTCGTGGTAGGGCGCGTATTCGCCGGGTTCGGGTCGTGCGAGCTGGGATTTTGTTGCGGGCATGGTGGATAGTATAGCGCGGCTGAGGCGAAAGGGTTTCTAATTGCAAAGGCCCATTGACAGCCCGGCAGGTGTCGCCTACACTCCCCCTTCCGGCACAATGCGCCGGCTGCGAAGGAAATGAAGCGCCGCTCACAGTTCGCCTTTACTTACCGCCCCGATTGGATCGGGGCGGTCAGGCTGGCGGCTGTGCGCGGGTGAGGTGGAACTAGCCGGGTAGAGCCGAAAGAGTTTTCCAGTCTGGCCGCGATTCCCAAAAGGATCGCGGCCTTTTTCATTTTCCGGGAGGAACGATGCTGGCCAGCAAAGGAACAAGGGTGGCGTTTCAGGGCGAGCCGGGGGCGTTCAGCGAGGAGGCCGCGGTGCAGCTTCTCGGCGAGGCGATTACGACGGTGCCGCGGGCGACGTTTGACGCGACCTTCCGCGCCATCGCCGAGCGCGCAGCGGACGCACTGCTCGTGCCCGTTGAGAACTCGCTCGCCGGCTCGGTGTTGCGCGTATTCGACTTGCTGCTCGAAAGCGACCTGACCATCGCTGCCGAAACCATTCTGCCGATCGAGCATCACCTGATCGGCCGCCCGGGCGCGACGCTCGCCGGGATTCGTTCGGTTGCCTCGCATCCCATGGCGCTGGCGCAATGCGAGCGCTTTTTCGCCGCGCATCCCGCGCTGAAGCGCGTGCCGGCGGAGGATACGGCGGGCAGTGTGCGCGAGATGTTCGAGCGCCAGGACAACACCGGCGCTGCCATTGCGGGCCGGCGCGCGGCCGCTCACTACGGCGGCGTTATTTTGGCGAGCGACGTTCAGGACCACGCGGAAAATTTCACCCGATTCGTCCTCCTTCATCCGGCGGCCGTGGCCGCGCAGGCGTCTGTCCCGGGCGGGGACAAGATGACGCTGGCGATGCGACTGGCGCATAAGCCGGGTGCGCTCTTCTCGGCGCTCGAGCCGTTCGCGCGGCGCGGTGTGAACCTGCTGAAGATCGAAAGCCGCCCAATCCACGGCAGGCCCTGGGAGTATCAGTTTTTCCTCGATGTCGAGGCGGAAGCGCCCGCGCGGCTCGAAGAAGCGCTTGCTGATTTGCGCCGGGCGGCGCATGAAGTGCGCGTGCTGGGTCTTTATCCCCGCGCGCGGTCGAGCCGAAAAGATTCTGCAGCCGTCCCCGGGAGGTCGCGATGAATTCGCATTCTGTTCGTTCGCATATTCATGAATCCACTCGCGCGCTGAAAAATTGCCAAATGCCTCGCCAGGCGCCCGTCCTACCCGTCGGCGCCCCAGCTCCGCCGCCGTTTCGCCTGGCCAGCCGCCAGACGCGGCAGGAGACGACAGTCGTCAATGCGGGCGGAGTCGCCATCGGTGCGGGACGACTTGTGGTGATGGCCGGGCCGTGCTCGGTGGAATCGCGCCCGCAGATTCGTGATACGGCTCGCCGCGTGAAGGCTGCGGGCGCGGACATGCTCCGCGGCGGAGCCTACAAACCGCGCACCTCGCCCTACGAATTCCAGGGGCTAGGGCGCAAGGCGCTCGAGTGGCTGGCCGAAGCCCGCGAGGAAACGGGATTGCCGGTCGTGACGGAAGTGCTGAATCAGGATGACGTGGATGTCGTCGCGCAACTCGCGGACTTGCTCCAGGTGGGCGCGCGGAATATGCAAAATTACGCGCTGCTGAGAAAACTTGCCACGGTCGAAAAGC
>QHYP01000250.1:497-4421 GCA_003224195.1 Acidobacteriota bacterium | reverse complement strand
CGGCGAAGTCGAGCGCGCGCTGCGCCTGGTGGACGGAGTGTTGCTCCTGGTGGACGCGAGCGAAGGCCCGCTTCCGCAAACCAGGTACGTCCTGCAAAAGGCGCTGGCGGCGAAGCTGCCTCCCATCGTCGTCCTCAACAAGATTGACCGGGCGGACACTCGGCCCATTGAGGTCCTCGACGAAATCTACAACCTCTTCATCGATCTCGACGCCACCGAAGACCAGCTCGGTTTTCCCGTTGTCTATACGAATGCGCGGGAAGGAGTGGCGCACCGCGCGCTGGGCGACAGATCAAAAGATCTGTTACCGCTTTTCGAAGCGATTGTGAACTCCATCCCCGCGCCGGCGGGCGACCCGGACGGGGTCCTGCAGGCGCAAGTGATGAACCTGGACTACAGCGACTATCTGGGGCGCATCGCGATCGGCCGCGTGTTCAACGGCACGATTCGCAAAGGCACAGAGGTCGGGATCAGCAAGCTCTCCGGAGGCTTGCAAGCGACGAAGATCACAAAGCTTTTCACTTTTCGCGGGCTCGAGCGCGATGAGGCGGAAACCGTTTCTGCAGGCGACATCGTAGCCATCGCCGGCGTCGAGGGCATCCAGATTGGCGAGAGTCTGACGGACCTCGAGCAGCCCATGCCGCTCGCGCCGTTGGCGATTGACGAACCGACGCTGACCATGGTCTTCACGGTCAACAACGGGCCCTTGGCCGGCCGCGAAGGCAGCTACGTGACCTCGCGCGACCTGCGCGACCGGCTGCAGAAGGAGCTGCTGACGAATGTTTCGATTCGCGTGGAGGACACCGATTCGCCGGAGTCGTTCCGCGTGCTCGGCCGCGGCGAACTCCAGCTTGCCATTCTGATCGAGACCATGCGCCGCGAAGGTTTTGAATTGATGGTGGGCAAGCCGGAGATCGTCGTGCGGAACGAAGGCGGGCGAAAGCTCGAGCCCCTCGAGCTGCTGGTGATCGATTGCCCGGAAAGTTACATCGGGATCATGCTCGAAACACTCGGCAGCCGCCGGGGCGAAATGTCCAAGATGACGAATCACGGCTCGGGCCGTGTGCGCATGGAGTTCCGCATTCCCTCGCGCGGGCTGATCGGCCTGCGCAGCCAGTTGCTGACGGACACGCGCGGCACGGCGCTGATTCACTCGATCTTCGAAGGCTGGACGGAATACGCCGGCGAGATGGCCCTGCGTCCGACCGGCGCGCTGGTGGCCGACCGCGCGGGCCCTTCCACCGCCTTTGCGCTGTGGAATCTCCAAGAGCGCGGCGAACTGTTCCTTGGGCCGGGCAGGGAAGTGTATGAAGGCATGATCGTCGGAGAAAACACACGCGAGCAGGACATGGACGTAAACGTCACCAGAGAGAAGAAACTCACGAACATGCGCTCTTCGACCGCCGATGAGGCCATCCGGCTGATCCCGCACCGCGAGCTGAGCCTCGAGCAGGCCATCGAATTCATCGCCGACGACGAATTCGTCGAGGTCACGCCGAAATCGATTCGCCTGCGGAAGAAAGTCCTCGCCGCGAACAAGCGGCCTCGGCGCTGGCAGGAAATCCGCGCCAGCCAGGAAGCCGCGCGCTGAGCCGGCCAATCTCAGCGAGATGGCCTCCCCAGTAATTCCGCCAGATATTGTTTCCAGATGGCCGCCCAGGTGTGTGTGCCGTGGCCGTGCGTCTGCTCGGTCGCGGGAATCAGCACGAAGCGCGCGTTTTTCACCTTCTTGATTTCCCGTTCGGCGATTCCAAGCTCGGGCGGGTTGATGAAGTCGTCGGCGGAATTGATGAACATGACCGGCGCCTTGATTTTCTCAAGCTGCGAAGAGGGATCGTAGTTCCGCGAAGCATTCACCTGATAGAGCAGGTCGTTGGCATCGAGAACGGCCAGACGATTCTTGAAAGAGTCCTCCAGATATTTGTCGGCTGCTTCGCGCGTGGGGAATTGCTTCTGCATGGGAAGCGGAGCGCTGCCGGCAATGAGCAGGAGATCGAGCGCGGTGCGCAAGGCTTCTTTCGGCTGCTCCGTGTACTCGCCGCCTTTCCAGGCGGGATCGCTGCGGATCGCGTCCATCACCATCTTGCGCCACATGCGGTTGCGCCCGGCGATCTGCACGGGGAGGCAGGCAAGGGGCATGAGCGCGTCCATGAAGCCAGGATACGTTTCTCCCCAGACGAACGAGTGCATGCAGCCCATGGACGTGCCCATGACGAGTCGCAGGTGATTGACGCCGAGGCCTTCGGTGACCAGGCGAAAATGCGCCGCGACCATGTCGTCGTAGTCATACTGCGGGAAGCGCGCGTGGAGGCCGTCGCTGGGCTTCGAGGATTTTCCGTGGCCGACGCCGTCGGGAAGAATGATGAAATAGCGCGCCGCGTCGAGAAGTTGGCCGGGACCGAAGAGCTCTCCTGCGAACTGCGGCTGAAGGAATTGCCGCCCGGAGCCGCCGGTGCCGTGAAGGATCAAGACGGCGTTCGTGACCCGTCCCTGCGCGTCGCGGGCGGGTTTCCCGAGCGTCATGTAGTGCAAGCGCAGCTCGGACATAGTTTCCCCCGAGCGAAACTTGAACTCATGGACTACGAAGTCCCCCTCTGTTGTGGCGGGCATCGTGACCCCCGTGCGGCTCGGGACAGGCTGTTGCGCAACCGCCAACGAGCAAACGAGGCACGCAACAACAACCGGGCAAACCATTGAGCAAAGTCTTGAACTCTTCATCCTGCACCTCTCGAATCGAAGGCGGCACTTTATCACAGCCTCTCTCCCGGTCCGCCAGGCGGCGAGTAAAGGCCGCTTGCGCAATTCGGCCGCCTGACGCAGAATCGCGCGCGTCAGCCGCTGTAACTGCCTCTCTCGGAGCGAACAATGATCCGTCGCATTATCTTTGCTGCTTTTTGCTCTCTCGCAGCCGTTTGCGCCGGCCTCGCGCAAACTCGGCCGGAGCTTTCGAAGGAAGTTCGGGCGTTCGTCAAGGTGGATGCGCCGGTGGTTGCGCTCATCCATGTGCGCGTCATCGACGGCACCGGCGCGCCGCCGCGCTCGGACCAGACCCTCGTGATTCGCGATGGAAAAATCGCGGCAATGGCCGACGCGGCAAAAGTGAGCGCACCGGATGGCGCGCAGCTCCTGGATCTCGCCGGCTACACAGTGATTCCGGGTCTCGTCGGGATGCACGACCACTTGTTCTACCCGGCGCCGCAAGGGCCTCCCGCGATGTATCCCGAGCACGCCAGCAGTTTTCCCCGGCTCTATCTGGCTGGCGGCGTGACGTCCATACGCACGACCGGCAGCGTCGAGCCTTACACGGACCTCGAGCTGAAGCGCTTGATCGATGCGGGCAAAATGGCTGGGCCGAAGATGAACGTCACCGGGCCGTATCTCGAAGGCGAAGGCGCGTTCACGCCGCAGTTGCATCAGCTCAAGGACGCGGAAGACGCCCGGCGCACGGTCGAGTTCTGGGTCGAGCAGGGCATGACCTCGTTCAAAGCCTACATGCACATTACGCCGGAGGAACTTGCCGCAGCCGTGAAAGCCGCCCATGCGCACGGTATCAAGGTGACGGGCCATCTCTGCTCCATTGGCTTCCGCGAGGCGGCAAAGCTTGGGATTGACGATCTGGAGCACGGCTTGGTTGTGGATACGGAATTTTTCTCCGGCAAGAAGCTAGGCGTGTGCCCGAATCCCGCCGATGCCACGCGGGAAATGTCGGAGAAGCTTGATATCGCGAGCGCGCCGGTGCAGGAGATGATCCGCGATCTCGTAGCGCATCACGTCGCGGTGACCTCCACGCTCCCCGTGTTCGAATCGGGTGGCGTGCCGAATCGTCCGCCGCTCGACGCGCGTATGCTGGACTCGATGTTGCCGGAGGCGCGCATTGCCTATTTGCAGAGACGCGCCGCAGTTTCTGAAGGAGCGGCGAAATCC
>QHYP01000250.1:0-302 GCA_003224195.1 Acidobacteriota bacterium | reverse complement strand
CACGCTCGCAGCGGGCAAGGCGGCGGATCTTGTGGTGATCCATGGCGATCCGTCAACAAACATCCGCGACATCGAAAAAGTAGAGATCGTGTTCAAAGACGGCGTGGGTTACGACTCGGCAAAGCTGATCGAATCCGTCCGCGGCCTGGTCGGGCTTCGCTGAACTTTCGGCCTGGATTCCCGGAGCTTCTGCTCTTGGTGGCGTTGGCCGCCGTATACATTCCCGCGGCGCGCGCCCACACCAAGCGGGAATAAAGATGGCGCGGGTGGAGTCACTTACCGTAGAGTGTAGCGCTGCGAGC
>QHYP01000249.1 GCA_003224195.1 Acidobacteriota bacterium | reverse complement strand
CGAACTTGCTCCGTTCCAAAATGGCGGCCAACGAAGCTTCCGCCGTGGGTTCGCTTCGCACCATCGTCACCTCAGACGTGACCTACTCTTCCACCTACGGCAACGGCTTCTCGCCCACTATAGACATTCTGGGCGGGGTGCCGCCAGCGACGTGCAACGGCGCTGTCCTGATCGACAACGTCCTGGCTGTGGTTCACCAGAAGAGCGGCTACAACTTTAACTTCTACGTCGGACTAAACGCCTGGGGTGCTCCTCCGGCCGGTTGCGG
>QHYP01000248.1:7724-12565 GCA_003224195.1 Acidobacteriota bacterium | reverse complement strand
ACGGCGGTTGCGTAACTCCTGGCTGGATCGCCCTCCAGTAACTTGTGTGACGAAGCAGGGAGGAAGAGCAACAGCTTTCCTCCCTTCTTTTTATGAGGAAATCGAGTGAGACCCAATGTGCAGCCAAGCCATCAGCGCAAAGAGAAGGACGGGTGCGAGAAGCGCGGCAGGGTTTTCTCTGATTGAGCTGCTCATTGTGGTTGGAATCATTCTGATCATCGCCTCGATTGCCATTCCGAACTACATGAAATCCCGCATGGTTGCTAACGAGGCCGCTGCGGTTGAGAATATACGAACCATTACCACCGCCGAAACAACCTACAACATCAGTTACGGCAACGGCTACGCCCCCACCTTATTGACCCTGGGAGGAAAGCCTCCTGTAAGCTGTAACAACGCCGCCTTGATCGACGATGTGCTCGCCGCGACCGCGTTGCGGAGCGGGTACAACTTTAGCTACGCAGCAGGTCCTGCGGTTGGCGCGCCCCCAGCTGGCTGCGCCCCTGGCTTGAACCTTTACACCGTGGCCGCGATGCCGGTTGTGCCGGGTTCCACGGGCCAACGCGGATTCTGTGCCGACCCATCGGCCGTAATCCGCACGGAGCCCACTGGCGTGGCGGGAAACCCGGGCGTTGGCGGATGCGCCGACCCCGGCTGGCCCGCTTTGCGGTAAGAGCAGCGAGCCAGGGCCCAAAACGACAGGGGTTGGACCTTTCTCAGACGCGGTCGTCCAATCATCTACGTGGCATTTTGCGATTGAACCACCGCTCCATTCTGCTTGGCAACACACCACTCCTTCTAGAAAACTGGATTTGCGATTGCCCACCGGTCCCAACTTAATTGATAGACTGTAGAGGTATGGCTTTCTTCGTTTGTCTTGCGGGAATTCTCGGCGCAGCTAGCGCGCGCCCGATGCCGGTTCAAGAGCTCGTCCGCCTCGTCGAAGGGCGCTACCGCTCAGCGGAGACGCTCGAGACACAATTCTTGGAGCGATACTCAGAGAATGGCCGGCTCGTGCGCGTCGAGTCTGGCAAGGCTTACTTTCGCCGGCCCGGCAAGATGCGCTGGGAGTACGAATCCCCAGAGTCAAAGATGTTTCTCAGCGATGGCAAGAAGGTTTGGTTCTACGTGCCCTCAGACCACACGGTGATGCGCAGCGCGGTCAAAGATAGCTCTGATTGGAGAACACCGTTTCTCCTCCTGGTGCGGAAGCCGCGCTTTTCCGATCTGTGCAAGGGTATTGCCCTGGGGCAGCCCGGGGAAGCGCTGTCCGGCGATGCCGTCATACACTGTTCGCCGCGGGGTGCCGGCGCAGGGGACGAAATCTTGTTTGAAGTAAAATCTTCCACAGGAGATTTGACGCGCGTTCTGATCCGGGAAGCGGGCGGTGTCGAGATTGACTTCCGATTCGGTGAGTGGGTGCGAAATCCGGCGCTCCCGGCGATGACGTTTGAATTTCGCCCACCCATGGGGACAGCAATTGTGGATTCCGAACCTCCGCTGAAATAGGTGACCCGGAGCACAGCACAGCCATTGGACCTGCGGGGGGATTCCAATCCTCGGTGGTCGAACATCCAAAAGGGCTTATGGGCTCCAATTGCCCGCTGGCGCACCATCGTTTGCAGGCTTCGTGAAGAGTTTGTGCCCGTTATTGTAAACTGAGGGGGTCATGGCCGAATATGTCTGTCGCGTGGCGGATGGGAACGGGCGTGTCTTTGCGCTCGTGGAACCTGCGCAATCACACGAAGAAGCTCGCCAGAAGCTTCAGGACCGTGGACTACTCGTCTATGAGGTTCGTCCGCGCGGGGGCATTCTTCCCAGTATTGGAGGCCAACCGCGGGCTTCTTCGGTGGGTGGCTCGGAATTCCTGATCCTCAACCAGCAGTTCAATACGCTGATCAAGGCGGGATTGCCCATCCTGCGTGCGCTCGATCTGCTCGCCGAGCGCGCCGCCGCCCCCAAACTGCGACCGATTGTCTCCCAGTTGCGCGACCGCGTGCGCGAGGGCAGATCCCTCTCGGAAGCTGTCGAAGAAACCGGCGCGTTCTCGAAGGTTTATTCAACCGCCGTATTGGCGGGCGAAAAGAGCGGAAACCTGCCGGGCGTCTTGGAACAATACATCGCCTATCAACGCGTGACCACGAGTGTGAAGAAGAAGATTCTCGCGACACTCGTGTACCCCACAATTCTCATTACGGTCGCGACGGCCATCGTGAGCTATTTGGTGGCCTACGTCATCCCGCAGTTCGCCAAGTTGTACGAAGACCTGAATGTGCCCCTGCCTGTTCCGACAAAGCTATCGCAATCACCGTTCAGTATCGCTACGTGGTTCTTAGCCTGGTTGGTATTCTCGTGCTTTCGGCCATTGGGCTCTATCTATGGTCCCGCACCGAAGAGGGTGGAGCGGCATTTGACCGCCTGAAGTTCAAACTCCCGGTCATTGGCAACACCCTGCTGAAGTTTCAGGTGGCGCAATTCTCGCGCACGCTCTCGACGCTCCTTTCTGGCGGCACTCCGCTCGTCGCCGGGTTGCAGACGGCCGGCGAGGCCATCGGCAGCAAGCTGCTGCGCGGCGCGGTGGCTGAAGCGACAAAGATGGTCCGTGAAGGGCAATCCTTGCATGGGGCCTTATCCGCGAGGGGAGTGATGCCCGTTCTCGCCCTCGACATGATAGAAGTCGGCGAGTCGAGCGGTGCGCTTTCCCCGATGCTGAATAGCGTTGCGGAATTCTATGAGGAGGAAGCTAGCCTCCGGCTTGGGGCGATGGTTTCCGTCATTGAGCCGGTCATTCTGGTTTTCATGGCACTCCTCGTCCTGTTCATCCTGATTGCGCTCTACTTGCCGATCTTTTCTTTCTCCAGCGGCGGAGTGCAACACTAGGCGACAATGGCCACGATGGACCCAAACTGGAAGCCGCCGGAGACCACAAGTCCGCCGCCGACCGCGGACGAGCGCGAGGAGCGCGATCACGCCCGTAGGCTGGCCGAGCGTTACCGCTGCAGTTTTATCGACCTGAGGGAGCAGCGCCCCGATCCTGAGCTCTTCCGGAAAATCCCCGCTGACCTGATGTTCCGCTACAACTTTGTTCCGCTCGAGGAGCAGAACAACGCGTTGGTCATCGCCGTTGCGGATCCGAGCCAGGTCTTGCTCAGCGATGAGCTGCCTCTCCTCCTCGGGAAAAAGCTCTCCATCAAGGTCGCCACGGCGCGGCAAATTGGCGACCTGCTGAAGCGCACCGAACAGTCCCAGCGCGTGCTCGAGCAGGCCACGGAAGCTTTCACCCTCCAGGTCTCAAAGGAGGAAGAGGAAACCGAGGAGACGATTTCGGCGGACCGCCTGACCCGCGAGACCACCGCCAGCCCAATCGTTCGCCTCGTGGAAACGGTCATCTTCACCGCGCTCGAGCGCCGCGCCAGCGACATCCACATCGAAGCCCGCGACGCTGAAGTGGTCGTGAAATACCGCATTGACGGGGTTCTTCAGCACGCCATGCCTCCCATCGCCAAGGAATGGCATTCGACGATCATCTCGCGCATCAAAGTCCTGAGCGAACTGGATATTGCGGAGCGCCGCGTGCCTCAGGACGGCCGGTTCCGGGTCCGCTACAAGGGCCGCTACATCGATCTTCGCGTGTCCATCATGCCCGCGAGTCACGGCGAAGACGCCGTGCTTCGCATCCTCGACAAGGAAACCCTGTCCGAAAAGTTTCGGAACCTCAGTTTGGACGTCGTCGGTTTCTCCGCCGAAGAACTCCGGTGTTTTCGCCGCTACATTCGCGAGCCGTACGGCATGGTCCTCGTAACCGGCCCGACGGGCTCCGGCAAGACCACGACGCTGTATGCGGCCATCAATGAGATCAAGACCGACGAAGACAAGTTCGTCACGATTGAAGACCCGGTGGAATACCAGGTTCGCGGCATCACTCAGATTCCGGTCAATGAGAAGAAGGGGCTCACTTTCGCGCGCGGTTTGCGTTCCATCCTCCGCCACGATCCTGACAAGATCATGGTCGGTGAAATCCGCGACCAGGAAACCGCACAGATCGCCATCCAGTCCGCGCTCACTGGCCACTTGGTCTTCACCACTGTTCACGCCAACAACGTGACCGACGTCATCGGCCGCTTCATCAACATGGGCGTCGAGCCATACAACTTTGTCAGCGCCCTGAACTGCATCCTGGCCCAGCGGCTGGTTCGCGTCATCTGCGAACACTGTAAACGAGCCAAACGTTGCGCGGCGGACGAACTCAAGGAAGCGGGCCTCGATCCGGCCCAATGGGGAAACGTGGTCTTCGCCGAAGGCGCCGGCTGCCTGGAATGTTCCGGCACCGGCTATCACGGCCGGACCGCGATTTGCGAGTTGATGGACCTGACTGACCACATCCGCGAGATGATTGTGGACCGCAGGCCGACCTCGGAGATCAAGCGCGTGGCCCGGGAAGAAGGCATGATACCGCTGCGGGAAAGCGGATTGGCGAAGGTCCGCGCCGGTCTGACCACCATTCGCGAAATCAACAAGGTAACTTTCGTTGAGTAGCGCCACGGCATTTCGGCAGGGGATCTACAGGACCGGCCTCGCGCACCGCATTGCGCTCTGGCTCGACGCTATTCCGCACCCGCACCTGGCCTGCGAAATTGCCCCCGACCGCATCTCCGGTGCGCGATGGTCGCGGAGCGGCGCTTTGGACGGATTTGCCGTCGAGCCATTGCCGCCGGGCGCGGTTGTGCCTTCGGCCGTCGATGCCAACATCGTGAATGGCGCCGCTGTGCGCAGCGCGATGACAAACGTCTGTAGCCGCCTCCGTGCAAAGGGTGAAGAAGTTGCCCTCTTCATTCCCGATC
>QHYP01000248.1:0-7708 GCA_003224195.1 Acidobacteriota bacterium | reverse complement strand
CTCGGAAGATGCCATCCCGATTCTTCGTTGGAAGCTGAAAAAGAGTGTGCCGTTCGAAGCCGAAGAAACGCTCATTTCCTACATGCGTCAGCCCTCGCGCCAGGATGGGGTTGACGTGCTTACAGCGCTCGCGCGTCTGCGCATCGTTCGCGAATATGAAGCCCTCGCAGAGGGGGCCTCCCTTTCTCCGGGCGTGGTGCAGAGTTCCTCGCTGGCTGCCGTTGCTTTGCTGGACGACGCGCGGCCCACCCTGTTGGCGCGGGTCTCGGGCACGGCGCTCACCACGGTGATCGCCCGCGAGGGCATTCTCCGCGGCTATCGCTGTACGGAATTGCCCGCTGGCGTCGGCATGCTCACCCCGCAGGTACTCCTGGAAGAGATTTTCCCCGTGGCAGCCTACTATCAGGATACTTGGCAGGAAGGCATCCAATCGGTTCGCATCGCCGGGCTTGGTGCGCGCTTCCAGGAATTTGTGCGCCCGCTCCAGGACGAATTTCACTGCAGCGTGAGCTCGCTCCTGGGACAGGCGCTCTCCGAAGGACGCGTGCGCGAGGATGCGCGGCCGCTCGTTGACCGGGAATTGGACGGCTTGGTCGGATGGATGATGAATCGGGGCTGATGACGAATTGACGAGGCGATGAGAGTCCGGCTCAATCTCGCAACAAATCCACTCGAGACCCACCGCCGCTTCTATCTGGGAGCAAGCGTGGTCGGCCTTGTTGCTGGTGCGCTGTTCATCGTTCTTGGGGTTCATTTCTTCCAACTGCTGAAGGCGAACCGCCAATCTCGCGTGGAAGCGGCCCAGGTCGAGCGCCAGATTGGCGACTTGCAGCGGGAACGCAGAGAGCTGGAGCAGTTCTTCAAGCGCCCGGAAAATGACAAGCTGCACGACCGGGCTATGTATGTGAACACTCTGATCGATGACCGGAGCTTCGACTGGACCCAAATGTTCATGGACCTTGAGAGGCTGATGCCCGCCGGGGCCCGCATAGTCAGCTTGGACCCTAAACTGGCGGGCGATCACGTCGAGCTCAAGATGGTGATCGCAGCGACGAGCGAGGAAGCGAAGCTGAAATTCCTGCAAACTCTTGAGACGTCAAAAGAGTTGTCTCACGTCGAGTTGCGGTCGGATCATGCGCCCTCTTCCAACGAGAGCGCCGACAAGAGCGTTATGGAATTCCTTGCGTGGTATTCGAGGGGCTGATGGCGCGCGATTTCCGATTCCGGAAGCGGCTCATCGTGGGGACGCTCGGTATTCTCATCCTGGCGGACCTGGGTCTGGGCGCATATAGCTGGCAATCGACGCGCCAGCAAACATCCCCATTGAAGCGGCTCGAGAGCGAGAAGAATCAATACAAATGGCTGAAGGCGGACGTCGAACGCGCGGAGCAGATCCGCGACGGGATTCCAGCAGTTCAGGCGGACTGCGACCGGTTTGAGAAGAGCTTGCCGCTGGCTTCAGCCGGTTACTCGGCGATCGAAGGGGGAATCGGAGAGCTTGCCCGCAAGGCGGGTCTGCGAGTGGATACGCTTGGTTTCAAGGAGAAGCCCGTTGCCGACCATCCTCTTATCGAAGTTCAAATCGAAGCTGCGGTCAGCGGGAACTACCCAAGCTTGGCTCACTTTGTGAACAATCTCCAAAAGTCGCAGGGATTGTTCATCGTGGACGAAATGACACTAACAGCGCAGAATCAACCCGTGGCCGCCGGCCATTTGCGCGTGAACCTGCACTTACGCACCTTTTTCCGAACGGCATGACGAAGCAGACCAAAGAGGGGCTCACTCTCATACTGCTGGCGCTGATGGCAGCGGCGGTCTGGTATTACTACGGCGGGAAGCCGGGTGGATCCGCTGGCATCGCGATCGCTGCCGCGCAGAAATACCTGCCAATACCAGTGGAGAACTCGCGAATCCGCTGGGACAAACTCGAGAGGATCCGCAGGACCGACTATAAGACGAATGGGAGAAATCCATTCAACGTTCTTCCCCCACCTCCGCCCGTGGAGACGAAAAAACCCATACCCGACCCAGCGCCTCCGCCGGAACCACAGCCGCCTCCACCGCCGCCTCCTTTGACGCTGCCGCCAAACATGAAGTTCTTCGGGTATGGAACGGCGCCGTCCGGACACGGCCGGCTGGCGTTCTTCACCGATGGCGAGGATGTATTCATCGTCGGCGAAGGAGATATGCTTCAGGGACGCTTGCGCGTTCTGCGTATCGGAAACGCGAGCGTGGATTTTGAGGAGGTCTCTTCCGGCCGGCGGGGATCCGCGCCATTGGAACAACAGCAGGGGCCGCCCGCATGAAAACGCCGGGCAAAATCCGGGCAGCCGGAAAGCGCCAGGGGGGCTATGCACTCCTTCTGGTTTTGTTCTTCCTTACGCTATTGATGATTGCCACGATGGCGGCTTCGCCGGATATCCTGACGCAGGGCATCCGGGAGAAGGAAACCGAAACCATCTGGCGCGGCAAGCAATACGTTCGCGGCATCAAACTCTACTACCGCAAGACCGGGCACTTCCCCACCTCCCTCGACGACCTCAGCAAGCCGAAGACTGGCATTCGCTTTATGCGCCAGGCCTATAAGGACCCGATGAATCCTGTGGATGGAAGCTGGCGGCTCATTTACGTAGGTCCGATGGGACAACTCATCGGCAGCGTCAAGCAGAACCAGGGGAAACTGACGCTTCCCGGGACGGCTGGCTCGGGGCCGGGATTGGGTCAGCTTGGTGGTTCACCAACCCAGCCCCTTGGAGGCGCGCAAAACCCGCTGGGTGGACAGCCACCGAGCGGCGGTTTACAGACGGGCTTCGGAGGAACTCAGCCAGGCAGTGGCGGTCAGCCGACGGGTACTGACCAGGGCACGGGAACGGGTCAGCCGGACTCTTCAGGGAAGACCCCAAGTCCGGAGCAGATCCTGTCGTCGATGCCATCGACGATCGTTGGCGGCAACATCATCGGCGTGGGCTGCAAGATCCCCAAGCGATCCGTCAAAGTCTATGACAAGGGGAAGAGATACATCGAATGGGAGTTTTACTGGGACCCGTCGAAAGACACGATTCAAATTGGCCAGCCCACCACGCACATCGGAACTCCCCTCGGAACGCGGCCGGGAGCGCCGCAGAATCCTTCTCCCATGAACCCCATGCCCCAGCCGCCGAATCCGAATCCCAATCCGCCGCCGCAGTCACAAAACCTGCAGCAGCGCTGACACTTCGGTTCAAGTCCTAAAGACTCGCGGTCGGTTTGGATTTTGTGCCTGAGGCAGCAACTCCGTTGGAAGTTGGGCTCGTTTGGAGCGTTTTGCGCTGCTCGTAGTTGCGCCTGACGCGACGCACGTAAGCGCGCGTCTCGGCATAGGGCGGGACATCACCATACTGTTCCACGCGGTCAGGTCCCGCGTTGTACGCGGCGAGCACTAGGACAAGGTCGTTTTTGTAGCGGTCGAGAAGCTCCTTGAGGTACCGCGTCCCGCCGTCGATGTTTTCGCGCGGATCGAAAATATTTTGCACCCCGAGGCGTTGAGCCGTTTCGGGAAGGAGCTGCATCAGACCGCGCGCGTTGCGCCCGGAAATGGCGCGCGGCTCGAAGTTCGATTCCACTGCGATTACGCTGGTGATGAGGTCAGCGTCCACTCCATAGCTCTGCGCCGCCGACTGGATCAGCTCAGAAAACGGCCCTTTTTCGGGTGGGGCCGGAGGCAACGGCTGGAAAACATCCTGCGGTTCGACGGAAACAATCTCCGAAGCCGCCACTTGGACAACACCGCCTCGTACCTGCAAGCGGTAGGAATCGCCGATGCGCTCGTAGCCGGTTACGGCGATACGCTGGCCCGAGCGTAGAACGATGTATTCGGCGCGGAGCGGCGCTGCCACGCTGATGAGAATGGCGTCAGGCGCATTCCGGCGCCTCCTCAAACGCGAAATGCGCGATGGCGGCGGCAACCCCGGCGTCGTCATTGGAGAGAGTCTCGTGCCAGCCGAAGGACTTCAGTTCAGGCACGCTATTGCCCATGACGACGGGCCGGCCCGCAAAGGAGAGCATTTCCACGTCGTTGTGATTGTCGCCGATGGCCATCACTTCTTCGCGGGCCAGACCGCGGAGCCCGGCCCATTCCGCCAGCGCAGCGCCCTTCGAGCACACCGGATTGATGACGTCAATCATTGAGAAGTCGCGGCTCTCGTAGACCGTGACCGCGAGCGCGTACTCCGCGGCAAACATCGCGGCGCGCAAGGCTGCCTCGGTCTGCCGCATGCGCTCAACGCTGCTGGAGAACATCACCTGGATTGGGTCTTCTGTCAAGCAGGTTTCGAGCGGTACGACCTGGGCGAGATATTCGCGATTGCGCGTGTAATAGCTTTGACGGATAGGATCGTCCCAGTTCAGTGATTCGAGGATGATCTGGTTCTCTCGCTGACGGTCGAAGACGACGGCGGCTGCGTCGCGCCAGGTGCGCGTAGCGTCGAGCACGCGCCGGGCAGTGTCGCGCGGGAGCAGGTGGCGCAAGTGGGTGCGGCCGTCCTGCGAACGAATCAGCGCGCCGTTATTAATGATCATCGTCAGAGGACACTCGAGCCGACGCGCCACGGGCATGGCGAAGTCGTACCGCCGGCCGGTCACCAGAGCGACTTCGATGCCCCGGCGCGTCGCTTCGACAATCGCCGCGCGATTGGCCTCGGGCAGCTTCCATTGGCTGTCGAGAAGCGTGCCGTCAATATCGATGGCGATCAGACGCACGGCCATGGATGCATTGTACCGTGAATCGGCGCGCCGCCGATGCCTCAGGTGGTTCATTGCGGGGCGAAAAAATTGGCCCGCGTGGCTGTGCTAGACTCGTCGGCGTATGGCTAGCACGACGGCTCTTTCCAAACGTTCTAAGCTCTCTCATCTGGAATGCTCCAAGTGCGGAAGCCGTACAGAGGCGAATGCCGAGGCGCACTTGTGCACCTGCGGAAAGCCGTATTTCGCGCGCTATGACCTGGCGCAAGCGGCACGGACGCTGACGCACCAGAATCTTCTGACGCGGCCAAAAAATCTGTGGCGGTATGCCGAGGTGCTGCCAGGCTGTGCGCCGCTCACGCTCGGGGAGGGGATGACGCCCCTGGTGCCGGCGGAGCGGCTGGGTGCCGCGATGGGACTAAAGCGCCTGTACGTGAAGGACGAAGCGTTGAACCCCACAGGCTCGTTCAAGGCGCGCGGAATGTCCGTGGCAGTGGCACAGGCGAAGCACTTGGGCGCGAAGACGCTGGCCGCACCCACGGCGGGGAATGCAGGCGGGGCGCTTGCGGCGTACGCCGCCGCAGCGGGGCTTGGCGCGGTGATCGTGATGCCGGCGGACACCCCGGCTGCGAACGTCATGGAATGCCGGGCGTTCGGAGCGAAGGTCATCGAGCTGAACGGGCTGATTTCCGATTGCGGGCGGTACGTCGCGGAAAGAAAAGATCACGAAGGGTGGTACGACATTTCGACGCTGAAGGAGCCATACCGCGTCGAGGGCAAGAAGACGATGGGATACGAGCTGTGGGAGCAGTTCGATGGCGAGTTGCCGGAGGTGATTTTGTACCCGACGGGAGGTGGCGTCGGCTTGATTGGAATGTGCAAGGCGTTCGACGAGATGCAGGAGATGGGGTGGATCGGGGCGGAGCGGCCGCGCATGGTGGTGGTGCAGGCGGCGGGCTGCGCGCCGATCGTCAAGGCCTGGGAACAGAAGCAGGACACGGCGGAGCCCATTCAGCATGCGGCGACGATTGCCTCGGGACTGCGCGTGCCGGGGCCGCTCGGCGACTTCTTGATGCTGCGGATGCTGCGGCAGACGCGCGGCACGGCGGTGAGCGTCACCGACGAAGAGATGCTGCATGCGGGCAGGGACCTAGCGGCGGCAGAAGGAATCTTTGCCGCGCCGGAGGGAGCGGCGACGATCGCTGCGGGGCGGAAGATCGCGGCGTCGGGCTGGATTCGGCGGGAAGAAGCAGTGGTGCTGTTCAACACGGGAAGCGGGTACAAGTATTCGGAAGCATGGCAGCGAGCGCTGAAAGACTGACGCCGACGCGGCGGTTGTATTACGATGATTCGTTTTTGCGAGAATTTGACGCGGAGGTAGTGCGCTGCGATTCGGCCGGACCGGAAGGCGGTCGGGAAGCTTAGAGAGTTTCGGCTAGAACCGAATTTGCCTCAGGCTCAGGCTCCGTCGCCTGCTCTTGAATCGCGTTTTGCACGTGAATCTGATACCAGAGGTGGCACAAGTACATCAGCGGAAGCACGAGGAGCCCGCTGAACCATCCACTGGAACGGCTCAGTGCACTGACTAGTCCGGCCGCCACACCGCCCACAAGGAAATAGGGGAACGACCAATAGAAGCAGTACAGCCATTCTTTCCCAAAAGGCTTCTGTTCCGTTAGTGAGATAACCACAGCAACTAAGCCGGTGTTCAACACAAGAAACAGGAAAGTGGCCGCGGCGATGAGCAAGACCAGGGAGTTTGTACGGGCCAGAACCGACGCCTCATGGCCCATCCAATCGGCAAATCCGGCGCATAGTACCAGTGTGGCGATGTTGAAAACGACTTGTTCGACCCGGGGTTGCCGCTTGGCCATCCAGAAGGTCTGGATAAGGGCGGCAGTGCACCCCAGAAGGAGTGTTTCGGAGAAGCTGAAGTTCGCAATTCCGATGAGGATGAACAGGAAGCTCAAGGACATCGTGCCCCGCATCCTGGGCAGGCGGATCTTCTGAGTGGAAGCGGCGGCGGCGAGGAAGAAGAAGGCCGCGAACCGAGCGGTCCCGGAGGACTGCCAGTGGGACAGGCCCAGGGTCAGGAGGGCCAGTCCGGCGGCCGCGATCGAGGCAATGTAAAGTCCGGCTTTGGGAGTCACGGCCTCTCGCGCCTGTTCTGCGGCCGCCATTTTAGTTCTCCCCCGTGATGGTAACGCCAGCTTGGGACAATGCCGTGGATGTCGCCAGATTCGTTTCGTCGCCCCAAACGACCCCCGAACCCCATACAACGCTGAAACCGGCACTGGTGCTCGTGCCCCAGCAAACACCACTGCCCCACAGCACGGCTGTCCCGTTCACGAATACGTTTGAGCCCCAAACGATCGAAGTGCTCCAATTTGCGGAATCTCCCCAAACAACGCCCGTTCCGGTGACCAAGGAGACGCTTTGAGTTGTGGGGTCAAAGACCGCGGTCGGAGATACAGCCGAAGCATCGGCCACGTCGCCATTGGAAAGCGCCGCCGCAATGTCCAGGTAGCCGGCGCCAATGGTGAAAATGTCGTAGTAATCCGTATAGGTGATGCCCGTCGTGGGGTCGGTGACCGTGCTGACAGCCGGAAAGTTCTTGGAGGCCGTCTTCATCAGGCGGGCCTTCACTTGGTCCGGCGTGAGGTTCGGATTCTGCTGAAGCAGAAGTGCGGCGGCGCCGCTCACCACGGGGGTGGCCATGCTTGTGCCGCTTAACCGCATATAAGACGGCGAGATCGTGTTCGTGGTCACGGTGGAGAGGCTTGACTTGGAGCTCTTCTTATTGTTTTTGGTATTGCCGCCCGATCCGGTGCTGGTAGTCGTCGAGTTGGAGTACTCGCTCAGATAAACGTCGGTGGGGGAACTCAGTAGGGGCGCATTCGGCGCCAGGGTGGAGATGACCCGATTTCCGGGTGCGACGATGTCAGGTTTCACCACAAAGTCAAATGCCGTCGGCCCTTTCGAGCTGTAG
>QHYP01000247.1:3549-7932 GCA_003224195.1 Acidobacteriota bacterium | reverse complement strand
CTCCCGCCCGCCCCGAGCAGCTCGGGGCCGTGTTTTGCCCGCGTGCAGGGATCGCAGCAAGCACTTTGTAATGCGGTTTGTAATGCATCGCGAATAACGAAAGGAGGGGAAACACTTGGCACTCTTGAAACCACCGTCGAAGCAGCCCAAATCTACAACCCTTCAGGTTCGCCTGGAGGAAGAAGTCAGAAAAAACCTGGACAGGTACGCAGAATTCATTGACGCGAACCCGTCCTACATCGTCAGCAAAGTGAGGAGTTCAAGCACTGGTTAAGCCAACACACGAACGATCACAGTCAAAATCAAACCCAAGGAGACGCTCTCACGAAGACTGCGTAACAAACAATGAAGTCCCGTCCAACCCAATTCGGTGTGCGCGAGAATACAGCGTCCCCAAGACAGCATGCCTCGTGCCTTGCAGTGCGTTCGATCTCGAATCAATCCGCCACACCGTCAGACACCTCGCCAGAAGAAGCACCACCCATAGTGGCACCACTCTCGCAAACATCATTGTTTGGCTCTTCCAACGATGCCGCGCACACCGCGGCCACAGTGGGAAAAGAAAATCATAGAAAGCACCTTTTGACGGCTCACGAAGTAGCCGGCTTATTGCAAGTCCCTGTGTCTTGGGTTTACGGCCGGACACGCAAACGATCCTCGGAGCGAATACCAGGTTACCGGCTAGGGAAGTACTGGCGTTTCCGGGAGGAAGAAGTGTTGGCGTGGGTCGAAGCCCAACGACGAGACTCCCATGCTGCTTGACGCGCGCGGTACACTCGTTGCTGACGCAGAACAAGCTAGGCGGGCCATCTACGGAGGCAAGAAGATGGCTCGCAGACGCTTTCAGCATGGTTCACTCTTCCGGCGTGGCCGACGAAATAAAGTATGGGTGGGCCGCTGGTGGGAGGAAATCATCAATCCTGACGGCTCCATTGGACGTACGAGACGCGCAGAGGTTCTAGGCACAGTTGCCGAACTACCTTCGCGCTCACGTGCCATGGAGGTCTTGTCAAAACGGCTCAATCCCATTAACAGTGGAACGCAGCGTCCACAGTCCACTCGCAGCTATTCAGATTTCATTACGAAGGACTGGATGCCTGTCGTTCTCCCAACTTTGAAGTACGCAACACAGAAGCATTATCGCTACATCCTCGATATCCACTTGCTTCCTACTTTCGGCAGCATTCGCCTCACCGACATCAAACGAGAGTGCGTCCAGTCATTCCTCGCAGCTAAGCTGAACTCTGGACTTGCGTGGAAAACTGTGAAACACATTCGCAGCGTGTTCGGGCGGACTTTGGCGACTGCCGAGGACTGGGGATACATCAACCAAAACCCCGTTTCGAAGACCGAGTTGCCTCGACGCCCGCGCAATCTGTCTCCAAGACATGTCCTGCAGCCGCATCAAGTCCACCTACTAACAAAGGAGCTTTCCGAGCCATCTCGGTCGATCGCTCTACTGTTGGTCTTGACAGGCTTGAGGATTGGCGAACTTCTCGCACTCCGTTGGAAGGCTGTCGATTTAACAGCTGGCACACTGCGCGTAATCGAAACGGTGTACGACGGCCACTTCGATACTCCCAAGACGGACCGCAGTGCCCGTCTCATCCCCTTGGGGGCAGAAGCCGTGGCCTTGCTCAAGAGGCTCAGCCAAGATCAAGTGAACGCAAACAGCTTGGTGTTTGCTACGCGGGCAGGCGGCCCACTCAGCAGGCACAACTTGCTGCGCCGACATTTGAAGCCAGCGTGCAAGAAGTTGGAGCTCGGAGGCATTACGTGGCATTCCCTCCGCCATTCGCATGCAACAATGCTCGACGCAACAGGGGCACCACTCGGAACAGTGCAGGCCCTGCTGGGACACTCAAGTTCGGAAATCACGAGAGAAATCTATCTGCACGCCATCCCTGACGATCAGCGTAAGGCGGTGGCGGGCGTTGAAGCGCTTGTTTTTGGACTCAAACGGACTCAAGTTGCAGGCGCTTCGCAAAGTGGAGCGTAGGTAAGTTGTTGATTCAACGGGATTGAAGTGGTCGGGGCGAAAGGATTTGAACCTTCGACCTCCTGGTCCCGAACCAGGCGCTCTAGCCAGGCTGAGCCACGCCCCGAATTCTAATCCAACGTGCAAAACAGTTTACGCCGGATCGAGTCCACCTGCAACCGCAAGGCAGGTGACTCCTGGCTCTCGCCAAGCGTAGGGATTAACATAGCCTCGCGTCTTCCGGTCGCCCAGTTGAATCGATTTCGGCCATTTGGCCGGACCGCGCGAGGCCTCGCTTGCCCATCGCGAAAAACCAACTCCATAAGCTCGACCACGTGCGCTGGCTCGTCCCGCACACGTTGAGCGAAGGAATGCGTACGGACGCGCTCATCTATGCTGACGAAAAGCTGCTCGACCAGATCCTGGGCGATCTCTCGATCGAGCAGGCGATGAACGTGGCGCACCTGCCCGGCATCGTCGGCCGCTCGCTGGCGATGCCGGACATCCATCAGGGTTATGGCTTCCCGATCGGCGGAGTGGCCGCCACGCGCCTGCGCGACGGCGTCGTCTCTCCGGGCGGCGTCGGCTTCGACATCAATTGCGGCGTGCGCCTGCTGGCCAGCAACATCGACCGCGATGTTGCCTTCCCGAAGCTCAGCGAATTGGTCAATCAGCTCTTTCGCGATGTGCCCTCGGGCACGGGCGCTGAAGGTCCGGTGCGCTGTTCGATGAAGCAGATCGACGCCGTGCTCGCCGGCGGCGCGAGGTGGGCGGTGGAACACGGCTATGGCGAAGCCACGGATGCGGAATACTGCGAAGAGCAGGGCGCATTGCGCGGCGCCGACCCCTCTCAGGTTTCCGAACGCGCCAAACAGCGCGGCCGCACGCAGCTCGGCACGCTCGGCAGCGGAAATCATTTCCTGGAAGTGCAGTACGTCGAGCGAGTTTTCGAGCCGGACACCGCGCGGGTTTTCGGTCTCCATGAAAACCAGGTGGTTGTCTTGATTCACTGCGGCTCCCGCGGCCTCGGCCACCAAGTCTGTACCGATTTTCTGAAGACGATGAACGAGGCCATGCGCAAATACGGCATCACACTTCCGGATCGCCAGCTTGCCTGTGTGCCGTCCCAATCAGCCGAAGGACAGAGCTATCTTGGGGCGATGGCGGCTTCCGCGAATTTCGCCTGGGCCAACCGCCAGGTGATCTCCCATTTCGCGCGCGGAGCGTTCCGCAGAATTCTTGGCGACGACGTGAGACTGCGCGTCGTTTACGATGTCGCGCACAATATGGCCAAGAGCGAACGCCATCGTGTTGGCCCGGAAGGAAGCAAGACGGAAGAAAACGTGCTTGTGCACCGCAAGGGCGCGACGCGTTCCTTTCCCGCGGGCTCGCCATTCATTCCCTCCGCGTATCGCGGCGTTGGACAGCCTGTTCTGATTCCAGGCTCGATGGGCACGGCGAGCTACGTTCTCGTGGGCACGGAACGCGCGATGGAAGAGACTTTCGGTACGGTATGTCACGGCGCGGGCCGCGCCATGTCGCGCACCGCCGCGAAGAAAGGCCGCGACGCCAAGACCGAAACGCAGAAGCTCGAAGCGCAGGGAATTATCCTGCGCGCGGAAACGCGCGACGGCATCCTGGAAGAAATCCCGGAAGCCTACAAGGACATCGACGCGGTGATTGACGTCGTGCACCGCGCTGGCCTGGCGCGCAAGGTCGCGCGCTTGAAACCGATGGGCGTCATCAAAGGCTGACGCGCGCAGCCGCCGCGAAAACGAACTATCATTGAAAAACCGCCAGAAGGCTCTCGCCTCGCGGCAGTTCTGGTCTATTTTGAGAACTTTGTTAGAACTCGTACCGCAGCGCAAACTGCATCAGGCGTTGCTGCGTGAGCACGT
The DNA here is from genome assembly GCA_003224195.1 of Acidobacteriota bacterium. Taxonomy (GTDB): domain Bacteria; phylum Acidobacteriota; class Terriglobia; order Acidiferrales; family UBA7541; genus Acidiferrum. The sequence goes on along the minus strand of QHYP01000247.1, from coordinate 4,056 downwards.
GCGTGTAGTTGCCGAAGCTTGTGCTGATGTCGAGCTCGAGGTTTCCGTCGGCAAGGGCACTAAAAACATCGAACCGCTTGGTGTTAAAAACGTTAAAGACATCCCAGCGGAACTTTAGCGCATGTTTTTCGTTGTACGGCATTCTCCAAGCCTTTGTAACGGACATGTCTGTGTTATAGAACCCGTCGCCGCGGATAACGTTTCGTTGGCCGGCCTCTCCAGGGAAAGGAGCCCGAAAATCGTTAATCCCGTTGACGTTATTCTTAAACAGGCTGATGTTCCCGGCGTCGGCGCCACTCGTGACGCGAGTGGTCCCCACAGACGGCCGAGTCGTCAGTACGCCATTGCCGCTGAGCTGCCAGTTTGTCGGCCACTGGAATCCCGTGGACACGTTGATCGGAAAACCGGAGGTCCAGCGTGCGATCCCGGACAGATCCCACCCGCCAATAATTGCGTCGAAGCCTTTGCCGACAGAGTTTCCGAAATGACGGCCATGCCCGAACGGTA
>QHYP01000247.1:681-3439 GCA_003224195.1 Acidobacteriota bacterium | reverse complement strand
GATCGACCTTGAAAAGGTGTAGTTGAAGTCGAACCGAACGCCATGAGACATCCTCTTACGTAGTGTAATTTGACCTGCATGGTAATGCGAGAATCCCATCGAGCGCCATGCATACAGGGAAGAGTACTGGGGGCTGAAAAAGGAGTTCACGCCACTGGTGGGGGTATACGTCGTGTTGCCCGTGGGGTCATTAACGTCGAAAAGGCCGAAGCCGTAGTCGAGGAAGAACAAAGGAGTTGTTTCGTTTTGACTGAAGGGGCAAAACAGATCGTAAACTGCTTGCACGGGGTCGGTTGTGGAGCTGGGGCCCGTGGAGGAAACGCAACCAAAAACCTTGTTTCCGGCGAACGTCGTTCCCGTTGCGGGGAAAACGGCGTATGCCCCACCGCCGAAGGTGTTCGCCGGCTGGATCATATCCGTCCAGAACTGGACTGCCGCGGCGCCATTTTTGGGGTCCAGCGTAGGAAGGGTCGCGGAAGTAACGTTGTCCGTCGGAACACCAGTCCGATAGATCTTTGCAAGAGTCGTGATGGCCGTGAAATAGTCCATTCCGTTCCTTGTATCCACCAAATCCTTCGGCATGGCCAGATCGTCCTGCATGAGCAGGCGATGCGCGAGGTGGCCCACATAACCAATCTCTAGGCTCATGTTCCCGGGCAATTCGCGTTGGATCGAAAGATCGAGCGCGTAGGAATAGGGAGACTTGATCGAGCTATCCAGACCCCAGCAGATGCAAAACCCCCCGGTCGAGAGTGTACTGGGAAACGTCTGCGGGAACTGGGCTGGAGGCGCTGGTGTAAAGATCGCGGCGCCAGTGTTGTCGGTGGTGGGAATTACATTCATATTCGTGACACGCGGCGACGTCGATTCGTCCTCAATGCCTGCCGGATTGATGAGCAACGAGGAAAGACCAAATGACCCGCCAGAGGTGGTGAACGAACTCAGCATGCCCTGGCCGAAGTGATCGTAGTACATGCCAAACCCCGCGCGAATCACAGTCTTGTCGCCCTCGCCGAACAGGGGTTTCAACCAGTTGATCCGCGGGGTATAGGCGAACGAAATGCGCGGGGCGAAGTTCTTCGACGAATTGGGCCACAGGTCGGGGCGCCCGCTTGAACGCCCGGCCAGATCGAACGAAACGAGCGGATCCTGATTTGAAGGAATGCCCTGCTGCATGCTGCTCCCGCGGCCCTGAAACCACGTCCCCAAATCAAAGATTTTTTTTCCTGCCGAGTTCAAGTAGTAGGGCGCAACCTCCTGCCCCTTGGTTTCCCACGGCGGCGTCATCAGCAGATAACGCACGCCATAATTGAATGTGAAATTGGGTTTGACCTTCCAGGAGTCCTGGGCATAAAGCTCATATTCATAGAGCGCATAGTGATGTTGAACGGGGAGTCCCTGATTAATCTGGGTACCTGCGCCAGTCTTGGTGTCTAGGGTGAAATTATATTGGGCATTCACTTCGCTCACCATTCCGATCAAACCCATTACGGGAAAATCGTAAGAATTGGCGAAGCTCGAATCCACTGCCGGGAAGCCACCCGACGGAGGATCGAAGGCGGTGCCAGTCCCGGCAATGCCCGCTGTGCTCAGCCAGGAGGCGTTCATGGTCCCGCTACTAAACGAGGACAGCTGGCTGATGGAGCCGTTGTGCACGAGCCGGATGTTTGTCCCAAAGCCCAGTGTGTGTTTCCCCTTTGCCCAAGAGAGATCATCCACGATGTTGTGGACCGGAAAGTTGAAGGCATTTGAATAGTTAACCCCCTGATTGATGCCCCGGATGAAGTTCCAGGGCTGATTGCTATTGCCCGCGATGACTGAACTTTGCCGGGTCAAGCCATACCGAAGGTTATTGACCAGGTTTGAGCGCAACACGGCCGTATAGCCGAGCGCAAAACCCTTCGTGGGGCTGAACCGAGTGAGCTGCGGAACCCCGCCCTGCACGAACCCAGCAGGGAGAAAAGGCGCAATCAAATCATCGGTATCATCTCGAGCGCTTCCGCGCCAGAAGAGCGTATGGTTGCCGTTCGAAGTCAGCCTGTAGTCAAGTCGGGCGATATACCAGTTATCGCGGTTGTGAGAGGCCGGGGCGAAGCGAAAGCCGCTGTAATTGCCGACAATGTTACCGTTCGCGTCGCGGAAGGCGTCGCCCGTAGTGGTGTCATTGGGAAGCGGGAAGGAATTGAAGTAGGTCATGGTAACGGCGCTCGGCCCCATGCCGACTGGGTCCATAGTCTTCAAATCACTCGGTCCGAGCACAAAGAAACCCGGAGGCGCGGTGTAGGTGGCACCGCTGGCACCAGTCACGGTCCTCCCTCCCGGACATTCATCAAGGTTGGACTTATCGCTGTTCGTGTCCGCGCACGAGTAAAAAACCGCGCCATCCCGCAGGGATTTGGTTGGAATCGTACGCAGCTCACTGCTGGCGTCAGCGAACCGATGCCCTTCATAGTTGAAGAAGAAGAAGAACCGGTCCTTCATGAAAGGGCCGCCGACCGAGCCGCCAAACACGTTGTGGACAAGTTGTGGAGGATGATTGGGTTGTCCGCTCGCAAGCTGCGCTGACTTCACAAAGAAATCATTGGATTCGCCAAGGGCGCTGCGGTTGATTTCATAAAGGTCTCCGTGGAAATTGTTCGTCCCGCCCGTGGTTACCAGGGCCACTTGACCGCCGGCAGAGCGCCCTTGCGCGGCATCGTAGTTCGAGGTTGTGACGCGGAATTCCTGCACCGAATCCACGGTGATAGGTAGGATCGAT
>QHYP01000247.1:0-653 GCA_003224195.1 Acidobacteriota bacterium | reverse complement strand
TGGTCGCTGCGCTCGCCGTTCACCGCGCCGCTGCGTGTGTCATTGGGATTGTTGACCTGGTCCAAATCCTTTCGGTTCGTCGTATAGACCACGCCGGGCTGCAGGCTGAGCAACTGCATCACGTTCCCTTCCTCCAGCGGGAGAGAAAGAATCTCGTTCTTGCCCATCGTCTGCCCCAGACTTGCGTCCGTCGTGTTCAATAGAGGCGCTTGGCCGGCCACTTCGACGGTCTCGCTCACGGCGCCAAGTACGAGCTTCACATCAATTGTGGCAGGAAGGTTCACGAACAGAGTGATGCCGCTTCGGACGTACTTCTTGAAACCTTGCGCCTCGATAGTCAACTGATAGTTCCCGGGGAGGATTTCATGGAATCCGTAGCTTCCGTCCGTCGCAGTGAGGGTCTTTCGCTCAAGGTCTGTGTCCACGTTCTTCAGACTAACGCCAGCGTTAGCAACGGCCGCGCCGGTCGGATCCGTTACTGTGCCGCGCAAATCCGTCGTTGCCTGCGCCCAGGCGCTTCCCGCAGCGAACAGCAAAATGAACAGAGATGCGAAGACGGCCTTAGAGGCAAAAATGGTCTTAGAACGAAGTATGCGCTCCATGAACGGCTCCTTTTCCGCACCAGGGGAGTTGGAAAACCAGGATAGAAGGGA
>QHYP01000246.1:753-4882 GCA_003224195.1 Acidobacteriota bacterium | reverse complement strand
CACATCGTTACGGGAACAGCCGTCCCTAAGTCCTTTCCTGGCACATCGTTACGAAAAACAGGGGGTGGGGGCAGGGTCCTGTGGAAAACTCGCGCGTCTCCCCGGCCAACTATCGACTATTGACTGTGGACTTTCCTGCGGCCCCAACTCCTCACTCGTTTGTCCGCCGCAGGGGGGCCTGCCCTGACCCTGTCGGGACCTGCGCGCCGGGGCGGGCCGCCCGTCGCCGTTCACGGAGTGCCGAATTTTTCCTTGTGCTGCCGCAGGAGAAATTGGTCGGTCATGCCCGCGATATAGTCGCACACGACTTCATGCCGCGGCTCTCGTCCGGCCAGTTGGGCATAAAACGCCGGCATCGCCGCCGGATTCTCCAGGTAGTACGCGAAAAGCTCTTCGAGGCACCGCACCGAGCGGTCGCGGTCTTCCGTGATCGAGGGATGCTCGTAAACACGCTTGTACAAGAACCGTTTCAGCTCCGCGTTGCGCGCGGCAATCTCCTCGCTGAAGCCCGCCAGGCGCTTCGGCGCGCGGCGGATATCCTCCACGCTGGCTGCGCCCGATTCACGCACGCGTCTCTCGGTCGCTTCAATCAAATCCGTCGCCAGCAGGTCCAGGACGCGTTTCAGCGCTTCGTTGAATTTGAGTTTCTCGCGCGCCTGCGGATAGGCCGCGTCCACGTCCGCATACATTTCACGGAAAACTGCAACTTCCGCCAGCAATGCATCCGATTCGAGAAGCTTTGCCTCGCGCGCATCGTCCAGATCCGCGGTGTTGTAAGCGATCTCGTCCACCCAGTCGATGAGCTGCGCTTCAAGCGGCGGCCGAAGCTCGAGCAGGTATTCGCCGAGCTGAGGAAATTCCTTGCAGGAATAGTCGCGCGAGTGCTTGATGATTCCCTCGCGCACTTCAAAGGTCAGGTTCAGACCCGGAAACTCGAGATAACGTTGCTCGAACTGCTCGACGATCCGCAGCGCGTGCAGATTGTGGTTGAAAGACCCTCCGTGCGCGCGCATCAATTCATCGAGCTTGTGCTCGCCCGCGTGCCCGAAGGGTGGATGCCCGATGTCATGCACCAGCGCCAGCGCCTCGATCAGCTCCGTGTTCAGGCCCAGCGCCGCCGCGACCGTGCGCGCGATCTGAGCAACCTCGAGTGTGTGCGTCAGCCGGTTGCGGAAATGGTCGGAGAAACGCGTGGTGAATACTTGCGTCTTCGCTTCCAAGCGGCGGAACGCGCGAGAATGGATTACGCGGTCGCGGTCCCGGGCATAATCACTGCGATAGGGATGAGGAACTTCCGGATAGCGGCGCCCGCGGGAATCTTCCGCGTGCATGGCGTAGGGGGCGAGACTCATCTTCCGCTCGAAGGAACGTGCCTGGCTCCTGACGGGAATCCGGCGCGGCGCGCCGCGCCCGCCCTCCCGCGGTTACGTTTTGGGAAGCGATTCCAGGCCGCGGTCTGCTTCTTCGGAAATGGCCGAATCCGGAAATTCTTTCTTGATCTGTTGATAGATGTTCGCCGCTTCGGTTGGATTTGTCTTGCGAAGCTGTCCGGCCAGGTCAAGCAGTACCAAACTGCGCGGCACAAACAACGTCGGCTTCTCCGCCAGTTCGCGATAGATCTTGACGGCTTCGTCCGTCTTACCGGTGCGCGCGTAAATCACCGCCGTCTGGTACTTCGCGAGCGCCGCCAATTCCCTGTCGCTCGTCCCCTGCAGCTTTTTCAGATTTTCGAGCGCCTGATTCGTCTTGCCGAGATCCTCGAGGCACAGCGCGGCGTAGTAGCGCGCCATTTTCCCCGGGTCCGTGCCGGAATATTTTTCCGCCGCTTCGCCGAACTTTGCCGCCGCCTCCTGCAGCTTGGTGTTTTCGTCGAGGTAGGTGAGCTCGCCGGGCACGGCAGGCTCGTTCAATGCGCGGATGCGCGCGTTGTAGACCTTCATGCCCTCATCGAAGGCCGCGGCGGCTTTCACGTTCCGCCGTTCGGAATAGATGCGCCAGCCGCCGCCGATTGCAACCGCGATGGCAGCCGCAACGAGCAGCCCCGAAATCAACCGGCTGTGCGAGGCGACGGCTTCCGCGCCGTGCTCGAGCGATTCCCGGATCTTGTCCTGCTTCAGCTCTTTTCGCGAAATATGCTGCGCCACGGAGTCCTCTCTTGAATGATCTGCGGAATTTCATCCTAGCACATCTGACCGGCACACAGCCTGCGGCGAAGCGGCATCTGAGCGTTATCTTTGCTGCAAGCAGGCGCGACCCGAGCCTGCCGGGAAGCGGCCCCCGGTGCTACTCTCCTAGCATGAAGACCGCCTGCACCCATTGCGGCACCTCGCATGAGCTACGCGACTCCGATCTCGGCGCTCATCCCAAGGTGCAGTTCCGGTGCTCGAAATGCGGCCAGACCACGGTCGTCGAGGTGCGCCGCCGCGCGGACAGCACCGTGGTGATCTCCCCGTTGCCGTCCTTTGCCCGCAGCGCGGGCGCCGGCTCCACTTCGCAAATCCGCGATCCCATGGAGGGCCTGAAACTCCCCGCAACTAAAAACGTCATTCTCAAAATTCTCTCCGGGCCATCCAAAGGCCAGGCTCACAAGCTCCAGAAGCCTCGTGTCATCCTCGGCCGGGAAGGGGCCGATATTCCCCTGGAGGATCCCGAAATTTCACGCCATCACTGTGCGATCGAGGTGAAGGACGCGGCGGTCAGCCTGAAGGACCTCGATTCGACGAACGGCACTTTTTTTGAGGACGAACGCGTGCGCGCCGCGGTGCTTGTGAATGGCGCCGAATTCCGCATAGGCTCGAGCACCATCCGCGTGACGCTTGAACCGAAATAGCTCCCATGCAGGCAGCCAAGTCCCGGCCCGTTCATTTGTGAGATACTTTCCCTCGTCGCCGCATGAATCGCATCTCCGCCTGCCTGATCACCTTCAACGAAGAGCACAATCTGCCGCGCGCGCTGGACTCTCTTCGCGGCGTCGCTGACGAGATCGTCGTCGTGGACTCCGGCAGCACGGACCGCACGCTCGAGATTGCCCGGGAACGCGGCGCCGTAACCTATCATCGCGCCTGGACCAGCTATTCCGTGCAAAAGAACTACGCCGCGGAACGCGCTACCCACGACTGGATTCTCTCGCTGGATGCTGACGAGGAACTGAGCACAGCGCTTCAGTCGTCGCTGCTCCACTGGAAGGAAACGCCGCCCGCCGGAACCGTGTATGAGGTTTCGCGGCGCACGTGGTATCTGGGCGCGTGGATTCGCCATTCGGGCTGGTATCCGGATTTCCAGCGGCGGCTCTATCGCCGAGATGCGGCGCGATTCGAGGGAATCGTCCACGAAGCACTTCGCTTTGCGGGTAGAGCTCGGCGGCTCGAAGGCGACCTGTTGCATTACACGGTGCGCTCCTTTCCCGAGCATGAGGGCAATGTCGAGCGCTATGCGAGCCTGTCCGCCGAACAGATGTTCGCCGCAGGACAACGAAATTGGCGCAGCGGAGTGTGGCTCGCACCGCCCTGGAGTTTTTTTCGGACCTTTGTGCTGCGCGCCGCTTTTCTCGACGGCTATCGCGGCTGGCTGATTGCGCGCATGGCGGCTCGCTCGGCGCGCTTGAAATTCGCAAAGCTAGGCAGCCTTGTCGAAGCGCGGCGACGGAGCGCGGAGCCCCGGTCATGAGACCCTTGCTCGTAGATCTGGACACCGAATGGCGCGGCGGCCAGAATCAATTCCTACTGATGCTGAAAGGGTTTCATGCGCGTGGACATCGCGCTGAACTCTTGACAGTCGAGGGCGCGGCCCTGGGCAATCGCGCGAGAGCCCTCGGCCTGCCCGTGCACGCAGTCGCTGGGCCAGCTCGGCGCTGGCGAGCGGCGCGCCACATTCGCGGCCTGCTCGGGGGACGGCTATTTGACGTCGTGCATGTAAATGAATCGCACGCGCTGACGGCGGCGTGGCTCGCGCGAGCTCACCGGGAAGTTCCGTTGGTCATTTCGCGCCGCGTCGGTTACCCGCTTGGGAAGAGCCTGTTCGCGCGGATGCGCTTCAGCGCGGCCACCAGAATCATTGCCAATTCGCGATGGGTGGCTGAGCAAGCCGCCGCATCGGGCGCGAATCGCAAGAAATTAGTGGTGGTGTACGA
>QHYP01000246.1:0-681 GCA_003224195.1 Acidobacteriota bacterium | reverse complement strand
GCCAGCTCCGAGCGGAATTTCCCGAATGCAGATTGTTACTCGCCGGCGACGGGCCGTGCCGGCCAAAGCTCGAGCGCCTCGCGCGGGAACTGGGGCTCAGAGATGCGGTGATTTTCGCGGGCTTCGTGAAAGATATTGAAGCCGTCTATGCGGCGCTCGACGTTTTTCTTTTTCCCGTGTTTTTCGAGGGGTTGGGAACTTCGCTGCTGGCGGCGATGGCGTGCGCCATTCCCTCGATTGCCTTCAACTGCTGCGCCCTCGCGGAAATCATTGAAAATGAGAAGAGCGGATTGCTGGTGGAAACGGCAAACGTTGAAGAGATTCAGAAATCCGCGGCGCGTTTGCTGCGGGATCGAAACTTTGCGCGAAGATTGGGCGAAGCAGGGCACAGGCGCATCGAGGAAGTTTTTTCAGCGGATCGAATGGTGGAGGAGATGCTCCGCGTTTACGCCGAGGCGCTTCGGTAGAAAAACTTTGCTTGAGCGCCTGAATTGTTTCTAATCTGCGGGCAGCGATGCGTCCGGAACGGCCGCGGCGCGCGCGACTTTCTTCCGGGACCTGCCCGCCACCCAAGACTGGAAGGCATCCAGATAGGTGTAGAAAACGGGCGTCAGATACAGCGTGACCAACTGGGAGAACATTAGCCCGCCGACCACGGCCAATCCCAGCGGCCGGCGCGAG
>QHYP01000245.1 GCA_003224195.1 Acidobacteriota bacterium | reverse complement strand
ACGACGAGCAGCACGGCCAACCCGCCGACCGACTGCGAAAACGCCTGCGCGGTTCCCTGATAGCTCGTGCTCACTGTGCTCGGCAAAGTTTCCCGCGCCAGCTTTTGCACGGATTCGAGGGCTTCGCTCAATGACGTGCCCGCCTTCAAGTTGAAGGAAATCGTGACAGCAGGAAGCTGACCCAGGTGATTCACGACCAGCGGCCCGAGGCCCGTCGTCAAATTGGCCACCGAGCTCATCGGCACCGACTGCCCGTTGGAGCCGCGCACGTACAGCAAGGTGAGCGCAGACGGGTCGCGCTGGAATTTTTCTTCGAGCTCGA
>QHYP01000244.1:8332-8735 GCA_003224195.1 Acidobacteriota bacterium | reverse complement strand
TGGGTAGGGAGTCTACTACAAGAGAGGTAGAGTGTCTACTCAAGAACAGGAAGGAAGAAGCTCTCTCGGCCTCGCGGCGGCGTCCTCAGCGGAGTTGGCCCGGCTCAATTCCCCGCTTCCGGGCGTCGTCTTCGAGAGCCTCGATTCGCCCCTCGATCCATTTTTTCTTTTCTTCGAGCTGTTTGATTTGATCGGGAACACGTGCCGACGAGTACCCGCGGTGTAATTGCATGCCGGCTGAGCCTGTGGTCTCGCCCGCATTGAACTGCTTCAGGTCATGAATCTGCTTGTCGATTTTTTCCAAATCCGCCCGCAGCTTCTGCAGTTCTCTGCGCAAGCGGGAAATTTCAGAGGCGTTCGCGCTGCTCTGCGTGTTGCTGCTCTTCGGCGGCTTCGCTTTGGC
>QHYP01000244.1:7639-8295 GCA_003224195.1 Acidobacteriota bacterium | reverse complement strand
TGGTGTCTTTGTCCGGCAAGTTCGCTGGAGTCGAAGGTGCCTCGCCTGCGCTGGGCGCTGGACTCGACCCCGAACTTTGCGAGGGAGGAGCCCCAGAGCCGGAAGATTGCGCGTTGACGCAAAGCCCCGCGCCGAAAAGCGTGGCTAGCGCAAACGCCAGGTAACGCAGCATGTGAATTCCTTTTTTCCCAGCATAAGCGCGCAATCTTAGGGGTCGGCATCTGCCCCAGCCGCTTTGCTCAATTCGGCGCGGATCAATGCCAGCGCCTCCTTCGGCGGGCCGATTCGCCGGTAGTGCGAGTAAAACGTCCGCTCATGGACGGCCATGCTCGAAAAAAACTTGCGGCCGTCGAAATCGTATTGCGAGAAGGACGGGAGCCACACTCCCGGCGCTATCGCGTAGCGCTCCTGCATGAAGTGGCTTCCCTTATAGACTTTGGCCAGGAATCCGCCGATGGAGATGTCGTCGGTGGTTACGCAGTCCACGCGCGCCAATTCTCCTTCGGCTTCATCAATCCAGAGGTAACCGCTCACCTTCGTCAAGATGGACGTCGCCCGTGAAGTCGGTCTGTAACCGGGATTCGGCTCCATCCGGAACTTGGAGAGGAGGCGGTCCCCGCGTGGTTCGTCCGCCACCCATGTATAGACAAATGCCG
>QHYP01000244.1:3910-7626 GCA_003224195.1 Acidobacteriota bacterium | reverse complement strand
CTTTTTGGTAGGCATCGCGTTGGGCGCGCCCGCTCTGTGCGGCCCATTCGAGGGAATGCGCAAGCTTCTCGAGTTCTCTGCGGTACGCCGCTTCATCGGTAGGTTTCGCGTCGGGGCCGAGCGGGATGCGGTCGGTCCCCGTGCCGGCCGGCACCGCGCGATACACATTAATCTCAATCGGATCTGAATCGCCCGCCCGTTTTCGTTTCTCGACGCGCTCGATGCGCTCGTAGATGTCCAGCAAGGCGTCATCGCGCTGCTGATTGTCCACGGTGCGGTTGATCAGCGCGCGCCGCTCTTCTTCGGTGCGCTGCGGATGCGCCGAGCCAGACGGTTCCTGCTCCCCGGCTGCGGCGAGGGCAAATGCCCCGCACAGCAGGGCAATCACAAGGATGTTTCCTTTGGCCATGATCGGGCGCGGCGGAGTCGCCGGAATTTCTATTTTATTGGATTCCGTCGAAGAGCCGCTTGTTGCTCCGTGCGTTGTTTCCCTCCCAGGAAACGCGCTCCGCCTATGGCTTGGGCTTCTCCGCCGGTTTTGCCTGTTGCTGTTGCCGCTGCTGCTCCTCGGTCCACGGTGGCACGATGCCGTTCATTCGCGCGTACGCAATGGATTGGCCAAGATGTTCGCCCAGGTGCCCCACGATGAAGACAAAAACGTAGCGATAGGTCCGGTCGCCGCCGAACAGCTTTACTGTTTTCGTCTCATCGGCCTCGCTCAAACCCTGTACGGCCTCGCGGATGTGTGCGAATGAATCCTTCACCGTTTGGATCACTTTGGTCTTATCGGTCGTGGACTTTTCGAGGCTCCGGATGTCCAGTCCTGCCGGTGGTTGCGTGCCAAGCAGGCGCGGCAGATTGAAGTTGGCCGCGGCCACATGGAGGTAAACTTCGCCGATCGAGCGCACGCCCTCCCCAGGGCGCCAGGTGTACTTTTCGGCTGGCACCGCCCCCGCGAGGTCCAAGAAGCGCTTTTCGTAGTAATCCAGCCGGTCCAAAAGGTCAGCTCGCGCGCCCGATGGCGGTGCCGAAGCTGTCTTTGGCAGGGTAGCATCCGCCGCGGCAAGCACCCGCTGGGCCGCAACCTTTTCTTGAGCTGTGAGTGTCCCCACCCAAGCCATCCCGGAAACTGCTGTAAATCCAAGAAAACAAAGGATTATTCTTCGCATCGTTGTTCTCCTTTTCGCCGCGCACCTTCGGACTATAGAACTCTTCCTCGACTCCAAAGCCCTCTCGATAACCGGGGACGCTACACTATAGGAAGGGCCGCCTGGCCAACAAGAAAATTTGATAGAAATCCGGCTCCGTCGGCGTCTAAAGGAACGAAAGGGTGCCCTCCTTCGTCTTTATCTGTAGGGGTGGAGGACGGTTTGGGTGTTGCTCCCATAGATGGTTTGGCAAGAGTTTCACCAGCCGCGTCGGCAGCTGGCGGGCGCCCGCGCATTGCCGTAGTGTCTTTCCGGCGCGGCCTGGTGGCCCAGTTGGAGACCATGCGCCTGGCGCTGGACGCCCTCAGGGCGCATAAGCTGCGCAGTTTCCTGACCCTTCTCGGGGTAATCCTGGCCGTCTTCACGCTGGTGGCAGTGATGAGCGTGGTCGCCGGGCTGAATTTCTACGTGGCCGACCGCATCGCCAATCTTGGCGCAAACGTCTATCTCGTCAACCGCTTCGGGATCATCACCAACGAGGATGAGTGGGTAAAGGCGCAAAAGCGTCCGCTTCTCTCCATGGAAGAGTTCACGAACCTCAAAAACAATATGCGAACGGCCGCCCAGGTCGCTGCGATCTTGGGATCACTATCCGACGTCCGCTCCGGGAATAACCTGAAGGAGGACGTAAACATCCTCGGAGTGACGCCGAACTACTTGGAAGTGCGCAGCCTGAACGTTGCCGTCGGCAGGTTCCTCACGGAAGCTGATGAACTGCATCATGCCCCGGCCTGCTTTATCGGCGCGGACATAGCCAAGAAGTTCTTTTCCAGTGTGGATCCCGTCGGGAAAACGATTCGCGCTGGGACTCACAGTTACCAAGTTGTTGGCGTGGCCGAGGTCATCGGGACCACGCTGGGTCAATCGCGAGACAACTTCATGTTGATCCCGCTGGGGACGTACGTCAAAGAATGGGGCACGCAACGGGATTCGCTGCTCCTCTTCGTGCAGGCCCAGAACGCGGAGATGATGGAGGCATCGCAGGACGAAGCGCGTATGTTGTTGCGCGCATCGCGGCACCTCTCCTGGAATGCTCCCGACAACTTCGGCATGATTGGGTCGGATTCCATCATGGCTCTCTGGAAGAATTTGACGGGCCGCCTGTTCAACGTCGTGCTGGGGCTGACGGCGGTGTTTCTGGTCGTCGGCGGCATCGTGATCATGAATATCATGCTGGCAAGCGTGACCGAACGCACGCGCGAGATCGGGCTGCGGCGCTCGCTGGGCGCGCGGAAGAGACACATCGTCATGCAATTCCTGACGGAGTCCGCGGTGCTGGCAGCGGTGGGCGGGATGATTGGAATCGCGCTCGCGTACATCGTTGTGGCCGCGGCGCGGGCTCTGACGTCGATCCCGATGCGCACGCCGATCAGCGCCGTGATTCTTTCGCTTGGAGTATCGACCGCAGTGGGCCTCTTCTTCGGGATCTATCCCGCGACGCGGGCGGCGCGGCTCGATCCGATCGAAGCGCTGCGAGCCGAAAACTGAGGTACACGCATGGCGCAGGCATACGGCGAAAACTTGAAGCAAGCGATGGATACGCTCCGCGCGCATAAGCTGCGCAGCTTCTGACGGTGTTCGGTGTGGTGCTCGGCGTGAGCGTGATCATGCTCGTGGCGGCGCTGATCACGGGCTTTGACGCCGCGGTCCAGGAGAGCATCAAGGAAGTCGGTGCCGATACGGCGTTCATCACGCGCTTCGATCAGGGCCCGCATGCCGGCCGGCGCCCCAAGGAGGAGCGTGAACGCAAGCCGCTGACGGCCGAAGATGGGCAGGCGATTCAAGAGGGCTCACCCGCAGTTAAGAACGTCACCGTGTGGATCACCTGGTGGGAGCAGACGCACTCGGTCCGGACCAAAGGCGGCGAAGTGACAGCCATCGATTTCCGCGGCGTGCAGCCGAATTTCGGCCAGGTTTATGCGAACGCCGCGACCCTCGAGGGCCGCTTCATCAGCGAAGGCGATGATCTGCATCGAGAAAACGTGGTCATGCTCGGAGAAAACGTAGCGCCGGTCCTCTTTCCGGAAGGCCACTCCGTGGGGAAAGATGTCTTGATCGACGGTTCCGATTTTCTGGTGATCGGCGTAGTGGAAAAACCGAAAGGCGTGTTCGGAACGGACGATGAAGACCGCCGCGTGTTGATTCCTTACAACACGTTCCGGAAGATTTATCCCGGCGCGTATGAGAACGCCATCCGGATGCAGGCCTACGCGGGCCTGCTCGATCAGGCCGCGGACCAGGCGACGGAAGTCCTGCGCCGGCGGCGCAACGTGCCCTATAACGGCAAAAATAATTTTTCAATCCAGACGGCGCAGCAGCAGGTGGAAGAATTCCACAATATTGTCGGCACGGTGGCGGTCGCGACGGTGGTACTCAGCTCGATCGGGCTGCTCATCGGCGGCGTGGGCGTGATGAACATCATGCTTGTCAGCGTGACCGAGCGCACCCGCGAAATCGGCATTCGCGAGGCCATCGGCGCGCGCCGCGGCGACATCACGTGGCAATTCC
>QHYP01000244.1:0-3799 GCA_003224195.1 Acidobacteriota bacterium | reverse complement strand
GCGTGGGCTTAATCTTCGGTGTGTGGCCGGCGATGAAAGCAGCGAAGCTCGATCCCGTGGAAGCCCTGCGCTACGAGTAGAACTCCTTCCAGAAATTTTTTTCAACAAATTTATCCGGGAAGCTTTTTTGAGCCCAGCAGCGCGGGCCGAGCGAAGAGATTCGCTCCGGCGCATCCATTCAGCGGGGAAATTGTGAAGGAGCGGCAGCCGCGCGGGAAACTGCCTTGCCGGCGGGGGCCGCATCGGCCGTGGACGCGGGAGAAGCGGCGGGCCAGATGACTTCGAGCGAGGTATCGTGCTTCAGAAAAAGTTTGGTGTGGCGGGCCACGCGGATCAGGAGCTTGTTATCAGCGGCGGCGCGAATTTCGCCCAGACCCTCTTTTTCCGCCTGCAAACTCTTGTCCGGCCTGTAGAGCGCCACGCGAAGCTGGTGTGAGCCGGGAGCCAACGCGTGCTGGAGACGCAGGGGCTTGTTGTGGTCCGCGGCGCGGAGAGATTGGGTGAAAAGCAATTCACGATCGGCAAAAACGGCTAGCGTCCCATCGGTGGTCTGCGTGAGGATTTCGATCTCGAGCTCCCCGCGGCGCGATTCGGTAAGGGCGTTTTCCGCAGCGGCCTCGCTGGGAGCGCGCAAGGGCAGATTGACCTGCGGGAGGTCCACCGCGACGGGAGTTGATGGCGCAGCAGCGGAGCGCGACTTAACGCCCGAAGCAGCACGGCGCGCGGTTTTGGGTTCGTTCTTTGCGGGGCGCACGGGTTCGGGCGGCGCCGGCGAAGGATCCGGCTGGGACTCCGCGATTTGAAGCTGCGCGGCATAGCTCAAGAGGCTTTCCGGCGCCTTGGGCGCAAGCGCGAGGGCGATTGCCGGCGGAGCAGGCGGAATGCTAAACCATCCGCGGAGGGCGCGCGCCGCGGGAACCAATGCGCCGATGACGACAGCAAGAACGGCCGCAGTCCAGACCACACGGGCCGAAAGAGGCGGAATCGGCCGGGAAAGCCAGGAGCGGGGGACCGGGCGGCCAACCGGCTGCGCGGTGCGGCGAGCAAGCGGATAGAGTTCGCGGGCAAGATCTTCGCCGCTGGCGTAGCGGTTGGCGGGATCCTTGGCCAGGCAGAGCGCCATAATCTTATCGAGGGCCGGAGAAATGCCCGGGTCCTGCCGGGAAGGCGGCTCGGGAACGGCATGGAGGATCTGCGCGCACACGGCGCCAATGGATGTTCCATCGAACGGGCGCTTGCCGGTCACCATCTCGTAGAGGACGACGCCGAGGGAGAACAGATCCGAGCGGGCGTTCTGCTCCAGCCCGTGGATTTGCTCGGGAGAAAGATAAGCCGGCGTGCCCTTGAGAGTTCCGGATCCGGAGACCTGCGTGGAATAGCGGGCAATGCCGAAATCACCGAGCTTCACCTTGCCCTCTTCGGTGACGAGGATGTTGGCCGGCTTCACATCGCCATGGATGATGCCGGCGGAGTGGGCACGCGCCAGCGCCGAAGCAAGATCGGCGCCCCAGGCGCAGGCTTTCTGAAACGGGATGGCGCCCTGGGCGAGGCGCGTTTCGAGCGTGTTGCCGGCGACGTATTCCATCACAAGATACGTCGCGCCATGCTCCTCGAGGCCGACGTCGTACAGGCCGACGATGGAGGGATGGTTGAGCTGGCCGACGATCTGGGCTTCGCGGAGGAAATACTCGTATGCGGTGCCCTGATTCATGCTGCGGAGAAAGGTTTTCAGGGCGACGGTGCGGCCGATGACCGTGTCGCGAGCCTTGTCCACGCGGCTGGTGGCACCGCTGCCGATGGTTTCGAGGACTTCGTAGCGCCCGTTTTGCATGTTCGGTAAAGGGGTGAGAGAGCGGCCCCAGGACAAAAGGGTGCCAATTCGGGCGGCGGCGGGGAATCCCCCGGCGGTTCCAGAGCAGGCGGACTTTCGTACTATGGGGAACGACGTAGGACAAAAATAGGAGCGGGCGGAACGAGAGGCGGAATTAGAAAGCTGGGGAGCCATGGGCAGTTCCATTTTGGGAAGAGTTGGTACACACCCCCGTGTTTTCGGAAAGAGTGCGGAAGGGATTGAAAGAAAAAAGCTTGGAGGGAAAAACGTGGTGTACGGAAAATGGAAGAGTGCGCAAATAGAAGGAAGGAAAGGAGATGCAGGAGGCATAGAAGGCGTCGCTCCGCGGAGAGCGGGCCGGGCCCGCCACGGCGCGTAAACGAGTGACCCTTCGGCTTCGCTCAGGGCAGGCCGGTGTCGAGTTGGAAAGTCCACAGTCGATAGTCGATAGTTGATAGCTGGCTGGAGAGACGCGCGAGTTTTCCACAGGGTCATACCCCCTACACCTCCGTGGCGATGGAAAGAGTGCGGAACGAATTGATTGCAAAAGGGTTGCCGTGCGTCCGTTGGGGAAAAGAGTGCGGAAAAGGTAGAAAGGAAAGAGGTTAGATGAAGAAGTTCCGTGTTTTGCAGGGAATTGACCGCAGGGCTGGGTAGACAGGTATTCCGAGATTTTGAACGGAGCGGGCGGGGACGCATCAGTGAGCCAGCGCCGGAGAATGGCGCCCAAGCGATGAGCCCATTATAGCATAGTTCTATTACTTGTCAATATATATCGTAAGCGCTGAGATTGCTTGAGGATGGAAGCCAGAGGGGCCTATGACCAGAATGGACCGAGGAAGAATTCCGCACGCCCCGACTTAGTCGGGACGCAGGCCACCTAATTGTGTGCCAAGCACTTAGAGTCGTGCAGCCGCCGGTCAATCCGCTTACTTTCCTCCACTGCCTGCCGAAGTAATGATGTCCGCCTTTAGACCCGAGATGGCGGCGAGCACCTCGTCTTTCTCCTTTTGCGGCACTTTGAATTTCTCCAGAGTTGCCACGAGATGATCTACCGCAGCTTTCCAGTCATTCTCCGTGATCCCGAGTCCTTGGTGCGCCGCCTTCATCGTCCGACCAATGTAGAAACACGGGCCGCCCGTCGCCTCACACAACTGATCCACGACCAACTGGCGAATGCGCTTCCTCGAATCGTTGCCGACGCCCATAAAGAAACGAGAAAGCCCCTTGTCGCCGAGCAGTCGGCCGATGAAATCGTCCGTCACGGCCGCAAGAGCGTCATACCCGCCGAGCCGCGTATAGAGCGATTGCCCTGCCGGAGGAGGCGGCAGCGGCATTGACATGTGTTCATGCACCAGGAGCCATTCTTTTCCACGCTTTTCCCACACGCCTGTCCAGCGGCCCTCCACTGCCATGTTGCCGCCGTCCTTGCGGAAGAGTTGCCCCTGCCACGTGGCGGTGGTCCAAGCTACATTTCCCCGCTGGGTCGCCCGCAGGTCGTTGCCCACTGTGAGTTTCAAGGATGCGAAATCCGCAAAGGCCTTCTTGACGCCTTCGCCGTATTCCGTCCAACCCGTGTACTTAAGTGGTGCGATGTCGAAGAAAGCCAAATCCGCATCCTTGGCATAGAAGGGCGCCGCCTTTTCCGGATCGAGCGCCTGCCACGTCTCAAAGAGATTTCGCACACGCAATATGAGATCGGCGGAAGACCTCGCCGCCTTGGGTGCTCCAAAGGCGGATGAACTGACGGTCAGCAGAGAGGCCGCAAACAAGATAGCGAGCCGGTTCTTCATGGCAATCCTCCTGGGGAAGAGAGAATTTGGAAGAGCAGTACCACCTCGGTTGCTTCGCGTCAAGGCCGGCGAACGCAAGCGCGCTGGTCAGCGGCAGTAGGTGACACCAATCCCTCGAGCAAGTGCTGAGATGGCTTGAGGATGGACGGCAAGGCTCCGACGAACAGAATCGGCG
>QHYP01000243.1 GCA_003224195.1 Acidobacteriota bacterium | reverse complement strand
AGGCGGCGCTGGCCCGCGAGCGCATCGACCTTTCTCTCCCCGGCGTCATCCGCCCCGTCGGATCACGCCACATCATCCGGCAAGTCTTCGAGGAGATCGAGCGCATCTTCGTCCATATCGGCTTCACGGTTGTCGAAGGGCCGGAGATCGAAACGCCCTACTACAATTTCGAAGCGCTCAACATTCCGGAGTTTCATCCCGTGCGCGACGATATGGACACGTTCTACATCGACCTGCCGAAGGGCGCCCAGGAAACGCTTCTTCTGCGCACGCACACGTCACCCATGCAGATCCGCACCATGGAAAAGCAAAAGCCTCCGGTACGCATCATCGTCCCCGGCAAGGTCTATCGCCGCGACAATCCCGACGCGACCCATTCTTTCATGTTCCACCAAATCGAGGGCCTCGCCGTGGACACGGACATCACCTTCTGCGAATTCAAGGGCACGATGGAATATTTCGTGCGCGAATTGTTCGGCCCCTCCATCCGCACGCGGTTTCGCCCGAGCTACTTTCCGTTCACCGAACCTTCGGTCGAACTCGATGCTTCGTGCATTTTTTGCGGCGGCAGCGGCGCGGCCTCCGGCGGCGGCACATGCTCCAAGTGCAAAGGCACGGGCTGGATCGAGCTCTTCGGCGCGGGCATGGTGGATCCCGCCGTGTACGGCTTCGTGAAGTACGACACGGCCAAGCTCAGCGGTTTCGCCTTCGGCATGGGTCCCGACCGCATGGCCATGCTGAAGTACGGCATCGACGACATCCAGGCGCTTTTCCAGAACGACGTGCGCTTCCTGCGCCAGTTCCCTTGACGCACTTCGCGGCGAGACGATGAAGCTACTCTACAACTGGCTGAAGGACTTCGTGGACGTGACCGCGCCCGCTAAAGAGCTGGCTTCGCGCCTGGCCCTTTCCGGCACGAACATCGCTGGAGTGGAAGAAGGCTCGCACGGCGCGGTGATCGATGCCGAGGTGTCCTCGAACCGCCCCGATTGCCTCGGGCACTACGGCGTCGCGCGCGAAATCGCCGCCATCTACGGCCTGCCACTCAAGCCGGTCGCGCCCAAGCCAAAAGAAAGCGCCGCTCAAGCAGCCGGCGCCGTGCGCGTCGAAATCCAATCGCCGGAGCTCTGCGGGCGCTTCACCGCGCGCGTCATTCGCGGCGCGAAAGTTCAGCCCTCGCCCGCGCGGCTCAAAGAGCGCCTCGAAGCCTGCGGCCTGGCCTCTATCAACAACGTGGTGGACGCGACCAACTACGTCATGCTCGAGCTAGGCCACCCGCTCCACGCCTTCGATTACGACCTGGTCCGCGGCCACTCCATCATCGTCCGCGCCGCGAAGGCCAAGGAAAAAATGCGCACGCTCGACGGCATCGAGCGCCAGCTCGATCCGCGCGTCTCGATGGTCTGCGACGGAGATGGCGCGCGCGCCGTCGGCATCGGCGGCATCATGGGCGGCGCCGAAACCGAAATCTCCTTCTCGACGAAGAACGTCCTGATCGAATGTGCCTGGTTCGAACCGGTCGCCATCCGCCGCGCCGCAAAATTGCTGAAACTGCACACGGAGGCCTCAACACGCTTCGGCCGCGGCGCGGACCCCGAAATGGCCGAAGTCGCCTCGCGCCGCTGCGCCGAGCTGATTCTCGAGCTTGCGGGGGGCGAGCTGCTCGCCGGCGTGGTTGACGTCTACTCCGGCAAGCGCGGACCGAAAAAAATCGCGCTCAGGCGCTCCGAGTTGCTTCGGGTGATGGGCGCGGACGTAGCCGACAAGGAAATCGAAGCGATTCTCAGCGCGCTCGGATTCGCGCCGGTTCGTGTGGACGCGCAGCGCGGCTCGTCCGGCTCTCTCCTCGCAGCGTGGGAGTGCACGCAGCCTTCCTGGCGCGCGGACGTCGAGCGCGAAATCGACCTCATCGAAGAGATCGCACGCATCCATGGTCTCGATAAGTTTCCGCCGCGGCTGCCGGCGGCGCGCCAGCCAGCGGCGCGTTTGCCGCAGGCGGAAGCCGAAGAGCGCCTGCGCGAGCGGCTGATCGGCCTCGGCTATCAGGAAATCGTGACGATTCCACACGTCAACGAGGAGCGCGACGCGCTGTTTCGCCACGAGGGCGTGACTCCGGCGCGGATCGCCAATCCGCTATCGGAAGATGCAAACGTCTTACGCTCCACCGGCGTGGTGACGATGGCCGGGGCGCTCGAATGGAACCTCAATCATGGCCAGCGCAACGCGCGGCTCTTCGAAATCGGACGGCACTACCGGCTCGACGGCCTAGCCGACAGGGCGAGCCGGAAAGTTGTCCCGGTCGAGACGCGCGTCCTGACCCTCGGCGCGACCGGCGAGGCCCGCGAAAAGGGCATCTACGAGGCCGCCCGCGAATACGATCTCGCGGACTTGAAGGGAGACATGGACACAATCGGCGCCCTAGCAGGGGGCCTGAACTGGGAAGAGGGGGGGCCGAACTGGCTTCATCCCACGCGCGGGGGCGCGATTCATCTACAGGCTGTCATTCCGAGCCCCGGCGTAGCCGGGGTAAACTCCGCGAGGAATCTTTCCGGCATAGGTTTCGCCGGGCAGCTAGCAAAGCGCATGGCCGAACGTTTGAGACTACGCCAGGATTCTACGACGCCATGAAGATGGAGAAGGCCCATCGCCGCTATCAGCCGCTGCCGCGGTTCCCCGCTGTCGAGCGGGATTTCTCGGTGTTGCTTGGCGACGGCACGCGCTTCGCCGACGTTGCACGAGTCATCCAGTCGCTCGGGATCGGCGAAATCAGCTCCATCGACGCGACGGACCTCTACCGCGGCAAGAATGTCCCTGCGGGAAAGTATTCGCTGCTCGTTCGCGTTCTCTTCCAGAGCCGCGAAGGCACCTTCACGGATGCCCAGCTCTCCGATTTCAGCAAAAAAATCGTCGCTGCGCTCGAAAAGCGCCTCGGCGCTCAACTCCGCGCCGGGTGACCGTAGGGGCACGATCTATCGTGCCCTGCGGCTGCGCCGCCCGGTCCCCTGTGTTATCTTTTTCTGTGTGACCGCAAAGCGGTCAACGGCGAAACCATCGCCGGGGGCGATCATGAGCGCGCCGGTAAAAGTGCAGATTTTCGGTCAGACGTATTCGATTCGCGGGGAACTCGAGGAGCGCTATGTCCAGCGCCTCGCGGCCTACGTGGACGAAAAGATGCACGCGATCGCCGAGGCCACTTCCACCGTGGACACGCAGAAAGCCGCCGTCCTGGCGGCGCTGGCCATAGCCGACGAACTCCATACCCTTCGCCGGGAGAAAAACGACCACGAGGAATTGCTGCGCGAGCAGGCCGAGCGCTGCCTCACCCTCGTCGAGCGCGCCCTGAAACAAACTGCTTGAACTTCGTGAAACGAGACGGAAACTGGGCGGGAAGGCAAGCTCCGCCGCTACTGCTTCTCCTTCAGCTTGAGTTTGTCCGCAGATTTGCTCTCTTCAAGAAATTTGCGCAATTGGGGCGCCGCGTCCAGCAGCCGCATCCACTGCTCGTAATACAGCGTGACCGGAAAGCGCCCGAGCCCGTAGACGCTGACGCCTCCCTTCTCTCCGATGCGGAATTCCAGCTGGCCGGAACGCCGCCCCGGGCCTTGCTTCTCCAATTCCGCCACGCGCGCTTTCAATTCTTCATAGCTCGGCTCTGCCATGGGTCCTCCTCCCACATGCCGCGAGAACCTAGATTATAGCCAGCACTCCGGTGTGTTGTTCAACCCCGGAAAAGTCAGCGGCGAGTTTCCACGACGCCTTCCGGAGGCAGTTCGCCGTGCGCAGAGACCGCACCACGGAGCGCGCGCGCGTCGCGCCGGTGATGCACGACCAAGTGCAGCACGAACATGAGCAGCAGCACCGCGCCGAACGTCACCACAATTGTCGCCCCGGTCGGCGTATCGAGCAGCACGCTCAGGTAGCAGCCCAGCGCCGAAACGAGCGTGCCCATCGTCCAGCCGATGGCCAGCCGCGGCCCGATGCGGTCAGCAAAGAGCATCGCCCCCACTGACGGCACAATCAGGTAGCAGAACACCAGCAGCACGCCTGCGATCGCCACCGAAGAGGTCACCACAAAGCCAAACGACGCATAAAACAGAAAGTCCCACAACCGCACGTTGATCCCCAGGCTTTCGGCCTTTTCATGATTCATCGAGATCAACAGAAAATTTTTCCGGAACATATAGTGGAACAAACCTACGACGCCGTAGAGCAGCGCGGTCTTCCGAACCTCGGCCCAGGAGACGGCCAAAATGTTTCCGACCAGCATGTCCTTCAAGTGCTCCGTCTCGCCGGTGGCCTTGCTCATCAAGAGAATCGCCATCGCGGACGCGACGGCGTAAGCGATGCCGATAAACGCCTCCTGCGGGATATGGCCGCGGCGCGTGCGCGCGACCGCAAAGATGGCCGCACCAAGAAACGTGAACCCTAGGCTGATCCAGTAGGATTCGCCGCCGTGAGGATCCAATCCATAGACCACGGCGAGGACCGCGCCGAGCGCCGCGATCTGCGCCAGCGCCAGATCAACAAAGATGACGCCGCGCTCGACCACGTGCACGCCCAGGTAGGCGTGAATCCCGGTCAAGATCAGGCTCGCCACAAACGGCGCGAGCAGGAACAGGAACATTTCCATTGCGTCTCTCCTCGCCTAGCGCCGTTCCAAGTCACCTCTCCAGGTTTTGGACCTCATCCAATTTTCGCTCCACCCGGCACCGAAAGTTGGAATGGCGCTAGCGCGTCGCGTCGAACGCCTGCTTCAGCTTGGCAATATCGTAGTCGAACAGCTTGAAATAATCGGTTATCTCTTTATCGCCGCCCACCGATGGCATCAGCACGACCACCAGACCGCCCGTTTCCCGTGCCACGGCGTTCGGGGTCTTCAGGTCGAAGTACGGCTCAACCGCGATGATCTTCACGCCTTCGCGTTTCATTTGCCCGATGAGCTGGAGCGTGTGCTGCGGGCTCGGTGGAATGCCGGGCCGCGGCTCCACATAGCCGACCACATCGAGATTGAAATGCTTCGCGAAGTTCGGCCAAGACCGGTGGTAGGTGACGATCTTCCGCCCCGCATAGGGCTTCATCTCCGCGAGCCACCGCTGGTCCGCCTGCCTCAGCCGCTGCTCGAACGAGGCGTAGCGTTGCGCGAAATACGCCGCGTCGGCGGGACGCATCTCGCTCAGCTTGTTCTGAATCGCCTTCGCGATGCGCAGGCCGTCGTTCTCCGGGTCGAGCCAGTAGTGCGGATTGCCCAGCGGGTGCACGTCGCCCTCTGCGCGAGTCACCTGGCCGGTGGGTATCTCCAGGATTTGCGCATATTGCGACGCGTCAAAATAGCCCGGCGCGGCAATCTGAATCCTCGGGTTGCCCGACTGAGTAATCAGCGGCGGCAGCCAGCCGATCTCGAGCTGCAAGCCGACCACGATCAGCAAATCGGCCTTGCGCAGCTTCAGCAGGAAGCTGGGCTTGGCCTCGACGAAGTGCGGGTCCTGATAGCCGCGCGCGACGGACTCTACGCTCACTTTGTCGCCGCCGACTTCCTCCGCCAGCGCCGCGAGATCGGTCGTGGCGGTCATGACTTGTAACTTGCTGTCGGCGCGCCCGGGCAGAGGAGCGCCCAGCATAACGAGAAGCGCGAACGCCGCTGTCACGGCGCCGAACCGCATGTGTGTTTTCCTGTGTCGCATCGTTTCTCTCCTCGCCCTTACTAGAAGGGGTGCGCGCCGTGCGCGCCCATCACAAACAGGAACTGGAACAGCAGCTCATTCGCGTCCGAAAGCCCCGCGCTCGCCGGATTGGCAAGACGCCCGAAGCGGTACTGCCCTCGGATCTGGCTGAACTCGCTGGGCCAATAGGTGAGGATAGCCGAGAAACCATTGTCCGTGAGCGCCGCGTTCGCCGCGTGGCCGCTTCGATCGAAGCGCCCTCCAACGGTCCAGCGGCGGTTCACGCGGTATTCCGCCGAGGAGTACATTCCAATCGCGTGCTGCGTCTCGAAGAAGCCGCCCGTCGGCGCGGAGAGTTGGTCGCGCACGCTCCAGAAAAGCTCGGTGCGCCACAGGAACGACTTGTAGATCGCGCGGCGCAGCGGTTTCCACCGCAGCGTCGCGTCGGCGCCATACAAATTCGTCAGAAATTGGTTATGCCCGACGATGCCGGAAGTTTTGAGCAGCGCCGCTTCCTGGTCGTTGTGCCCGCGCGCGTACGAAATCCCAAGATCGAGGTTGGTGGACTCGCCCAAGTCCTTGTACGCCCGCACATGGCCTACCACGCTGACGTCCTGCCGCCGGCTCGACTGAAACACGTCCGCCGAATCCCCGCGAAACACCTGCGCCGTGCCTTCCAGGAACCAGTTCTTCGGCGCCGGCAGAATCCGGGTGAGGGACATTCCCGCGTCATCAATACCGTCCTCCCCGCCGACCAGATTGTTTGTCGCGAGTGGGCGGTCAATGTACGCCAGCGCATGATTGTGAATCGTGTTTACCTTGCCGAACTCGGCCCGCATTTTGCCAACCCGAAGCCGCAGCTCCGCCGGGAGCGACGTGAACGTCACGTAGCCTTCCTCCACGTTCACGCCCTCTTCGCCGAAGGAGATGAACACGTCTGCGCGGGCATAGGGGTCGATGATTGCCTGCAACCCCACCTCGGACTCGTGCAGCTCCAGCGCACGCGACGGCTGAACGGTGTTGCGCCCCATCGTGCCGATGAAGTCGCCGATCATGCTGATATCCGGGTTCAGCAGCTTCGCGTTTTGCTGCGCCCCGCCGAGCTGGGCAGCGACGGTCGCCTGCGGCGCCACGGCCATCACCGCCGGAGCAGGTGCAGCGGGAGCCGCGACCGCTTCGGCCGGCGCCGCAGCCTGCGCCTCGCGCATCGCCTTGAGGTCATTCTGCAACTGCGCCACCTGGTCCGCCAGCGCTCGCAACTGCTCTTCGAGCGCCTTCACGCGGTCTTCCCGCGGCGCGGCCGCCTGCGTCTGCCCGCTCGACGCTTGCGCGGGCGCGGGTTTTTCCTGCGCAAAACCCAAAACAGGCCACGCCACCAGCGCGGCCGCCAAAGCAATCTTTTTTCTCATGGTGAAACTCCTCTTTCTTGTTCTCGAAAACGGCGCAACGAATTCGTGGATGTAATTCAGCCGAGGAAACGAAGGATGGTTAGTTCTGAGGCGGAGCGCGAGGCGAGATGCACGGCGGAATCGCAGTGGGCGCCGATGTACGCAGACGCGAAACTTCCAGCCGCGCGACGTGCCCTGCGGCGGGCGCCGCAATCGCGGGCGCAGGCACAGCCCAAGCGCCCGGCGTGCAAATCGGACAAATGTGCGACCCGGAAGGCCCGGATTGGTAATCCACGCACGCGTGGAATTGTGCCGCGAGGAAAATCACCCCGAGCAGCAAGGCCACGCACCGGAGTTTAGAGGAGGACGTACCCATTCTCCTGATGAGACGGAGCTTAGGAAAGAAACGTTGCACCGTCAAGATCCCGCCGGTGTTCCCGGGACCAACAGGCACTCCGGGAAGCAGCACCCGATGGACGCGTCTCCTTCGCGGCGCTACAATCTTCCCGGAGCGGCACTTCGAAGCAGGTGAGGGAGCGACCGTCTTTTGAACCGTAATGAATCTCTGGGGTGCTGCGGCTAGTCAGCCTGTGTGCACGGCCTGTCCCGTTCGCGCTCGTGGCTCGCGACGCGCGCGGCCGGGGCAGGAAAGCCTAATGGTTGGCTCGTGGCGCCCACCTTTTTCAGAGGTTCGAGACCTAGCTACCCACGGCCAAGCAGTCCGCTCCTTCGCAAACGGTGAGGCCCGTTGTTCGGACTCCAGCAAGGCTCGACGAGGCTCTTGGCGCGGGAGATGCGAAGTCCCAGGTGAAGCGGCGCCCAGCGCCGCGCCGCCGAAAGATTCCTACAGGCGCGCTATCCAAACCGGACAAACGTTTTAGAATATGCCACTGCGCAGCAACCGAATCCTTGCGTGCATGCGTCTAACAGGCTTAAGCTAATCGTCGGCCAGTTTGGGGGTAGGGGATCCCGTGTCCCGTTCTTTTTGGCAACGCGCGCTGGTTGTAATTGCATGCCTGGCGCTGGTGTACCTCACCGCAGGCGCCGCGTTTGTCCACAAGCACGAAAGGGGTCCGGAAACTGCCTGCCACGTTTGCCAGGCGATCCACATGCCGGTGCTCGTGGCCACCTCAGCGGAATTGGTTTACACGCCGCGCCTGCTGAGCTGGTGCGTTTCGCTGCCTTTCCATGCGGCACCGCTCGACACCTTTGCTCTGCATCGCGCCTCGCGCGCGCCTCCATCCGCCTAACTCATCGCTGTTCTCTCCGAAAGATCGTCTCTAGCGCCGCATCCACCGCAACTCGTTGCGGGGACGGCGCGACCCCGGCTTGTCCGGGCCCCAATTAACTCAAGCGGAAAAGACCCTGCGCAGAGCGGGGCACACAGGAGAGAGAAATGCTGAGGAGCTTACGCGCATTCGCGCTCGTGTTCTTGGGAATGATCTTGTTCGCGCTCGCGCCACTCGGCCGGGCGCAGTTGGGTAACTCGGGGACGATCGAAGGTGTGGTGAAGGACCCAACGGGAGGGGCAATTCCGAATGCGACGGTAGAGATTGCCAACCCGGTCAGCGGGTTCACGCGGACCGCGACGACGGACAGCGAAGGAAGTTTCCGGTTCGCGAACGTGCCATTCAATCCGTATCACCTGACGGCGACGGCAGCGGGTTTTGCGGCGTACACGCAAGATGTGGATGTGCGCTCGACGGTGCCCACGACGCTGCAAATAAGTCTGAAGCTCGGCACGGCGCAAACGAGCATCACCGTGGAGGCGAAGGGAGAGGATCTCATTGAAAAAGACCCGAGTTTCCATACGGATGTGGACACAGCCTTGACCGACAGGCTACCCCTCGAAAGCCAATCGTCTTCGGTAAGTTCGCTGGTCACGCTGGCGACACCAGGTGTGGTTGCGGACTCGAACGGCCTGTTTCACGGGCTCGGTGACCACGCCGAGAATTCATTCTCCGTTGACGGCCAGCCCATTACCGATCAGCAGAGTAAGATCTTCTCGAACCAGATTCCGCTGGACTCGATTCAGTCGCTGGAAGCGGTCTCGGGAGGGCCCCCAGCCGAATACGGCGGCAAAACGAGCCTGGTCATCAAGGTGACGACGCAATCGGGCCTCGGTGTGACCAAGCCAAAGGGCACTGTCTACTCTTCCTACGGCAGCTTCGGCTCGGTCGGGGCTGGCTTCCGGCTGGCCATTGGCGGCCCGAAGTGGGGAAACTTCATTGCGGCGAACGGATTGAACAGCAGCCGGTTTCTCGACCCACCGGAACTTCACGCCACACGACAAGGGCAACGAGGAAAACCTGTTTGACCGCGTGGACTATCAGGTTACCAACGCGGATACCATCCACACTAACTTTCAATACACGCGTTCGTGGTTCCAGACTCCCAACACGATTGACAACTCAAATATCGGAGTGAACGACCCGCTCACCGGGGCCGCCCTGCCAGCACAGGACCAACGTGCGCAAATCAACACGTTCAATATCGCCCCGGTGTGGACCCGCCTGTTCAGCACCACGACGCTGTTCACGTTTGGCGGTTTCGTTCGTCAGGATCGCTTTAACTACTATCCGAGCGGAAACGTGTTCGCGGACGGCACGGGACTCATTCCCGGTGGTTCTTCGGCGACGCTCAATCAGCAGCGAAAGCTGACGAACGCGGGACTTCGTTCGGACGTGTCCTACGTGAAGGGCAAACACAACATCAAGGCCGGAGCGACGTTTCAGCATACGTTCCTGACAGAAAATTTCAACTTTGGGATTACAGACCCGGGATTCAACGCGGTCTGCCTGAATGCTTCCGACCTAAGTCCGGACACGAACCCCACGCCGACGTTTCAGGGTGACTGCACGGGTGCGTTTGTGGCGAATACGGGACAGAACGCCAGCGTCCCAGCATTTGCGTCGGCCCTGGGCTGCCTCGATCTGACGCGGCCCGTTCTAACTGCGGCGGCGCAAGCGCAGGACAGTTGCGCGACTGCCCAAAGCGCTTTGTTCCCATTCCGCGGCCATACGGACGTTAAGGAGCTCGGGCTCTACCTGCAAGACACAATCAACGTGGGCAATTGGGCCTTCAATGTGGGATTTCGACAAGACCTGTATCGCGGAATCGTCCATGATAGTCAACCGCAACCTCGCGTGGGCTTTGCCTACAACGTCAAGAAGACAAATTCGATTCTTCGGGTTTCCTATTCGCGTATTCTGGAGTCCCCGTTCAATGAGAACCTGATTCTGGCAAGCCTGGGAGCGAGTAACCCGGTCATCCTCGACGTGATCGGCGGCGTGAGCTTGCAGGCGCCAATTCGGTCGGGCCAACGAAACCAGTTCAATGCCGGCTTTCAGCAGGCGTTTGGAAAGTTCGCGGTGGTGGACGCCGACTACTTGTGGAAGTTTACGCACAACGCGTACGACTTCTCTACGTTCGCCAACACGCCGATATTTTTTCCCATTGCATGGAAGAGCTCGAAGATTGACGGGCCTTCGGTCCGCGTGAGCATGCCCAATTATCATGGGTTCACGGCACTCGCGGTGCTTGCTCACGTCCGGGCGCGGTATTTCCCCCCACAAATTGGTGGGCTGGGCGCCAGCATCACCGGTGGAGAAGTATTTCGCATCGACCACGATCAGGCATTCAATCAGACAACACATTTTCAGTATCAACCGTGGAAAACTCTGCCGTGGATTGGTTTCAACTGGCGCTACGACAGCGGTCTAGTGGCCAGCAACCCGAATCTAAGCGACTTTCCGACTGCGCTAGGGTTCCTCGATGCGGATCAGCAGGCCGCGATCGAGCTCTTCTGCGGCAGCAACGTGGCAAGCCCTACCAATCCGATCACCAGTTGCGCAGCCGGTGCGCCGCAGGGCTCGAAGCTGCTCAACCTCGCCGGCGCGTCGTTTGACCTGGATCACAATCCCACGCGCGTCAAACCGCGCAACCTGTTCGACACCAGCGTGGGCGAGGACAATCTGTTCCGTGGTGACCGTTACAAGTGGAGTTTGCGCTTCACGGTCATCAATCTGACGAACAAGACCGCGCTCTATAACTTCCTGTCTACGTTCAGCGGGACGCACTTCGTGACGCCGCGGTCCTACACGGCGGAACTCGGCTTCCATTTCTGACGGCGTGACGACGTGCCGTCAGCTCCAGCGAGTGTCACGGCTTTCGATGGAAGAGCCGGGAAACGAAGGATTTTTCTTCCCGCTCTTCCGGCTTGCCTTCGAGTTCGCTCAGGCGGTCGCGGGCTTTCCTATGCTCCGGATCGATCTCGAGGATCTTCCGATAGAGAGGAACCGCGCGCCAAGGGAGCCGCATCGCCTCATAAAGTTCCGCAAACTGAAAGTACGTCGAGGTGTTCCACGCATCCAGTTCGACGGCTCTCTCGAATTGGCTGATCGCTTCTTGCCGGTATTGCGGCACCGCCGCCAAGCTCCGCGCCAAAATTGCGCGGTACCTAGCCACGTCCGGTTCGAGCTCCACGCACTTGCGCAGCCACAGAATCGACCCGGCAAAATTGTGACCGCGCAGACACTGCTTGGCCCGGGCGAGGCATTCGTCCACCGTTTCTTGGCTCTCGGTCTTGCCTTGGCCGAGCGTGAAGGCGCCCGCAGCGGCAAGCTGCTGGTCGTAGCTGGCGCGCTTCTCTTGATCCACAAGAGTCCGGTACGCCGTCGTCAGCCGGCCCATCAAATCCTGGAGCAATCCGATCCATTCGCTCTTCCCCATGTGGCGGTCGGGGTGGAATTTCTGCGCCAAACGATGGAAGCTCTGTTTCACTTCACCCGGCGGCGACGACGCGGTAACCCCCAGCAGGTCATAGTAGGTCCCGGTCTCCGCCAGTTCGAGAAGTTTTCGGATCTCCGCTGCAAATTGAATTACGCTCGCGGCCTTCTCCGAAGGAACTCCCTTAGCCTCGGGCGCCGGAATGGCAACGTCCGGCTCCTTTTCCGCTCCCGCACTCTGCGGCACGCTGACAACGATTCCCAAAACCATCAACGCATAGAGAGAGCGGGCACCTTTGTCCTTGGGCAGTTTGTTCCGAGACAGGAGTTCTTTCGCGCTTACCGCTCCGGAGATCGCATCAATCAACTGCCGTTCGCTTTCCTCCAACTCAACGGCCTGATAACGCAGCAACGGGTCCGGAGAAAGGGCCACCCGTAACTCACCATCCTCTGCGAGATGCTCCAGAGGCAGGTCATTGGCCCGGCGCACCGCCTCCAGGAGCAGCTTCCCCAGCGGCACCGGAATGGCGATTTCCGGCACGACGTTTTTTTCCAGGGAACTGAAGAAGTAGTAGCGGCAGGCCGGATAGTCCAGAACCGAAGAGGTGACTTGGGTAAGCTGCCGCTGCACCCAGCCGACAACTTCCTCGACGCTGCAAACGCCCATCTCGGCGATCGCGGAGCCGAACCGCTGCCCCGTCTGCACCAGCGCGGCAGCCTCCTCGAACTCTCTTTGCGTCAGCGCGCCCGCCCGCAGCATCATTTCCCCAAGGCTGTCCTGCCGGTCGCTGCTCGCCGCGAAGACCAGTTGCCCTCCGTCGAAAAACAGTTGCCTTTCCACGCGCCCAAACACGAGTTGCAGCTTGCCGGTCAGCCGGGCCGAGTAGATTCGGTGAAGCAGCGCGAACAGCGCGTGGTGGCTTTCGATCTCTCCCGAGTCCAGCGGCTGGCCATCGAGCGTAAACCAACTGGCCGGGGCGACAATCGTTCTCGTCCGCTGCTCCGCCTCAAGTTGCTGCAAAAAGCGGTTCAGCCGCGCCCGGTCGTCCGCCCGCATGTGCACGAACTGTACGCCCATGCCTTGCCCCGGTCTTCCGTGCCGGACGACGGCGCGCGCCCGCACCTCGCCGCTCGGCACGTCGAAAATCAATTCCAGGCCGGTTCCCGGGGGCAGAGGTTGAGCCACGGCCACGAACACACCGCCCATGCTGAACATGTCCGCAGCCGAGACGTCTCGTTTCCCGCCGCCCTGCCAACCCACCACCATTCCCTTGGGCGCCTTGAACCGGGCATGACGCCGCCGCTCTTGCCATGAAGTTTCGATGGTAAGTCCTTTGCGCCAGAATAATCTCGCAGCAAAGTCCAGCAAAGCCGAACGGCATCTGTG
>QHYP01000116.1 GCA_003224195.1 Acidobacteriota bacterium | reverse complement strand
CCGTCGGGTCCTGCGTATAGGGCATATACACAAAAGGCCGAACTTCTTCTTTGACTCCTTGATGCTTACTATCCCTTACGACGCCGATGATCTCGATGTTCAATGGACTGCTGCCCG
Organism: Acidobacteriota bacterium; assembly: GCA_003224195.1. Classification (GTDB taxonomy): domain Bacteria; phylum Acidobacteriota; class Terriglobia; order Acidiferrales; family UBA7541; genus Acidiferrum. The sequence goes on along the minus strand of QHYP01000116.1, from coordinate 6,794 downwards.
AGCCGAATTTCATATGGCGGCCGATCGGATCACGGCCGGGGAAAAACTTCTTGGCCATCGTTTCGTTGATGACCACCACTTTGGGGCTCTCTGCTGTGTCCTGCTGCGTGAATTCACGTCCCGCTAGCAGGGGAATCCCCATCGTCGAGAAATAATTCGCACCGACAGCGTTCCGCAGAGCCTCCGTGTTCCCCGCTTTTTCCGGGGGCTCGCCTTCTACCGTCACGTTTGAGCCCCAGTCGTCTCCCGCGAGGACCGGGATCGTGGCGCCGCTGAAAGTCTGCACGCCAGGCAAGGCCGCCAGCCGCTCTTCGAGTTGTCGAAAGAAGGCGACCGCTCGCAGCGGGTTGTAGCCGTTCAGTTCCGGCTCGACGGAGAATTGCAGGACGTGGCTCGGTCGCAATCCCAGGTCCACGTGTTGCAGATTATAGAGACTGCGCGCGAAGCCGGCGGCCGCGGTGACCAGCAGCAGCGTCAACGCCACCTGAGAGATCACCAGACCCTTCCGCAATCGCGCCTGTACTAACCCGGCCGAGAGCGAGCCCGCCTGGTCCTTCAGAGTAGCCGCCAGCTCGACCCGCGTTGCGCGTAGGGCCGGAGCAACTCCGAAAGCAATGCCGCACACGAGTGCGAGACCCATCGCAAAAAGCAGTACCGGCACGCTGAGCGCGCTCGAAAGCCCTTGCGCGTCCTCGTTTTCCATGGCAAACCGCACGAGGCCGTCGCTCGTCCAACTTGCGATTAACAGGCCTAACAGAGCGCCCGCAATCGACAGCAAGCAAGACTCCACCACCAGCTGGCGGATCAGTCGCCAGCGGCTTGCGCCAAGCGACAACCGCACGCATATTTCTCTTTGACGTGCAGCGCCTCGCGCCGTCAGCAATCCAGCCACATTTGCGCAGGCGATGAACAACACCAGACCGACCATGCCCATCAGCGTGAGCAGTCCTTGCCGGTTACCGTTCTGGAAGATTGGCCTCCCCTTTGAGCCATCGCGAAGAATGATCGCCTTTGCCAAGAATTCCTTTTTCCTCTGATCGTTCCATCCCGTGTAAAAGGGAAGATCGTTTTCGAGGATCGCGTGGTACGCCGGGAGAAGCCCTGCTTCCGCCTGCGTACGGGAAATTCCCGGCTTCGAGCGCCCGATCAGCTTCACCCAATAATCCTTGCGGTTGTCGAGTCCATTCCAGTTCGGCGTGATCTGCGCCTTCATGGTGATCGGTATATAGAGGTCTGGGACGCGGCCGAGTTGGATGCCCTCGAATCCGGGCTGCACGATACCCACAACCGTCATCGGCTGGTTATTCACCAGCAGGCTCTGGTTCAGCAGGCCCGTGTCGCCACCGAATCGCCGTTTCCAGAAGCCGTAGCCCAGCATGACGACGGGATTCGCTCCCGCACCAGGCGTATCGTCGGCCGCGAAAATTCTTCCGATCGTCGCGCGGACGCCGAGCACATCGAAGAAATTTCCGGAAACGAGGTCGGAGCTGGCGCGCTCCGTTTGTCCCCGAAACGCGACACTGACAGGAGCGCTAAACTTCGCGGCCAGCCCGGCAAGGATGGTGTTGTGATCGCGTAGGTCCTTGTACATCGGATAGGAAAAGGATTCAGAGCCGTCGCTCTCATCGGACTCGACATGGCCTTGCTGGGGGCCGGGCGAGTAAAGCAGAACTAGTTGCTCCGGGTGCGGCACGGGCAGCCTCTGGAGAAGGACTTGCTGCGTGATCGAAAAGATTCCCGTGTTGGCGCCGATCCCGAGAGCAAGCGTAACCACGGCAACGGCGGTAAACGCTGGACTCTTTCCCAGCATGCGCAGGCCGTACTGAACATCGCGAAAGAAAGTGTTCATTCCGGTTCCTTCTATTCGTATCGCAGCGCCACCATAGGATCCACTCGCGTCGCACGCCACGCTGGCACGCAGCACGCAACCAGCGCCAATGCCGCCGCGGCTGCTGCGAGCGACACGGGATCGTACGGCCGCACCGAAAACAGCAAGCTGCTCAGTACCCACGTGAGACCCAGCGACGCCACAAGCCCCACGCCTAGCCCCGCGAACAGGAGCGACATCCCTTGCCCGATCGCGAGCCCAAGAACGTCGGCGCGGGAAGCGCCGAGCGCCATCCGCAGCCCGATCTCCTGTTGGCGTTGCGTCACCATGTACGCCGTCACGCCGTAGATGCCGAGGGCTGCAAGCAATAGTGCGCCCCCCGCAAACGCCGCCAGCAACGTCATCGTCAAACGTCTACGCGCCAGCGAATCGGCCATCAGTTCCTGCATGGTGAGCACATGATCTACAGGTTGCTGCGCATCCAGCTCGAGCACCGTCTTCTGCACGGCGGGGGAAAGGCTCATCGGGTCCGCGGCAGTGCGGATCGCGAGCCCCATGAAATTCGTGGGGTTCTGCGCTTCCGGCCAGTAAAGCTGGACGCGCGAACGCGCCTCGAGCGTCCGGTAACGGACGTGCCGCACCACGCCGACAATGGTCATCCACGGTGCCTTCGATCGCGCTCCGCCGCGCTTGATGCGTTTTCCGATGGGATCTTCATTAGCCCAATAGGTATGCGCCATGGTTTCGTCGATGATGGCCACTGGCGCAGCCGTATCGCTGTCGCGCTCCTCGAAAAACCGCCCGGCGATGAGAGGTGTGCCCATCGCCTGGAAAAAACCCGGCGTCGCGACGCGCCAGTCAGCCTCCGGCGAAGCATCCTGCGGCGCCACGGCGCGCGATTCCACCGTTGTCGTTCCCGAGTTGCCCTGGCCGCTCAAGGGGAGTATCGAAACTGCTCCGGCCGCTCGCACTCCCGGCAACTGCTGGATGCGACTCACAAGTTCGTGGAAGAAAGCTCTCATCTGTTCAGGCTTTGCGTATTTCGCCGCTGGGAGACCAACTTGCACCGTCAGCACGCCCTCGGGACGGAAGCCCGGATCCACTTGCAGCAGCTTGACGAAACTCCGCAGCAACAACCCGGAGCATGCCAGGAGGATGACAGCCAGCGCCGCTTCCGCCGCCACGAAGATGCGGCGCAGTCGGTGCGACGTGCGGCCTTCCACGTTGCTGCGGCCCCCCTCTTTCAAGATGTCGTAGCGAACGCCTCGGCTCGCCTCCAGCGCCGGCGCAAGTCCGAATAGGATTCCGGTTCCTACGATCACAACGAAAGTGAAAACCAGCGCGCCGCGATCGATTCCGGTGGATACCACGCGAGGCAGCGCATTGGCGCTGAGCGTAACGATCACGTTCAGCAGGAGNACGCTTTCGCTGAGCAACTGCCGGACAATCCGCCGCGTCCCGGCGCCGAGAGCCACGCGCACGGCAATCTCTTTCTGACGCGCGGTGCTGCGCACGAGAAGGAGTCCCGCTACATTTGCGCACACCAGCAACAGCACAAATCCCACGGCCCCCATCAATACCCACAGCGATGTCTTCACATCACCAACCGTTTCTTCAAGCAACGGGTGCAGGATCAACGCAAAACCGAACCGTTGGTAGGGATAATCGCGGTTCTGCTCGATGATGGATTTGGAAAGCGCCTCCATGTCCGTTCGCGCCTGGGCAAGCGAGACTCCGGGCTTGAGCCGGGCCAGAACTTCGTAGCCATGATTTCCGCGGTTGTCCGGCGTAAAGTCGGCCGCCACGAAAACCTGCGGGGTCCAGAGCTCGGATGGCGCAGGGTAATCAAAACCCTGCGGCATCACGCCGATTACCGTGCAGCTTCTACCGTCAATCGCTAAATCTTTCCCGACGATCTGAGGATCGGCTCCGAACGCGCGCTGCCACAGACCGTGTCCCAGAATCACGACGCGGTCATGGCCTTGCTCCGCTTCTTCCGCAGTGAATGTCCGCCCCAGTTGCGGGCTCACGCCCAGGATAGTGAACAGGCTTGGAGAGACCGCCGCGCCATCGACGCTCTGCGGGTTACCGCTAACACCGAGGCTATACCTTCCGTTATCGAGCACGGCGACGTCGGAAAAGCTGCGGTTTTGTTCCCGGAGGTCGCGAAATTCCGGCGGCGAAAACCAGTTCTGGTCATTCGGCAGCCCGATGCCCGTAAAGTGCGTCCACACTTTCACTAGGCCGTCGGGATTCGGATACGGCAGCGGCTTGAGCAGAACTGCGTTGATGACGCTGAAGATCGCGGTGTTCGCCCCGATTCCGAGCGCCACCGTTAGGACCGCGACCCCTGCGAATCCGGGACTCTTGCCCAGCATCCGCAGGCCGTACTTGATGTCCTGCCATAGCGTCTCCATCATTAGGGGATCTCCTTCGCTGAAGAGACCTACGCAGCTTCTACCCCCGAAGTTCACTCATACCTGAGCGCCACCAACGGGTCCACGCGCGTCGCCCGCCGCGCCGGCACGTAGCACGCCAGTAAGGCCACCACCGTCAGTACGGCAGTCACAGCCCCCAGCGTCAGCGGATCGCGCCCGCTGATGCCGAAGAGCAGGGTACTGACCACGCGCCCCAGCGCCAGCGCTACGATCAGTCCGAGCAAGGCCCCGCTCAGCGCCAGGCCCATCCCTTCTCTCAGCACCAGCACCAGAACGTCGCCGGCCTCGGCGCCGAGCGCCATGCGGACGCCGATCTCCTGCGTCCTCTGTGACACCGAGTACGACATCACGCCATAAACTCCGATCATCGCCAGCACCAGCGCGAGACCTCCGAAAATACTGAGCAGTGCCGCGCCCATCCGCGGCGCCCAGAGCCCTGCCTCGATGCCCTGTTGCACGGTGCCCGTGTTGCGAAGAGGCATGTTGCGGTCGAGCGTTTGCACCTGCTCGCGCACGGCCCCCAAAAGCGGCTCCGGAGCGCCCTTCGTGCGCACCAGCAGCACGATACCGGGCGCATACTCTTGCTGGACGGGCCGATAAATCATGGGCGTAGGATCTTCTCCAACCGCGCCAATCACCGAAGTAGCCACGACGCCCACCACCTCATACAGTGCCATCTGCTGAACGATGCTGAACCGTTTGTTGAGCGCAACCTGGCCGGGCCAGAGCTGCCGAGCCAATGCCTCATTTACGATGGCCACAGGCTTCGACTGATCGCGGTCGAAATCGTTAAAGTCTCTTCCTGCGTGAAAGGGGATGCGCAACGTCTCAAAGTATCCTGGGGTGATATCGTTAAACGCCACCAGCGAGCCGCGATAATTCGGGTTCTGCTGCTCGCCCTCGGGGAATACCGTCAGCAAAACTCCGGCGCCTCCGATGACCGGCGCCAGCGAAGCAGCAGCCGCGGCTTCCACACCCGGCACCATACGCGCCTTGGCCATGGCGTCGAGGTAAAACTGCTCACCGCGCGCCTGATCGTAACGCTGCTGTCCCGGGTTCAGTCCGACGAAGCCGATGTGCTTGGAATCGAATCCCAGATCAAGATTCTGCGCCGCTTGCATACTGCGGACGAACAGCCCCGCGCCGATTAAGGCGACAGTCGCGAGGCCAATCTCCGAGACGACCAGCAGGGTTCGCACTCGGTTGTGACCCAGGCCCAGCGACCCGCCGCGGCCACCCACCTTCAGCATTTCGTTCAGATTCGCGCGCGAAAGCTTCAGCGCCGGCGCGAGACCGAAGATCACTCCCGTAACGACCGAAATCCCCGCCGTGAAGGCGAGCACGCGCAAATCGAAGCTTAGATCAATCGAAGCATTGCCCAGGAAGGGCGGGCGGAACGACCACAACGCGTTGCGGCTCCAGTAGGCAACCAGCAGGCCCGCAGCGCCGCCCAGGAACGCAAGCGCAACGCTTTCGATCAGCAACTGGCGCACCAACCTGCCGCGGCTCGCTCCCATGGCCGAGCGGATGCTGATTTCTTTCTCGCGCTTCGCCGATTGCGCCAGCAGCAGATTCGCCAGATTCGCACAGGCAATCAGCAGCACCAATCCGACGACTCCCATCATCACGCCGCCGGCCAGCACAATTTGGTCGCGTCCGTTGATTCCCAGCGCTGCCTCGGATTCGAGAGCCATCTCCAGCGTGCGTCTCTCGTTCGCGGTCGGATACTCTTTTTCCAGTGCGGCGGCGATGGTTTTCATCGCTGCCTCCGCCTGGCGAAACGTGACGTCGGGCTTCAACCTGCCGATCATGTTGAGCCAGCGGAAGCGTCGGTTCGGCATGAGCTGCCGGAGCTGCCCGTTCGTCAACTGTTCGCGCATGCTCAGCGGCACCCAGACGCGATCGGGTCCTGCCAGAGAGAACGTACCCTTGAAGCCGGACGGAGTGACGCCAATCACCGTGAAGGGAATGCCGTCGAGCGTCAGCGTCTGGCCAATCAGGTTCGCGTCGGAACCAAATTGTTTTGTCCATAGGCTGTAGCTGACGATGGCCACCGTGTTGGCCCCCGGCTTGGTGTCTTCGTCGGGCGCGAATAGTCGCCCGCGGTACGCCTTGATGCCCAGGACGTCGAAATAATTGGCGCTGGCAAGCATGCCCGGCAGTCCCTGCGTTTCGCTGTTCTTGGTCCATTGCAAGCCGAGCGGGAAATAGGCCGCCAGCCCGGTGAAAACCGTGTTGTGGTCGCGATAGTCTTCGTAGTTCGGGAACGAAGTCGGCGTCAGCGCGAAATTCCCCGTCTGCACAGTCTTGTTGTCCTTCGTGAACATTTCCACGACGTGCGAAGGATCCTGGATCGCCAGGGGATGCAGAAATACGGCGTTGATCACCGTAAAGATAGCCGTATTCGCTCCAATTCCCAGCGCGAGCGACATTGCGGCCACACCCGTGAAACCGGGCTTTTTCCATAGCATCCGCAAAGCGTAACGAAAATCCTGCCACCAGCTCTCCATTCCTCACCTCGCCGGCAA
>QHYP01000115.1 GCA_003224195.1 Acidobacteriota bacterium | reverse complement strand
ATGTTGATGGAATTGCCGGTGGTGAGCCTGATCCGCTCAGTCAGCTCGGCATCAGCAAAAGCTTGCTTGAGCAGGCGCTGGCAATCATCGAATGCGCCCGCGACCTCGAGCGCGGTGATGTTCTGCCCGAGCGTGGTGAACTGCTTCTCCTGCGCTGCGCTGACGCGGCCAGCGGGATAAAGAATCGTCACGCGGACGCCCGGAACGCCGAGAAAGCCCTGCGCGACGGCGCTCCCCGTGTCGCCCGAGGTGGCGACGAGTACCGTGAATTCGCCGCCGCGTTTGCCGGCGAAATAGCTCAGCAGGCGCGCCATCGTTCGCGCGCCAAAATCCTTGAACGCCAACGTCGGCCCATGGAATAGCTCGAGAACGTGAAGCCGCGGCGAAAGCGTGACGAGCGGCACGGGAATCGTGAGCGCATCCGAGAGAATCCGCGCCAGTTCTGGCTCGGGGATTTCGTTGCCGACAAACGGAAGCATCACTTCGACGGCGGTCTCCGGAAACTTCATGGAGCGCATGCGGGTGAAAAAATGGGGCGGCAGCGTGGGGATGCTCACAGGCACGTAGAGCCCGCCATCCGGAGCCAGACCCTGGAGAACGGCGTCGCAGAGCCTCACCTCGTCGCACTTGCGGTTCGTGCTGCGAAATTTCATCGAGAACGCTCGAGTTGCGCTTGAATCAGCGCGAGAATACCGTCGGCGTCCAGAGAAGAATCGCGCAGCGCCGCAATCGGAATGGTGCAGTGCGCGAGCGCCTCATAGCTGCGCCGGCGCGAGGCGATGAGCGCGGGATAACAGCGCGCTACGGCATCGCGGGGCGCTTCGCCGGGTCGCGGTTGAAACGCGCCGCGCCACAAGACCGGCTTCGGTTCGGTGAGATAGCGCTCGATCAGGAGCTTTTCCTCTTCGGGTGAAGCGGCCAGATGAACGACGGTCATCAGTTTTCGCAGGCGCAATAACAGATGATTGCCGGCGTAGATCACGCTGCCGGTTGTGTCGAGAACGAGTTCGCGCTGGCGATGAGCCTCGAGTTCTCCAAGGATCTCCCCGAGCACGACGATCTCTGCCGCCAGATAACGCGCTTCGCGCTCGGCGTAAGCAGCGCTGCTGGGCCAGCCCATCCACGCGGCCACGCCCCCGATGCCGGAGTAGCCTTCCCCGGCGAGATGGGTCCGCAGGCGCTCCTCGATGCGGTCGTCACAGCCGATGGCCGGACGGCCCATTTGGGCTAACTTTTTGGTCCAAAAGGTCTTACCGGCGCCCGACATCCCGATAAAGGCGAGGCGCAGGGGTTCAAGCAATCGCGTCGTCATGGAAGGAGTTCGCTACGATAGCGCGGCCCCCCGTAGGCGGCAAGGCAGGATTCCGCGTTCGGTCATCTCGCCGGCTCCGGTGTCACTCGCGCATACCTGACCCTCAGGACGGGTTGCGCGGGTTCCGCCCAAGTGCTAACTTTAGCCCGACTTTTGTTGCTTGTGTGCAATGGGGTCAAGCGGCGCTTCGGAAGCTTTGCCGGGTTCGCAGGAAAGTTTCAAGAGCCTCGCGCAATGGAAAAGAAAGGCGTGACGCGAGCGGCCCCGACTCGAGGGGCGCAGGCCGGTACGGCCATAAAAAGTTGTCAGGCTCGCGCGCGGGGTCGGCGTGTCTTACTGGTTCCGCAACGATAATCGGTTGCCGCAAACGCGACTGGCGGTCGTCTCCTACATCACCGTCGGGATGATCGCGCTGCTGCTGCTTGGCTTCTGGAAGCTCGAAGTCGTTGATTCCGAAAAATACCTGCAACTGGCGGAGCGAAATCGCATCCGCACCATGCAGATCATTGCGCCGCGCGGGCGCATGCTGGATCGCGACGGGCGAGTGCTGGTGGACAACTATCCCTCGTTCAGCGTCCTGCTGCTCCGCGATGACGCGGCGCTGGTGGAGAAACATCTTCCCGCCATTGCCGAAGGACTCGGCATTCCGCTGGAGGATCTGAGAGAGCAGCTGAGCACTTCCAAGAATCTTTCCAAATTCCAGCCCATCGTCATCAAGCCCGAAGCTTCGAAGGCCGATGTGGCGTTCATTGAATCCCACCGCGCGGACATTCCGCTGCTCGAAATGTTGCTGGTGCACCGCCGGCGCTATCCCCCTGGCGGATTCATGTCGCACGCGAGCGGGTACGTGGGCGAAGTCAGCGAGCAACAGATTGAGGCGAGCAATGGCCGGCTCCACGCGGGTGACATCGTCGGCAAGTCGGGCCTCGAGCGCCAGTACAACGACATACTGATGGGTACGGACGGAATGCGCCGTGTGATCGTCAACAGCGTCGGAAAGGAACTTGGCCACCTCTTGCAGCAGGAGCCCATTCCGGGCCAGCAAATTCAATTGACGATCGACTACGATCTGCAGCAGGCAGCCGAACAGGCTTTGGCAGCGCGTCCCGGTGCAGTAGTGGCTCTGGACCCGCGCAGCGGTGAAGTGCTGGCGATGACCAGCCATCCGGCGCCGGACCCAAACGATTTCGCTATCCGCGTCTCGGCGGATGAGTGGAAGAAGCTCAACGAAGATCCGCAACATCCTTTGCTGGATCGCGCCATTCAGGCGCAGCTTGCTCCTGGCTCGGTCTTTAAGATCGTGACCGCCACGGCGATGCTGGAAGACAAAGTCCCGCCGGAGAGTTTCACTGCGTTTTGCCCAGGGTACGGGACGTTTTATGGGCGGCAGTTCAAGTGCTGGGTTTATGGGAAGAAAGCTCACGGAGTTGTGAATCTGCACAAAGCGATTCTCGAATCCTGCGATGTTTTCTTCTATAACGTCGGAATTCGTCTCGGCATCGACCGTCTTTCGTACTACGCCACCAAGTTCGGTTTGGGACATAAGACCGGAATCGATCTCCCCTCGGAGGAGCCCGGACTCATGCCTTCCGCAGAATGGGTCGAGCGCGTCTTTCATCGCAAGTGGTATGCGGGCGAGACTGTCTCCGTGGCCACCGGTCAAGGCGCCGTCATTACTACGCCACTCCAGCTTGCCCGGATGATTGGCGGGATCGCCATGGGCGGCATCTTCAAACAGCCCCACCTGATCAAAAACGCGCAGAATGTCGGCGAAGAGCGGTTCGAGATTTCCGAGCCCACCGTGGAAAAAATAACCAACGCGATGTACGGCGTCGTGAACGAGGGCGGCACGGGAGCGTCGCTCAAACTCGCCGGGATAGAGTTCAGTGGAAAATCGGGAACTGCCCAGGTGATCGGTTACGCCACGCGCGAGAGGGTAGGGAAACAAAGGAGATTTGAAGACAATGCCTGGTTTGTCGGCTACGCGCCGCGTCGCAATCCGGAAATTGTGGTCGCCGTGTTGGTG
>QHYP01000114.1:445-4543 GCA_003224195.1 Acidobacteriota bacterium | reverse complement strand
ATTCGATGCTCAGGTAAACACTTCGCATCATCAATCCATCCGGGATCTTGGACACGGCCTGCGCGTTGCTGCGGTTGCACCCGATGGAGTGATCGAGGCCGTCGAGCATGAACCGCACAAACATTGGGTCGTCGGCGTGCAATGGCATCCCGAGCGGATGCCTCCGAGCGATGCCTTTTCGGCAATACTCTTCCGCGCGCTTCTGCAGGCGACCCGTGCGGTCGGCGCCGTCGCGCGCAAAACGTGATGCATCGAAGCGCGCCCCAGGACTGTCACCCTGAGCCGAGCCGGCGAGGTTCGGCGAGGAATCTTAGCGCCAGCAGCGCCACACGACCTTTCGCATTCGTTTCTTGCCTTCAGAATCAGAGGACTGAATGATTTCTCTCGCCGGCAAGGCGGCGCTGATCACCGGCGGCTCGCGCGGTATCGGCGCCGCTGCGGTGAAGATGTTCGCTCAGGCCGGCGCCGACGTAGTCTTCAATTATTACAAGGGGAAGGACGCCGCCGCGCTGGTCGAGCAGGAAGCGCGCAAGCACGGCACGCGCGTCGAGGCTTTCAAAGCCGATTGCGGCCGCCACGCCGACAACAAAAAGCTCGTCGAGCAATGCATCGCCCGGCTGGGCCGTGTCGACATCCTCGTTGCCAACGCCGGCATCTGGAACGTGGAGGATCTACCCATCGAGAAAATGACCGAAGCGCAGTGGGACGAGATGGTTCGAGTCAATCTGAAAAGCGTCTATTCCATCATCCACTTCGGCGTCCCGCACATGATCAAGCAGAAGTCCGGCAAAATCATCGCCATCAGCTCCACGGCGGGCCAGCGCGGCGAAGCATTTCACACACACTACGGCGCCACCAAGGGCGCCGTCATCAGTTTCGTCAAAGGCCTTTCCACTGAGCTTGCCCGCCACAACATCCTGGTGAATTGCGTCGCTCCCGGCTGGGTCTCGACCGACATGTCCAACCCTGTCATCAACACCAAGGAAGGTGCCAAAGCGATCAAGGCGGCTATCCCCCTCGGCCGCGCCGCCACTGCCGAAGAAATCGCTGGCTCCATCCTTTTTCTCGCTTCCGATCTGGCCAACTTCCTCACCGGCGAAATCATCAATGTAAACGGAGGATCCATCCTGTGCGGCTGAAGACCTTCACCCTCGCGGCGGCCATCATCGTCGTCGCTGCCTTCACTCCCTTCCGCGCCGCGGCGCAGAATCCAGAAACCATGATGCCGGATGAGAGCGCCGCGAAGGCCAAGCAGATCCTCCAGCAGCTCATCGATACTCTCGGCGGCCCCGCGTACCTCCAGGTTCGCGAATCGCTCTGCGAGGGCCGCCTCGCGCAGTTCGGCCACGCAGGCGACGTGACCGGCTACGTGCATTTCAATGATTCCTGGCGCTATCCGGACAAGAACCGCACCGAGTACATCTTCAAGGGCAACAAGCGGGCTCTCGCGGTGCTTACGGGCGATGTCCCCGTCAAGGGCGGCGTCGTCATCGAGCTCTTCGCCGGCGACCAGGGCTGGTCCTTGGACGCTGGCGGCGTTACCGAACAGCCCGCCAGCGCCATCGCCGATTTTCAGGAGCAGGTAAAAAAGGATACCGACAATCTTCTGCGCCTGCGGCTCAAGGAAGACGGCATGATCTTCCGTTACGCCGGCAGCGATATCGTGGACCTCAAGCCCGTTGACTGGGTGGAAATCGTGGACGCCGACCATCGGACCTTTCGCCTTGCCATCGGTCGCTCTTCGCATCTGCTTGTGCGCAACGTTGTCGTCACCCGCAATGACACCACGCGTGAGCGCACCGAGGAAGTCACTTTATTTTCGAACTATCATCCCATGGACGGCGTCCTGACCCCGCTCCAGATCTCCCGCGAACGCGACGGCCGCGCTATTTTTCAGGTCTTCTATGCCTCCTGCAAATACAATCCCGGCTTCGCCGACGATCTCTTCACCAAGGCCGGGCTCGATAAACACTTCTCCGAAATCGCCAAAAAGAAAAAGTGACTATCCGGCGAAGGATAGTCATCCCGAGGAACGCAGTGACGAGGGATCTCTCTTATCGTCCGACAAGGATCGTCATCCTGAGCGAGCGCAGCGAGTCGAAGGATCTCTCTGCCATCCGGCCTACACTGCTGGCAGCAGGCAAGCTGCGGCAGACGGGCGAGGTCCGGTTTCCGCATCCCGGTCGAAATATTTTCTCCGGCTTGATTTAACCAGCTTCTGATGATTCACTGATTCCCTTTGCAACTCGGAGAATCCCGTGCCCATGTCCAGCGCTTTTGAGATTCGCAAGTCGCCCCGCCGCCTCTGGCTCCTGATCGTTCTGAGCCTTCCTGGACTCCTCTCAAGTCCGTTGCGTAACCACGCGCGGAACTCTGCCAATGGAGACTGGCCCTACTACGGACACGATCCGGGCGGCATGCGATATTCACCGCTCTCTCAAATCAATCGCGAAAATGTCGCAAAACTCAACGTCGCGTGGATATTTCACACCGGAGACATCTCGGACGGCAGCGATGACAGGAGGCGCAGTGGATTCGAGGCCACGCCGATCCTCGTCGAGGGCACGCTCTATTTCACCACGCCCTTCAATCGCGTGATCGCACTCGATCCAGAAACAGGAAAACAACGCTGGGCCTACGATCCCAAGATCGAACTGACCCTGGATTACGGCGACGGCCTAATCAATCGCGGCGTGGCCACCTGGCTCGATGCCACGCGAGCTTCTGGGCAGCCCTGCCGGCGCCGCATTTATGAAGCGACGCAGGGCGCGCGCCTCATCTCAATCGATGCGGCGACGGGCAAGCCCTGTTTGGATTTCGGCGACCTGGGCCAGGTCAACCTCAGGGATGTGCCTGGTTATCGCGCCGGCTGGTACCACATGACTTCGCCTCCCACTGTGATCGACGATCTCGTGGTCGTCGGGTCGGCCATCGACGATAACCAGCGTGCCGTCATGCCGGCTGGTGTAGTGCGCGCTTTTGATGCGCGCTCCGGCGCTCTGCGATGGAGTTGGGACCCGGTTCATACTCCAGTGGCAGGGGCCACGGGCGATGCCAAGGCGAGGGAGTGGCGCGCCGGCGCCGCGAATGCGTGGTCCATCATGGCTGTCGATCTGGAGCGCGACCTCATCTTCGTTCCAACCGGAAGCGCGAGCCCTGACTACTACGGTGGGCTGCGGCCCGGCGACGACAAGTGGGCGAATTCCGTCGTGGCCCTGCACACAAAAACCGGCGAAATTGCTTGGGGATTCCAACTCGTGCATCACGATCTCTGGGATTACGACACAGCTTCGCCGCCGTTGCTGGCGACGTTGCGTCACGCCGGAGAAAACGTCCCCGTCGTCATACAGGGCAACAAAACCGGTCTCCTCTTCGTGCTCCATCGCGATACGGGAAAGCCGGTGTTTCCGGTGGAGGAGCGCCGCGTTCTACAGAGCGATGTACCGGGCGAGGTCGCGTCACCCACGCAACCCTTCCCCGCAGCTCCGCCGCCACTCGCCCCGCAACAAATCTCGGCGGAGGATGCCTGGGGACCGACTTCCGAGGATCGCGAGACCTGCCGGACCTGGATTCGCGCGCTTCGCAACGAGGGTATCTTCACCCCGCCAAGTGTGCGGGGCACTCTGGCTGTGCCGGGCAATCTTGGAGGCATGACCTGGAGCGGCTACGCCTTTGATCCGCAACACGGCCTTCTGGTCGTGAACACGAACAACTTGGTTGCCAAAATAAAGCTCATTCCCCGCGCCGATTTCTGGCGCGACGAAGTTCGCACGGAAGACGGCGAGTATGCCCCTCAGGCCGGGACGCCCTACGGATTGTTTCGCCGCTTCCTTCAGTCGCCGTCGAAACTGCCGTGCACGGCGCCACCCTGGGGTGTGCTCGTCGCGGTTGACATGACGGAAGGAAAGATTCGATGGCAGGTTCCCCTCGGTTCGTTGCAGAATTTTGGCGGTAAGCAGCCGCCGATCCCACCAGGATCGGTCAGCTTGGGTGGCCCCATCGCCAGTGCGGGAGGACTGGTTTTCATCGCCGGCACCTTCGATCCCTACTTTCGTGCCTTCGATGTGGAAACAGGCAAGGAGTTGTGGAAGGCGCAGC
>QHYP01000114.1:0-394 GCA_003224195.1 Acidobacteriota bacterium | reverse complement strand
CACCAATGACCTACCAGCTCGGCCCGAACGGCAAACAATACGTGGTGATCGCCGCTGGCGGCCATCCGAAGATCACAGAAGAGCCCCTGGGCGATGCGCTCGTCGCCTTCACGCTACCCTGACCAACACCAGCGCATGGAAACTGCCAGGGATTGCTATCGACTGTCCGGAAACCGGTTTCTGCGCAAAAAACCAATTTGCTAGACTTCTCCCCCGCCATGCAGCTCAATTCGCGCCAGCAGCGCGCTCTCGCTGCCATCTGCGATACGTTCGCGTCCGGCGGCGATGGCTGGCCTTCGGCCACGGCGCTCGGCGTGCCGCAAGCAATCCTCGATGCCCTTTCCGCCAATCCCCGCGACCCCGGACGTCTCCGGTTTTTTCAGCTTCTTTCCCT
>QHYP01000113.1:4892-5860 GCA_003224195.1 Acidobacteriota bacterium | reverse complement strand
GGGACGTCAGCGCGATTGGACAGATTTTGGCCGAGGTTTCGCGTCTGGGTGGCGAGGTGTCCAGTCTTTCGGCGGGAAGGCCACGCCCCAGAATACGGGATTGGGCAGCGCGAACTCGACTCCCACCTGAAGCTGCTGGCCCAGAAGCCTGTCAATGTGGGCGACAACACACTCCAGCGCAGCTTTTGTGTGGACGTTCGAGAGAGTGAGCCGCTGCCCTCTGTTCACAGAGGTCGAGATGGGAATCAACGCTCCGTGGGCGCTGATCGCGAGGGTGTGGGTCTCTTCTTCAAAAGGCGATGCGAGGGCGGTCTGGCCGGAGACTCGCACGGGGATTTTCATCAGGACGCGCTGGCTCCTGCGGCGGTTGGAGGCGAGCCAGGAGGTTTCGCGGGACTCGGCAAGCCATGTATCCAGAGTCGCGAGGTGTTCCTTCTCAACGCCGGTAAACATCAGACCCATACCTTTGTCCGTTTGGGTGTAGACGACCCTTGCGCGGGCTTCAAACGATTGCGCGCCTTTCGTGATGCGTACGTCGGCGACAGTTTCCAGAGGGAGGGGGCTGTCCGTGTCCACATAACAGCCTTGCCAACTCAAGTCGCGCACGCGCGTTTTGATGCGCGCGCCGGACTCAGCGGCTGCTATCTCAACAGAAGCAGTGAACGCATAGCGAGGATAAGTGCGGCGGTCAGCCCCGCGTGGCACGGCAGAACCCGCGGCGGGCATTTCCGGGTCAGCGGGCATTTCGGCAGGAGCTGAAGGCGCCTCGGCGTCAGCGAGGATCTCGGCATGAATGGGAGGCTTCTCGGCATCAACAGGTATCTCGGCAGGAGCTGAAGGCGCCACGGCGTCAGCAAGGATCTCGGCATGAATGGGAGGCTTCTCGGCATCCACGGGCGTCTCGGCAGGAGCCGCGACCTTCGAGCCTCGCTTGCGGCGCTTCATGGCCCACGATTGTAACGCAAAGG
>QHYP01000113.1:4348-4820 GCA_003224195.1 Acidobacteriota bacterium | reverse complement strand
AGAAAAAAGAGCGAGGGACGCGAAAGCCCCGCCCTCCCGACCTGGTCCCGTGCGGATCGGGACAGGCCGGGGTAAACGCCAACCGAGGGCGGGGCACGCGGCGATGCTTTGCTCTCTCCTTCGTGAGCGGTGCGGCCGCTTCCGCAACGACTATGGGAGAGGCCCGACGTTGTTCCAGGTGCAAGCGCCACCCGGGCCGGTGCAATTCGCCAGGAGGTCCGTCGGACAATTGGAGCCAGTGCAAGTCAGGATCGAAGGCGCGAGTATGCGCTTAGCTTCCGGCGTCAGGACCAGCTTCATGATTTGCGCTTCTCCGGCTATTGTTTTCAGCAGGCGCTGATTCGCCAGGTCAACGGAGGCCTGGAGATTGATGAGTTGGGCCGTCAGCGCAGCAAAATCCGCCGCAAGATGATTGTCAAGGTTGGAGACCTGCGTGCTAACGCCTGAGACCTGTGCGCCAACGGTTAAGACC
>QHYP01000113.1:0-4260 GCA_003224195.1 Acidobacteriota bacterium | reverse complement strand
CTTGTAGCTGGCGTCGGTCAGGGCTCCGGTGAGGTCGTCATCGCAGAAGTGGATCCCCTCGTTCACGGCCTTCGCTGCGATCCAGATGACATCCAAAGGGATGCACAGTAAGCTGGTGTTGCCACCCTCCCCAAGGGCAACTATTACTTCTTTGCAAGCGTCTTGCGCGGACTCCCTGAGTACGTCCGCGATGAAGAAGATGACATCATCGGCTATGACCACAGCTGTCGGAAATCTGTTTACGTTCGTGCCGTCGGCGTTGTTGAGGAGGCAGGACTCGCTGGCATCAGGAAAGTCGGCCGAGTCCGCGGGCAGCAGGTCTTGGGTCATGTTTGTGTTCCTGTTTATGTCCGGCCTACTTGCGGAGTATTTCTCGAGCACTGCGCGAGCTCGCTGGAGCCGGCCGTGCAACTTCGCCGGATCGATTACCTTGCGAAGAGTATTCAGAAATTGGGGCGGCATCTGCTGAATCTGGGCTCTGGCTTGTTGCAGACTGTCGGTGTCGACAAGCTGGGCGGGGGCGAACGCGGCGAACTCCTGAACGCTGTCGGCAATGTTGAGGAGCTCAGCTCGCAAATCCTCGAGGGTGTGCGGAGAGTATTGGCCCCCCACGGGCGTTTCCGCAGGGCTCGGGGCGAGCCCGAGCATCGCGGCCCTCCTCCGCTCAGAACGCTCAATCCTGCTCGGGTCTTGCGCGCGCAAGGGTTGTGCCACGCCGGCCGCCAGACACACAGCTACAGCAATCGTCGTCAGGATCTTGTTTTTCATGCTTTTCTCCTTTGCTCTTCGGATGGTTTATTGCCCGTTGAATAAGAAAAAAGAAACTTCCAAAAAGGTGCCGTTGAGCCGGCGTCTCGCCTGTAAAGGCTTCCAACCCTAAGTTGACCGAGTGGCGGAATCTATCGGGGAGAGTCGCTCAATGGATAGCGGTGTGTACTGTCGTCGCAGGCGTCCGAAATGTCAAGAGATTTTACTTAACTTTTCGATTACTTATAGGCGTCAGAAAACCGTCCAGGCAGCGAACAGGGGATCCGGCTACTTGACAGCGGAGATAGGCTGGTAGCCGCGGCCGCGCAAGATGCGGCCGGGACAGGCCGAGGCGGGGCTGTCGGCGGCGCAGGCGAGCTTGCCATGGTCGAAGACGAGCTGGCCGTTGACGAAGACATAGTCCACGCCTTCGGAGAGTTGATCGGGCTTGGTGAAGGTGGCGTGGTCGATGATTTTGGCGGGATCGAAAATGGTGATATCGGCGAAGAAGCCGGGCTTGAGGAGGCCGCGGCCGTCGAGGTGCTCGCGCTGCGGGGGCAGGGAAGTGATTTTGCGGATGGCGGTTTCGAGCGGGAGCAGATGCTGGCCGCGAACGTAATGGCCGAGGAAGCGCGGCATAGAGCCGAAAGTGCGTGGATGGGCGTGGGGCTCGTAGGTGGGGCCGTCGAGGGACATGGCGTTGGCGTCGAGGCCGATGCTGGTCCAGGGTTGTGATAAGCCGGTCTTCAGGTCTTCTTCGCTGGCCATGAAGTAAATGGCGCCGGTTTGGGCTTTGTCCGCGAGGACGAAGTCCATCAGAGTGTCTTCCGGTGACTTTTTCAACGCGGCAGCGACTTCGGCGACGGTTTTTCCTTCGAATTTTTTCAGTTCGGCGTCCTGCACAGAGGAGATGAGTACGCCTACGCCACCGCCACAATCGAAATAGAGATTTTCCCAGTCGGGATGATCGGTGGCGAGCTCCCGCTTGATGCGCGCGCGGATGGCGGGGTCTTTCAGGCGTTCGAGAAGCTTGACAGGGCCGCCGTCAGCGACCCAAGGCGGCAGAGCCGAGGCGAGAGCGGTGGCGCCGGCGATGTAAGGGTACATGTCGGCGGCGATGTCCAGGCCGGAATCGCGCGCGGCTTGAATGGCGGCGACAACTTTCTTCATGTTGCCCCAGCGAGGCTTGCCGCTGACTTTCAAATGGAAAATTTCAACGGGGAGGCTCGCTTCGCGGCCGATGCGGAGGGCTTCGGCGAGGGCGTCCATTTCCGAAGCGCCTTCGCTGCGCATGTGCGTGGCGTAGAGGCCGCCGTATTTCGCGGCGACTTTAGTGAGGGCGATGAGCTCGTCGGTTTTGGCGTAAATGTTCGGCGGATAGATGAGAGCGCTGGAGACGCCGAGGGCGCCGTCCTTCATGGCCTGCTCGGTGAGGGCTTTCATCTGCTCGAGCTCCGCGGGAGTGGGAGCGCGATTGTCGTCGCCGATGACGGCTTCGCGGATCTGCGCCGAGCCGACGTAGGTGCCGAGATTGATCGGCGTGCCTTGTTTTTCGAGGCGGCGGAAATAGCCGTCGAGTGTGGTCCAGTCCACTTTCAGGCCGAAATGATCGAGCATGGGCTTGAGCGGCGCGAGGGTTCTGTCGTTTTGCGGAGCGATGGAGGCGCCTTCGCCGGTGATTTCGGTGGTGATGCCTTGGGAGAGCTTGCTGATGGCGCGATGGTCCAGGAGAAGAGACATCTCGGATTGGCCGAGCATGTCAATGAAGCCGGGAGCGACGACGCGGCCGGTGGCGTCGATTTCGCGCGCGCCGGTTGAGGCACGGAGATCGCCGATGGCGGCGATGCGATCGCCTTGAATGGCGAGGTCGGCGGAAAACCAGGGATTACCGGTACCGTCGATGATGCGGGCGTTGCGGATGATGACGTCGTAGGCGGCAGGCGTTTTCTGGGCGGGGGGCGTTTCGAGGGGCGCGTCGTACGCGGCGGCGGCGATGGCGCCGAGGGCCTGGCCGGCAACGGCCTGGGCTGCTTCGGGGTCAGGAGGCAGATGAACGTGATTGACGTAAGCAGCGAAACCGATGCGCGGACCAGACTTAGTGTCTACGTAGCCGGCGAGACCCTTGCCGTTGAGCATCATGTTGGCGTTGAGCTTGTCCTCGGAGCCGAACGTGCCGGTCTTGGCGTGGACGTGACCCGCGGCGGGCGAGGCGGTTTGAATTTTGGCCAGCGTGCCGTCTTTGCCGAGGATCGGCAGGGCGTTGAAGAAGATTTGGAAATCGGGACGCGTGGACCAGTAGGCCATGTAGTGGCAGATGAAGTCCGGGCTGAAGAGATCGGCCCAGTCGCCGCCGGCGCCGTCGCCCTGCGAGATGCCGGAAAGATCGAGCTTGGCTTGCTCGAGGAAAGCGCGTTCGATGGCGAAGCCGGCGTGGTCGAGATCGATGGTCTTCTTCGCGGCGAGCGCGCCGAGGAGATACGGACCCATCCCGGCATGAAGATTCTGGCTGACCTTCAGAGTGACTTTGATTTCTTCGGAGAGCGGCGGGGAGACATGCTCGGCGACGAGATTTTCGCCGGTGTAGAAACGCTTGTAGGTGGAGAAGTCGGGCGCGGAGGCGTTGGATGCACCTTTCACCTGAACGCCCGCGGCGACGAGGGCTTCGCGGAGAACGGTTTCCGCGAATTTTGTGGGCCAGGGCACTGCGAACGGCGCCGGAGTGGGCGGAGCGCCGAGAGGCAGACTTCCGGTGAGAGTGACGCTGACGCTGCCGTCAGGATTCGTGGCAACTTCGGGCGAGCTCCATTCGACTTTGCTGCCGGCGGGCGAGGTGGTCAGGTGATTGACGAAACGGATGTAGGACGTGTGCGGCGAGGATTCAAGTGAGAGGGAATCGCCTGCTTTCGCGCCCGGTTTGGCGAGGAGATCGATGACGTTGTCATTGACCATGATGGAGGACATGACGACATCGGTGCCGCCTTCGCGCGGGCCGTCGGGAAAAAGACTCGAGTCCACGAGGACGCGGCCTTCGATTTTGCGGATGCCTTTGGCGGCGACGTCTTTCGCAAATTGCTTGATGATGACGAGAGGATCGCCAGCGAGGGCCGGGCCACCGTAGGAATGATCTTCGTCCACAAAAGCGAGAGTGCCATCGGGCTGAATGCGATTCGAAAGATTCGGGTCGCCGCTGGCGACAAGCACGAGGTCGCCTTTGAGGCGGCCCTTGGAGTCCACAGGCCCGGTGCGATAGATGCGCGTGTGGAAGCGATAGTCGGCACCGAGCGCGGCGAGAAGGGCGCCTTCGGTGAGAGTTTTCGTGGTCGAGGCGGGGACAAACATTTTGCTTTCGTTGAGGGCGTAGATAGGTTTGCCGGAGTCGAGGGAGCAAAACTCGATACCGAAATTGGCGCGCGCAAATTCCGGGCGGGACATGATTTTCTCGATGCGTGCCGCGAGCGAATCGGGAGGCGAAGATTGAGCGAGCGGGGCGGGGCCGGTTGAGGCGAGAAGACC
>QHYP01000087.1 GCA_003224195.1 Acidobacteriota bacterium | reverse complement strand
GGCAATCCGTTTTGCCGAGGTTGCTCTTGCGGTTGGCACGGGCGTGGCGATCTACCGCGTCGCTTACCATTAGAAGTTATGGAAGAAAACGGCAGCAAACTGGCGGCCCACGACAATGGCGCGAACGGCGCCGTGGAAATCATTCAAGCCCCCCTCCGCATGCCCGTGTTTGACCTTTCCCCCCACGAGCCTCACCTCTATGACTACCTCCTGATTTTGCGCAAGCATCAATGGCTGATCCTAACTTTTCTCTTGACTGTGGTGACGATTGTTTCCATCGCGACCTTTCGTATGAAATCCGTCTATGTAGCCCCCGCGCGAATCGAAGTCGACCGGGAAAATGCAAACTTCCTGCCTTTCCAGCCGGCGGACCCGTACGCCTATTTGTTGGACCAGGAAAACTATATCGAGACGCAATCCAAAATACTCACCAGCGAGACTCTCGCCCTGCAGACGATCCGGAGCGTCGGTCTCGCCGGCCATCCCGATTTTTCCGAGGGAGGGAAACCCTCCGAAGCCGTGACTACCGGCAGCCTGGCCAATCAGAACCGGCCGCCGGAGCTCGCTGCCTTTCTCGGCAGCCTCACGGTGAAACGCGTGCCCAACAGCACGCTCCTGGATGTGGCTTTTGAGTCCACGGACCCGAGGCTGGCCGCCCGCGTCGTCAACGCGCACATCGAGAATTTCATCGAACACAATTTCCGCAGCCGCTACGAAGCCACCACCCAGGCTTCCTCCTGGCTTGCCGACCAGCTCAACGAGCTGAAGATCCGCGTGGAAAAGTCCGAGGACGCGCGCATCGCCTACGAGCGCCAAAACCAGATCTGGACGATTGACGACAAGCAGAGCATTACTACCCAGCGGCTCGGGGAAATCAATAAGGAGCTGACCGAGGCGCAGAGCGACCGCATGAAGAAGGAGGCGCTCTATCAGCTCGCCCAGTCCGGCAGCCTGGACGCCCTCCCGGCCGTGCGCGACAGCGAGCTGCTTCAGGACATCTACAAGAAACGCAACGACGCCTACACCCAATACACTTCGGCTCTGAATCAATTCGGGCCCAACTTCCCTCGCGTGCAGCGCCTCCAGGAGCAGCTCAAGGAATTCGATGGGCTGATCGACGCGGAAAAGAAAAACATCGTCACAAGCATCGAAAATGAGTACCGCGCGGCGCGCCAGCGCGAGTTGCTCCTGCTCAAGGCTCTCGATCAGCAAAAGGCGGAAGCCAACCAGATGGCGGAGCGCCTCGTGCAATACAACATCCTCAAGCGTGAAGCCGAAGCCAACAAAGCGCTCTACGAAGGATTGCTCACAAAACTGAAAGAAGCGGGGATCTCCGCCGGCCTGCGTTCGTCGAACATTCGAGTAGTCGACCCGGCGATGATTCCCTCTTCTCCGGCGCGGCCCGCCAAAATGCGCAATATCTCGCTGGCTTTTTTGGTCGGGCTTGTCGGGGGAATCGGCCTTGCCCTCTTGCGCGAGTACATGGATAACACGGTTAAAACGCCCGATGATGTGGAGATGTTGGCGCGGCTGCCGTCCCTCGCG
Source organism: Acidobacteriota bacterium (assembly GCA_003224195.1). GTDB lineage: Bacteria > Acidobacteriota > Terriglobia > Acidiferrales > UBA7541 > Acidiferrum. Next base: position 6,703 of record QHYP01000087.1, on the reverse strand, counting down.
GTTGTGCCCGCGTTCATCGACACGAATGGAAGGAACGGCCGGCGCCGCTTCTTGCGCGGACTGGCGGCCGCGACAAACGGGCGCGAAGCGCGCGTCGAGTTGGTCTCGCACCACCTGCCGAAGTCTCAGATGTCGGAAGCATTCCGTGCCCTCCGCACGGCGCTTCTGCTCTCCCAGGCGGATCACCCGCCCCAGGTAATCCTGGTTACAAGCGCACTGCCGCGCGAGGGTAAGACGACCGCGGCCGCAAACCTAGCGGTCACCCTGGCCCAACTCGGAGATAAAACGCTGCTCATCGACGCCGACCTCCGAAAACCCGGCGTCGGCAGGGCGCTCTCCCTCGGTGAGGGAAAGTACGCTGGCCTCAGTTCCTACCTCGCGGGCGTTTCCAGCCTGGATCTGGTCACAGTGCCGCATCCGGCGATTGAAAACCTCGCGGCAATCCCCACCGGTCCTTTGCCCCCCAATCCGGCGGACCTGCTTTCGTCTCACCGGATTACGGACGCCATCGCTGAACTGCGCGCAAAGTACAAATTCATCGTCATCGATTCTCCTCCCGTCATGGCTGCCACGGATGCTGTCATTCTCTCCGTGCAAGCCGACGGAGTTTTGCTCGTCGTGCGCAGCGGCCAGACCCCTAAGGAAGCCTTCACGCGCTCGCGGGACCTTCTCACCAGCGTTAAGTGCCGGCTAATCGGCGTCGTCCTCAATGCAGTGGATTCCACCGCGCCAGACTACTATTATTCTTACCGCTGCTATCCGTACTCCTATGGATATGGCGAACCGCAGGCGGGCGAACTCCCTGCCTCCACGGAGCAGGATGCGATTTCGCGCCGCCGACCGCCTGAACACGAAGACGATACGCAAGCTCTTTGAGGAGGCCCTTTGCGCTTTCTGATCACCGGCGGGGCCGGTTTTATCGGCTCCCACCTCGCGGAGCGTTTGCTCGAACGAGGCGATCACGTTGTGCTGCTGGACAACCTCTCCACCGGCAGCATGGAAAACATCCGCCATCTGAAGAGTCACGACAGAATGCAGTACTTCCTCGACTCGATCGAGAATCGCCAGCTTCTTGCCGAGCTGGTCGACGACGCGGAGGTGGTCGTCCATCTGGCCGCCGCGGTGGGTGTCCGGTTGATCGTGGAAAGCCCTGTCCGCACTATTGAAACAAACGTGAACGGTACGCAGCTCATCCTCGAAGCGGCCTCGAAAAAGCGCAAGCTCGTGGTGACCGCTTCGACTTCCGAAGTGTACGGCAAGAACATGCAGGTGCCCTTCCGTGAAGACGCCGATCTGGTGTTGGGACCGACAACAAAGGGACGTTGGAGCTACGCGGCTTCAAAGGCGCTCGATGAGTTCTTGGCGCTCTCCTACTGGAAGGAAAAGAAGTTGCCCGTAATCGTCGTACGTCTCTTCAACACGGTGGGGCCGCGGCAAACGGGGCGCTATGGAATGGTCTTGCCGAATTTTGTGGGTCAGGCGCTCGACGGGAAACCCATAACGGTTTATGGTTCGGGGAAACAGTCGAGGTGCTTCTGCGACGTGCGCGACGTGGTCGAGGCACTCATGCGCCTGATGGAGACCCAGCACGCGGTCGGAGAAGTGGTGAATGTCGGCAACACCGAAGAAGTGACCATTCGAATTCGTGCCCTACGACCAGGCCTATGAACCGGGATTTGAAGACATGTTCCGCCGCGTGCCGTCGGTGGAAAAGCTAGAGACCCTGACTGGGTTTCGGCCTCGCACCTCGCTTGTGGAGATTGTGGATCGCGTAGCTGCCTACTTTCGCGAACGCCGCGAAGCTGCGCAGCGCGCCGCAGTCGGCAGTCTTGCATAGTTTGGTTCGTTGTCCGTCGGAGAGATGCGTCTGTTTGCCTCGCTCGTATGTCCGCAGTCTCGCGGCCTTCTTCTTGACCCTTTCTGTTTCCGTGTATAGTTTTCTCTCGCATTTATCCGCAACCGGAGGCAACCTCGATTCTTCCACCGCGCCTCCGAAAGTTGTGGGGTGGCCAGGTCCTTGATGAACGATCCAGCCGGGGCACATCCTTCCGCGCTGCCGCGCGCTTCTCGATCGGCCGTGCGGCACCACTCAGAAATCGTATTGCTCGTCATCTTTTTTCTTTCCCTGCCGCTGATGAATCCCTGGATTCGCGGCGACGGGGTAGGCTACTACGCATTCGCCCGGGCGCCGCTGATCGAACACGCCTTGAACTTCACCAACGACTATCTCCACGCCAACCCGAGCTTCCGCGATCCTCGCGTGGGCGAGGACGGCCAGCCGCGCAAGGAGTTTGTCACGCGCACCGGCCACCTCGACAACCACTTCACCATCGGTCCAGCCCTCCTGTGGATGCCGTTTCTGCTTGTCGCGCACGGCGGAGTTCTCTTGGCGCGCGCCCTGGGATCGCCCGCCGTGGCAGCGGACGGATTTTCCGCGCCGTATCGGATCGCAATGGCGTTCGGCACCGTGTGCTACGCGTTTGCCGGATTGCTGATTTCGTTCCGCCTCGCGCGGCACTATGTGGAGGAGCGCTGGGCGCTGCTCGGCACGATCGGAATCTGGTGGGCCAGCTCGCTGCCCGTGTACATGTATTTCAACCCTTCGTGGTCGCACGCGCATTCGGCCTTCAGCGTGGCGCTGTTTTTCTGGTACTGGCATGAAACGCGGCTCGAGCGCGCGCTGCGGCAGTGGATCCTGCTTGGCCTGATCGCCGGACTCATGATCACCGTCTATTATGCGAACGCCATGGTGCTGGTGGCGCCCGGTGTGGAAGCGCTCAGTCAGTACGCGGGACAGCTTGTCAGCTCACAGCGCGAATGGCGCAAAATCGGCCGCCTTTTTGTCGGCCAGGTCCTCTTTCTGGCCGCAATCGGGGTCTGCATGTTGCCCACTCTCCTGACTCGCTACGTCATTTACGGCAGTGCGTTTGAGTCCGGCTATGTTCCTCTCAAGGATTGGCTGTGGCGAAGGCCTGCGTCTTGGTATGTTTTGTTTTCGCCGGATCACGGATTGTTCACCTGGACGCCCGCGCTCCTTCTGGCGTTTTTGGGACTCGTGTATTTTGCCTGGCGGCAGCCTCGCGTGGGCGTGCCATGGCTCGCAGCGGCGCTGGCGTTTTTTGGGTTGATTTCCTGCTACCCGAATTGGGATGGACTCTCGTCGTACGGCAACCGATTCTTTGTTTCGCTCACGATCCTGTTCGTGATCGGATTCGCCGTAATGCTCGAGGCGCTGGCGGGAGCGGCGCATAACGCGCGCATCGCGGAGAGAATTGCGACCGCCGCCTTGCTCTTGCTGATCGCCTGGAACATAGGATTCATGTACCAGTGGGGAACGCATCTGGTCCCGGCGCGTGGGCCGATCACCTGGCGGGAAATGATCCACAATCAAGTTGCTGTGGTGCCGAAGCAAATGGCGGCCAATCTTCGCGACTATTTCACCCGGCGAAAGAGCATGATGCAGGAACTCGAGCAGAAAGATATCGAGCAGCGCCGGGAACTCAAACAGCCCTAGAGTCAGCGTCCGGGTTGGTGGCCCTCGAGAGCCATCGGAAAGGGCATTTGCGGGAGAAGCGGGCCAGCTAAGTTCTTTAGAATCAGTGGGTGTTTTCCCTGCCTGAGCGCTTTCATAGAAAAATGAATTTTTCTTGACAAATTCATTTGTCTATCAGCGCAACAATTCAATACCTCGGCGAGTAGCGGGAGAGGAGGGGTAGCCGGCCGCACGGCGGAGGTGCTGCATTCCGCGAAACTCGGCGTGCGGGGATGCTTGTGTTCATCTAGTGCCGTTCCAACTTGTTGGAGCAACTTCTTTCTTGAGCCGCCACGGCGGGCAGAGTAGCTCTGGAAGTCCATGTCCTTTTGTCCGGCTCATTTAGTTGGAACGGTACTAGAATGGCGCGGGGCATTCCATCGGTGATCGAAAAAACGGCATGGCTTCCTTGAGCGCGAATCCGGCGGCAGCCGAGCAGCCGGGCCCACCGCTAGCGAGGGCCGGCGCCGGCGCGCGGGTTTTCCAGAACACGGTCGTCCTCCTGGCCGGGCGAGGCGCGGGCGTCTTCTTATCGGCCGGGGCGGCGGTGATTCTGGCGCGCTATCTGGGCAGCGAGCGGCTCGGCCAGTTCGGCGCTCTGTATGCCTATTTGTCTCTCTTCGCCTGGTTAGCCGGCCTGGGCATCGAACCCGTGCTGGCCCGCGAAGCTTCGCGGCAGCGCGAACTGGCGGGCAGCATCATGCTGACCGGCGTTGCCCTTTGCGGCTTATTTGGCGTGGGGACAGCGCTATTCGCGGTGCTCTTTGCGCCGCTCGCCGGCTACTCGGGCTATCTTCAAGTTCTGCTGGTTTTCGCCGCGATCGATGTCCTTGTGCTCTTGCCTGTGCGCCTGCCGGGAGTGATTTTTCAGGTTGACCTCAAGCAGTGGTATGGCGTCGGCATCAACGTCTTGCGGCAGGTTTATTGGCTCGGGGCCGTGGCCGTTCTTGCATACCTGAAGGCGCCGCTGCTCTATGTCGTTCTGGGCCGCTCGGCGGGCGCGGTGCTCGAAGCCGCGCTGATATGGCGAGCCAGCGCCCGGTTCCTGGCGCCGCCTCGCCGCATCCTCACCGACCGGTTCAAGCCGTATCTGCGCTATTGCGCGCCCATCGCGTTCAGTTTCCTCCTGGCGAGCGTTTATATGCGAATCGACCAGGTGATGCTTCACAAACTGGCCTCGGACCGCGTCCTGGGCGGTTACGTGGCGGCAGTCAAGGTCAGTGAACTATTTGAGATGTTGCCGGCGGCAGTGCTTTCTTCCCTTTTTCCAATTCTGGCTTCAGCCGCGGGCCGGGAGCCACAGTTCCGCGGCTACGTCGATCGCAGCTTCCGCTATTTGATGGTCCTGGCCGGGGGCTTGTGCGTGTTCATTACCGTCGGAGCGAAACCCATTGTGGCCCTGCTCTATGGCGCAGAATTTTCTCCGGCCGCTCCTCTCCTCGCTGTGCTCATCTGGTCGGAATTCGCGGTCTTCTTCGGTTCGGTGGTCATCAACGCGTTGCTGGCTGGGAATCTACAGCAATTTCTGCTGTTTCCGACGGCCGTCGGAGCTGGCGCCAACGTCCTTCTGAACCTGTTTCTCATTCCTCGATTTGGAGCCCTGGGAGCGGCATGGGCCACGCTGATCAGTTACTCGCTGGCATGGGCGGCCGTGCTTCTGGCGTTTGCGCGAACTCGGTCGTTGATCTGGCAGGGTTTGCGCCGTGCCGCTCCGCCGGTCCTGCTGTCTCTAGCCGTGTCCGTTGCAGCTTTGCGGCTGGCGGCGCCGGCCCCGGCCAAGGTGGTGATCGCCTTGACGCTCTACACCGCAGGAGTTTGGGGCCTGCGCATGATTCGCCGTGAAGACCTGGAGTATGCGCGAGGCGTTTTGGCAAGCGCGTGGCCGAAGCCGGGGAATTCAGGGCATGAGCCTGCTGACCGACACTGAGTCCCTCGGCTCGTCGAAACGGATTCCCCAGCTAGACGGCCTGCGCGGACTTGCCATCTTATTCGTACTGTCATGGCATTACTTCTATTTTTTCCCCGACCCGAATCATCATCCTGACAGCGCATTCCGCAATCTATATGTTTATTTCGAACGTTGTCTCGTGCTCGGCTGGAGCGGTGTAGATCTTTTCTTCGTACTCTCTGGATTTTTGATCGGCGGAATCCTCCTGGATGCCCGGATGTCGCCCAATTACTTCAAGACGTTCTACTTCCGCCGTTTTTATCGCATCGTTCCGGTCTATTACGCCTGGATTCTCTTCTACATACTGCTGATGACTTTTGGGGGGCCTGCCCTTCGTTCTCACGTTCCACGTGCCGCAGAAACACAAGGATGGGACCATGTCTACGCACACTTTCTGTTCGTGCAAAACCTTGGGTTTGTCCGCTACTCGATTATCGCGTCAGTGTGGTTTGTGGCTACTTGGTCGCTGGCAGTAGAAGAGCAATTCTATCTTGTATCGCCTTTTTTGATCCGCATTCTGTCCCAACGCGCGCTTTATTGGTCACTAAGCACGGTGATCTTCGTAGCGCCGCTCTTGCGCCTCTTCATGAGGCAACTGCATGCCAGGACCGAACTTGGGCTCGCCTACATACTCATGCCGTGCCGCGCTGACGCTCTCGCAATTGGCATGCTTGCGGCCCTGTTCTGGCGCAATGAGGTATTTCGCGTGTGGATAGGCAGCCGGAGCGGGGTTCTCTATGGATTGCTTGGCATATTCTCGCTGGGGGTCCTGGCTCTTGGAAAGTGGTCGCCACGTTATAATTCGCTCGCTATGCAGTCTTTTGGCTACACGTGGATTGCATTGTTTTATGTCCTCATCCTCCTGCTCTCACTCGTGGAGGCTGGTGGACCGATTGCGTTGATTCTGCGGATAGGTTGGCTCCGCGAATTCGGCCGCGTCTCCTATTGCGCGTACATCATCCATTACGCCGTAAACTACTTTTGCCACTTGCTACTGATGTCGGAAACGCGGCCTGGGCCGCATTGGCTAATCGTGGCGGTGCCTATGCTTGCCGCGCTCCTCACCTACGCCCTCGCGAAGGTGTCCTTGATCTATTTCGAGGAGCCGCTGCTTCGTCGCGGCCATGCGTTTAGGTATTGATCCAGTGGCCGGTGGCTTCATCTCACTAGGGTTGTTTACCCAATCTTTCTTATAATTCATGGCTCGCATGCAAAGCGCGGAT
>QHYP01000086.1 GCA_003224195.1 Acidobacteriota bacterium | reverse complement strand
CCGGTCGACCGCGTGCGGCTGAAACGGACGCTCGATGAAACAGCCTTGCTCTACGACCAGAGGCGGCGCGTGCGCGAGCTCGAGGAACAGCTTCTGCGGGACCTGGAGTTTCACGGCATCGTGGGAAAGAGTCCGGCCATGCTGGAAGTATTCGACCTGGCCCGGAAGGTGGCGAAACATTACACGAATGTTCTTCTGGTCGGGGCGACCGGCACGGGTAAGGAGTTAGTGGCGCGGGCGGTTCATCAGCTCAGCCCAGTGAGCCAGCAGCGGCTCGCGATCTGCAATTGTTCCGCAATGGTGGACACGCTGCTGGAAAGCCAGCTTTTCGGACACGTGCGCGGGTCGTTCACAGGAGCGACCGACACGCGGCCGGGTCTTTTCGAGTACGCAAATGGCGGCACCGTTTTTCTGGATGAAGTGGCCGAGATGTCTTTGCCGATGCAGGCGAAGCTCCTGCGCGTGATTCAAAATCGGGAAATTCAACGGGTCGGCTCGCCCGAAGTGCGGAAGATCAACGTGCGGTTAATCGGCGCGACGAACCGCGACTTGCGCGCCGAGGTGCTTGCCGGGCGTTTTCGCGAAGACCTCTACTACCGGCTCAGCTCGATTCAGATTCGCATCCCGGCGCTGACAGAGCGCCTGGAGGACATCCCCCTGCTGGTACATTTCCTTCTCAAAAAATACAACGAGGCGTACGGAAAACAAATCACGGGCCTGACGCGGCGCGCGCAAACCACGCTCCTGCAGCACCCGTGGCCCGGCAACGTGCGCGAGCTCGAGAATGTGATCTCCAGCGCTTGCATCACGGCCTCGGGCGATTTCATAGATATCAGCGACCTTCCGGAGCATCTGCAGCGGCCGGGACGGGGCGCTTCGGAGCGAGATTCCTGGAGGCCGCTGACGATCGATGAAGTACGGCGGCTGCACATCCAGCGCGTACTCGAAATGTGCGACGGGAATCGGCTTCGTGCCGCGCAGATTCTGGGTATCGGACGAACCAGCCTGTACCGTTTTTTGAAGCGCGACAACCAGGCGAACCGCCGAACCCAGCGGTCTGGCGGGGCGGCCGCCTAATGGAAGATTCTGCTGCGGACCGTTGCAACGGTTTTCCTTTCCTCCTTTCGTAAGCCTTTACAAATGAGTGTCTGACATGCGCGGCGCTCTTCCTCCGTCTTGAGGAACAGCGGCTCGGTGAAATATTTTGGAGCCCTTTAGGGAAGTATGATATTTTCTGCGTCAATTCCAGACTTACGGAGGGAACATGCGCAATTTTCCACTTTCATTTCGGTTTTTCGTTCTGTCCATGGTTGCAGCTGTGATGGTCTGGGGAACGCTGCAAGCGGGTCAGACCAAGAAAGAAGAATCGCCCGCCCATAAGATCATCCATTACGGAGATTTGAAGTGGACGCCGATCATACCGGGTTGGGAGATCGCCACTGTCTCCGGCGATCCGAGCAAGGATGGAGAGCCGTTCGTGATCCGCTTACGGGGAGCCGATGGATCCAAGGTTCCACCGCACTGGCATCCGACGAATGAAAACGTCACGGTGCTGAAAGGCACTTTCCTCGTGGGAATGGGCGAGACCTACGATGAGAGCAAACTGCAGACGATGAACACGGGGAATTTCACCACGGTTCCAAAAGAGATGCGGCACTTCGCGAATTGCAAAGGCGAGACCATCATACAGGTCCATGGAATGGGGCCGTTTAAGGTGAACTGGGTGAATCCGGCGGACGCCCCGATGCCGCCCGCAAAGCCCTGACTTTCCTTTATTGTGACTTGAAGGGCCGTTCTTCACTCATAGCGCAGGGCCACCATCGGATCTACCTGGGAAGCGCGCCGCGCGGGCAGGAATCCCGCCAACGCCGCTATGGTCACCATCAGGATCGCGGCTGAAAAGATCGAAATGGGATCCAAAGGGCCGAGGCCGAAGAGCATGCTTTTGATCAAGCGAGCTCCGGCTAGGGCGACCGGCTCGCCGATAGCGACGCCGAGGAGCACAAGTAGCAGAGTCTCGCGCAGGACACCCGACAGAATGTTCGCCGGCGCGGCACCGAGCGCCAGGCGAATGCCGATGTCGCGAGTGCGGCGGGATACCGTGTAGGCCATCAGGCCGTAGAGGCCAACGGCAGCGAGAAGCAGAGCCAGCAGGCTGAAAGCGCTGGCGAGTTGCTCGATGAAGCGGTCGGTTTGCACCGAGTCGTCGATAAGCGCGGACATGGTGTGGATTTCGATGGGGGGAAGCGTCGGAGCCGCTTCCTGGACAACCTGGCGAAGCGCAGCGGCCACGGCTTGGGGGTGGGCATAGGTGCGCACTTCATAGACAGCGGCAGAATTTTCCCACATGGGATTGGCGATAGGAGCGTAGATACGGGGGTTGGCCTTCTCGCGCAAATTGTTGTATTTGGCGTCCGCGGCGACACCTACGACAACCATCTCGGCGGGATTGCCGGGATAGGTATCGCGGACGCGCTTGCCGATGGGATTGGTGTTAGGGAAGAAGCGGCTCGCGAACGTCTGGTTTATGACGGCGGCGCGAACGCTGCTCGCGGTGTCCTGCGCTTCGATTTCGCGCCCCATCAAGATGGTAATTCCGAGAGTGGAAAAATATCCGGGGCCGACATGATCCATGCGCGAATGCATCTCCTCACCTGCCTTGGGCGTATAGCCTTCGACAGCGATCGGATCGGCCGATTCCGAGCCGCTGAAGAGGCCGTTCTTGGAAACGGTGGCGCCGCGCAGGCCGGGAATCGCGGAAATTCTTGCCAGCAAATCGAGTTGGAAGCGGGGAATCGCCGCGCCTTTGTAACCTCCGGGGGCGGCATCGACTCGGAAGAGAATCAGATTTTCGCGGTTGTAGCCAAGCTTTACTTCGCCAAGTTTGGAGAGGCTGCGGACAAAGAGCCCGGCGGAAACGAGGAGAATTATGGAAACGGCGACCTGGGTTACTGCCAGGATTTTTCCCGCAGGGAAGCGGCGGTGAAGCGCCTCGCTGGGCGTACCGGCTGGAGTGGACTTCAGGACCGGAGTGAGATCAAGGCGCGTCGAGTACAAGGAAGGAAGCAATCCAAAAAGGATTGTGGTGAGCAGCGTCACGCCCAGGGTGAAACCGAGCACGCGCGCGTCAGGCTGCAGATCGAGGTGGATGCTCGGAGGTCCGGACGAGGCGCCGGAAACCATGCGCAGCAGAAGCGCGTCGGCCCAATGCGCCAGCAGCAACCCTGCGGCGGCGCCCGAACCTGCGAGGAGCAGGCTCTCCGTCAGCAGTTGCCTGATCAGGCGCCCGCGCCCCGCGCCGATGGCAATGCGCATGGCGAATTCTCTTTGCCGCGCCGCGCCGCGAGCGAGCAGGAGGTTCGCTACGTTAGCACAAGCGATGAGAAGCACGAATCCCACCATGGCCATCAAAATCTTCAACGGCTCGCCAAAATGCTCGCGCAGCACGGAAGAACCGCCCGCCGCTCGCTGCAGATTGACGCGCTGATCAAGATCTTTACGGCGCTCCTCCGCCGAGATCGAGGCGCCAACCTTGGATTCCAGCAGGCCCTTGAATGCAACATTGATGCCGGCCTTGGCCTGTTCCGACGTAACCCCGGGCTTCAGCCGGGCCATAACTTGAAGCCACATGTGCATGTTCGTAAGGTCCTTCGCCGCGGTGAGGAGATCGCGTCCAGGATAAATGGAGTCCTGCATCATCATGGGAATCCAAAGATCGGGGAACGCTCCGACAGTCTCTCCAAAGAAT
>QHYP01000085.1 GCA_003224195.1 Acidobacteriota bacterium | reverse complement strand
CGGGCTGTTGGGACAGGTATTCTATGATCGTGCAAAGCAACGGGAATGACCGAGGCGAAGCGAGGAGATTCTCCTCGACTCAGGCGCGACGCGCAGAACGCGCGGTTCTGGTTTCGAGGAAGCAGGAGGGGGAAGAGAAAAGGCAATGGCGGAACGCCCCGTGCTCGTGGGATTGATTCCCCAGGCGGTCGTGCTCGATTCCGGTGACCAAGTCTCTTGGATCTCCGACGCCGGCAACCTGCGTGTAGAATTCGACCCGAACCGCTGTCCGTTCACGTCCAACATCTTTCAGGCGCCTGCCGGGATGCGCCTCTTGAGCGGGCCGCCCCGGCCAGGCACAAAACCGGGCTCTTACCGCTACAAACTCTGGCTGAACGACCAAGTCGTGGGGCAGGGTGAGGTCATTCTCCGCGACCGATAAAACTGCTTTGCTGGGGACCTGGCGGCGCTTGGCTTTGGCGTCAGCGTGCCCCCTCCCGCTTGCCCGTGAATATGCTTATGGCTTTTCTTTGCGCGACGAATGGAAGGTCGGCTCGATGGCGCGTGAAGATGGGTGCCGTTTAGCCGCCGACGAGAGCGCCTCGCGGCGCCTCGACGGCTTCCGCAAGCCCTCGCCGGACCGGTCCCAGAACAAACGCGGGCACGTTGCGCTCTGGCGGGAGGGAGAGGCTCGCTGCCCGGTTCGGAAACTCGACGCGGCGATCGAGCCTAAGCCCCGCTTCGCGGAGAAACTCGGCCGAAACGCCCATGTCGGCGGCGCGGTCCACGCCCCAGAACCAGAGTTTTTCCTCATTCCGCTGGAGGAAATCGAGAGCCTGCTCCAGCTTCTTCATGGCTCGGTCGAACGAGGACGCCAGGAAGTAAACCCCAAGTGTCCAGCCATGCCTCGGGTAGCGGGCGCGTATACGCACGCAATACTTCCCGGACTGGTTGCGCTCCATGCTGCAGCGGTAGTCGTTACGAATCGAAGTCACGCGTGTGGCCATGGCAGTTTCCCCTGGTAGGACGTTCACACCGAACCACTCCCTCGTTCAAAACTCCCCCGAGTGGCTCAACAAGCGGGAGAGAAACCCTCTCCTCATGCTTCCAAGCGCCAGCAACGGGTTCCGAGCCGCCCACGTGAAGGAACTCGGGGCGGGTTCTGAGGCAATCTGAACGCAGAATAGGGTAACTGGGAGATGAAGGAAAGGCAAGTGTCAGGTAGGAAACAGATAAGCCCTTGTTTATCTGTGGTTTACGTTATCCAAAGGTGCCGAAACTCTTCATGCGGTCAGGCATCAGTTTCACTTTACCTTCCTGCTTCAACCTACTTTCAAGAGCGGCCCGGAAGGCCTCAAACGCGATATTGCGCTTGTTCTGCAGAACTTGCTCCTGCAATTCCTTCTGCTGCTTGTCAAAATCAGCGGGGTTCGGCTCCTCTTTGGCGGCCACCTGGTACACCAACCAACTGCTTCCGAGGGCGAGAGGGGGAGGCGTGTCCCCGGGCTTCAACTGAAACGCGGCAGCGAGCTGCCTGCCGCTGGCGACACCCGAGATTGAACCGCTGCGCGCGAAAAGGTCGCTCGTCTTGGCCTCGAGGCCGAGCGCCTTCGCCGCGGCGTCGAGTTTCTCGCCCGCCTTCACGCGGCGCGCCAACTCATCGGCTCGCGACCGGGCCAGCTCGGCCGCCTTTTCGTGCTTGAGATCGGCAATCACTCGATCGCGGACCTCTTCAGGCGAGCCCTGGTGACCGGGCTGAACTTCCTTCAGAGACAGGACCACATAGCCGCGGTCGGTGCGCATGGGCTGGCTCAGCTCGCCCGTGCGCAGACGGAAGATCGCGTCCTTGATGTCCTGTGAATTGCCGAACTCCAGGATGGCATCCTTGACCGCGACCGGGCGCGTCTCGGCTACAGTGAGGTGGAATTGCTTGGCCAGGTCATCGATCGAGGCGCGGTTTGACCGGCGGATCTCCCCTGCCATCTTGTCCGCGATGTCGCCGGCATCTTTGTCCGTTCTTTCCAGCACCAGCGGGGCGCGGATGGAATCCTTCACTTCCTCAAAAGGCTTGGTGTGCGCGGTCTCCCTGTCCAGCACTTTGATGATATGGAAGCCGTATTGCGTGCGAATCAGATCGGAAATGGCGCCCTTGGGGAGACCGAATGCGGCTTTCTCGAACTCGGGCACAGTCTGACCTTGCACGATCCAGCCAAGGTCGCCGCCTTTTTCCTTGCTCACGTCTTCGGAATACTTCTTGGCCAAATCTTCGAATTTGCCGGTTTTCCTCGCCTGCTTGAGGACGTCTTCGGCCTTCTTGCGGATTTCCTCGACTTCCGCGTCGGTCTTGCCGACCGTTTTGAAGAGGATGTGCTGGACGTGGACGCGGTTCGGCACCTGATACTGCTCGATGTTCCGCTGGTAGATAGCCTTCAATTCGTCGTCGCCGATCTGCACGCTTTGGCGGATCTGATTGATGTCCGAGAGCCCGTAGCGGACGACGCGGCGTTCGGGAATTTGATAGCGTGACTTGTTCTTTTCGTACTCGGCCTTAATCTCCGAATCGGACGGCACGATCTTGGATTCCAGATCCTCGGGCTTGAGGAAGGAGTACGCGAGCTTGATTTTTTCGTTGCGATCGCGGAATTCCTCGCGGAGATCGTCCGGACTCGCGCTGATGCCGTCGGTGACCAGGCGGCGGAACTTTTCTTCCAACAGCCCCTGGCGAACGAGCTCCTCGAATTGCGCCACGCTCATCCCGGTGCGACTCTGCACTTCGGCAGAGTACCGCTCCAACCCGACAAAGGCGCCACCGTTGAAGGCCGTGGGGAGATACTGCCGAATGCGGTCGGCGCGCTCCTCGTCCGTCACGGTGATGCCGAGGCGCTTTGCTTCATATTCCAGCTCTTTCTGGAAGACGAGCTGATTCAGGATTTGCTGGGCGTAGAGCGCTTCGAGCTGCTTGGGGATTTGGCCGCGTTGTTCGATCTGCGAGAGTTGCGCGCGGATATCGGCCACCGTAATGGTCTGGCCGCCTACCTCGGCGATGGCGTCCGGCGTCGCTTCGCTGGTGCTCGGTCCCTGGGGCACCAGGTAGAGCAGCATGCCCACACCCAAAAGGCCCATGATCAAGCCCATGAGGATTCGGACCAATGTTTTTCGACTATCGAAGACGCCGGCCATCCGTCGTGTCTCCAGAGTGTCTGAACAAACAAATAGTATAGGAGAGGTGCGCGGCCGGCCTCAAATGGAATCGTTCGGGGGTAGTGGGTCCGAATTACCCACTATCCGGGAGTGATCGCGTGGTGGCTCCAATCGATATCCCTGGTGGGGCCAATTCTACGGATAGGGCCTTCATTGGGAGTAAATTCTCCGAAAAGATAGCTGGTCATGGCGGTCCACATCTTAGCTGTTCAACGTTCCACGAGCCCGCTGACCGGCACAATAACCCTTCGAAACTGTGCGTCGTTGGTGTCGATGAAGATGGACCCCTTTATCGGACCGACCGGGATTCTTTGGAGGCTTAGAGTGAGTTCCGCTTGATACTGGTCGCCCCTCGGCCCTCGCTCCGACTTAACGCTTAGGCCCGGAACATCGGTACTCAATTGCGCGTTGAAATCGTTGCCCCCTTCCTGGTGGATAATCAGGGTTACGGCTGCGTGGCCAGCATCGCCGGCGTGCAACGTTCCGAAATCCACGACGTCCGGGAAGGCGTGCACTCTTTCGTAGAGATAGGTATTGGCGCCCACCTTGAGCACTGGTGTCCGCTTACTCGATGTCCTTATCAGGATG
>QHYP01000084.1 GCA_003224195.1 Acidobacteriota bacterium | reverse complement strand
AGGGCCGTCTGGTTTCAAGGCCAGAGTCAAACGGTAGCGCTGGCCGCGTTTCAACGTGTCGAGTTGCGTCGTGAACCTCTCGGCCGGATGCTCGATTTTTTCGATCCGCAAAGACTCCGGTTCGTGATTCACGATTTCGATCGCCGCCCGGCCGCCCCGGCCCCTTTGTCCAGCTATGAAGAAAGCCGGCATCGGAGACAGTTCGACTGCCGGAACTA
>QHYP01000083.1:7077-9753 GCA_003224195.1 Acidobacteriota bacterium | reverse complement strand
TGCCTGCTGCTTTCGCGGAGGCCGTGAAGAGGTTGCCCCGCGCGTAGTTGAAACCTGAACAAGGAAGGCAGCGGCTCTCGACCTGAACTCGGCCTGCCTACCGCAGGGAGGATAGAGTTCGGGTTGGAAGATGCCTCAGGCCTCCCGACCGGGTCGCGTCAGGTTTCAGGACCCCGAAGGTGTCCACCGGACTCCACAAGCCAGAGATAAATTCCGGCCTGAGATATAGCGACATTTTGATACGAAAGGCCTCAGGCCTGAAGGCCTGAGCTACAGGGCGGGAAACATGTGGCCCTTCCGACCGGGCCGGGACAGGTTCCGGGCGGCGCTACGGGCGAAGAGGTGAAGGAACCGGAGCGAAGCGCACAGGCAAGAGTGCCCTGCGACTCCGCTCAGGGCAAGCCCTCCTACGGCGGGCAGACCTGCGCCACTGAAGATCCCGCGCACAGGGCCACCGGATGGGTTCTATGCAAGGGCGCTCTCGAATTCGGCGAGGAACAGTTTCGCTGAAAGCGGACGGCGTTCTGGGCTGGGTGCGAGGGCGTGCTCGAAAAACTTCTGCCAGCGGGGACCCGCGTCCGGCAGACGCTCGGTAACTGGGATGAAACGTCCGTCAGCCGCCGCCCGGCACAACTCAGCCGCGGTGCGTTCAGCGTACGGGTGAGCGCCGGTCAGCATCTCGTAGGCCACGACCGCTAATGCCCAGAGATCCCACGCCGGCGCGGCCGGGCCGCCACGCAATTGTTCGGGCGACATGTACTGCAACGTTCCCACCAACACGCCAGAGCCCGTATCAACGGTAGCCTCCTCGGTAGCGCTCGGCAAGAATTTGGCGACGCCGAAATCAAGTACCTTGGGAGTCTCGCGCGAGTCGCCGCGGACCAGAAAGATGTTTTCCGGTTTGAGATCACGGTGAAGCAACTGCCGCTGGTGGGCAGCCTCGACTGCCGCGCAGACACCTTGCATAATTGCCAGAGTGCGACGGGGTGGGAGGCTCCTCTCTTTATGCAACTCTTGGCGAAGGGTGACGCCCTGGAGCAACTCCATGACGAGGAAAGCGCGCGTATTCGCGACCAGGCCGAAATCGTGCACCGTCACGACATTGGGATGCGCAAACGCTGCAGCGACCCGCGCCTCCTGGCGAAAACGCTCCGCGGCTTCGGCGCTGCCTAGCAGGTCGTCGCGGATCATTTTCACGGCGACACGGCGCTCGAGCGCCACGTCCGAGGCTTCGTACACCGTGCCCATGCCGCCGCGGCCGAGGCGGCGTTCCACCTGATAGCGCCCTGCGAGCAAGCGGGGCAGCGCGATGGGCACGAGGGTGGTGGAATCACGCGCGCAGCGCGTGATCCCGCTGTCATAGCAGGTTCCGCATTGGGGGCACTCTTCGAAGACATCGCGCCGGGGGGCCACCTCTGCCGGGGGTTTTTCGAGCAGGATTGCCAAACTTGCAGCGATGGCGACAAGCAGATCCTGGTCTTCACCCGAGTACGGTTCCTCGGAACGCTTCCCACCAAGAACCAGGAGCGCTTCGGTGCGCTCGGGCGACGCCGCCACCGGCACCAGCAAGTCAATGCGTGCTTGGCGGAGGAACTCGGTCTCCTCGTGCGGGAGTTTCTGCTGGAGCCATCCGGAATCCGTGTGCGGCATCTCAAGCGGCTTGCCGAGCAGGCGCACTAATGCCATCAGCTTGCTCTGCGCCGAAAGCGCTGGGAGCTGGTGCCCCGCCGGGGTCACAGCCAGAGCGCGATAGGCCGGCTGGCGCGGCTCGCGGACCAGCAGGGCAGCAAATTCCGGATGCAGTGCGGCCTCGATGCGCGCCACCACGCCCGGCGCCATGCGCTCGAAGCTTTGCGCCCCACGCACGTCTTCGACTACCTCACGCAGCAACCGCTGGGCGTCATAGCGCTCGCGGAAGAAGCGCCGGTCAAGCGATTCGAGCCATTTTCGTCGCTGGGAGTGCGCCAGAAGCGCCAACCCGGCCAGGCCGGCGTACACCCAGCCGTGCGCCCGGAGGATGGCGGCGAGCGGCTGGTCGGCGTGCAACCAGAGGTCCAGGAGCAGAAGCGCCGCCAGCAGCGGAACCGCCGCCAATACGACCCTGCGGGCCAGCGCATATTGCAAGCCTTGCCGCAGTATTACGCGAATGTCGAACAACCGGTGGCGTAGCAGAGCATAAGCAAATGAGAGCGGCATGAGAAGGAAAAGGAAAGCGCATACGATCGGAGCGGGGCTGGAGAAGAAGATGTTCGCGAAACGGGGAGGAATGAAATACAAAAAAAGGGGAAAAGGTATATATCCCAAACTCCCCACTGAAGTTCCCACTACGAGCACGCGTATCCGCCGCTTTTCGTTGAGGTCCTCGAGCCTGCGGTAATTCACGGCCAAAGCAATCAACCCGGCCGCGAGGAACACAAGCCATGATGGGAATGGCAACGAGAACAGCTTCTCCCACATTCCCGTTACATGTTCGGGCGCATAAACCTGCTGATACACTTCCAAGAAGTCTGGTAGCACGGCAGCCAAGCCCAATGCCCATGCCACAGACAAGGGCCAACGCGAGCGGAACAGCTTGCGTGGGAACACGGCGAAAAAAGTAAAAAATATAACGGCCACGAGAACACCACTAGCGAAGGCGATCCATAGCAGAATCCCGATCGGCGCGGGCAAGTGTCG
>QHYP01000083.1:6449-6951 GCA_003224195.1 Acidobacteriota bacterium | reverse complement strand
TAACTCGACCGGCGTAGAGTGTGAGCGAAGCAGGATCGGGCCACTGCAAGGGGCGTCGTCCGAGGGTCAGCACAACTTCTAGATTTTTGTTCGCCCGTTCAATCTCGAATCGTCGCGGTATGCCCACTTCGAAGTTACTCGCCACCCGCACCCAGTCCCGACCGCCTTGAATGCGCTGCCCTTCCACACTCACCACACGGTCGTCGGGCCGCAGGCCCGCCCGGGCGCCTGCGGAATTGGGGAGAACATCCCGCAACACCATTCGTCCGTCTCTGTATTCAGCTTCGATGCCCACCCGCGTCGGCCCCCAGAAATCAACGTAAACGATGAGAGCAAAGTACCCGCAGAACGACGCCGCCACCACGTACAGCCACCAGGGAACATGCTGGCGTAACATCAAGATGGCTCCGATTACGAGTGGAAAAAGAGAGGCGATTATATCAAAGGCGAGCCGAGCACCCGGAGGACGCCCGTTCCGGAATTACGTCGTTCGTGCAAAGCG
>QHYP01000083.1:0-6377 GCA_003224195.1 Acidobacteriota bacterium | reverse complement strand
GGAGAACACAAAGATGGTGACCTCAGTCGGCTCCGCACGAGTGGGGCACCCTGACCTTGCCCTGCGCGGTGTCCAGGCTACCCGGCCTACAGCGGCTGTCCCATGGGGGGAAGGAGGTTGGTCGCCTGACTGGCGACGACATGCCATCCCCCTGAGCCGCTCACATACACATGGATGGCGCGAAGCTGGCCGGTCACGCGTCGGCCCTCGTAGACGCCAGAAAATGACCAGACGGAAGTGGCAACAGCAGTGTCCTGATAGAAGCGGACGCCGATCCCAGACATGGTAAAGGACTGATATTTGAGCGCCGGCGACTCGACGATATCAATCCACTGAGTCTTGTTCACCGGCTGGCCGTGAGAGAGTGTGCCGACGAAATCGTCGCTGAGGACACGGCGGAAGAAGGTACCGTTGTTCAACTGAATCGCGCGCACGCATTCTCTCTCCAGGTTGTGGATCTCCACCGCTTGCAGCTCGGAGTGGGAAGCTTCGCTTCTACAACGTTCAAAGCACCCCAGTATCGCGTCTTGTCTAGATTGCTGCGGGGATGCGAGCGCCATTCCGAACCCCAGAACTGCCACAGCCGCGATTTTAGGCATGTCGGAATTTCCTTTTCGAGCGTGAAGATCACTTAGACTTTACATCAACGAGTCGCGCCCGGGGACATCAGAAAACGCATTGCGTTGCGAAAGTGTCCATGGATCCCCAGCAATCCGCTGCCTACCGCACGGAGGCAGCAGGCAAGCTGCGGCGGGCAGGCGCCGGGCGCTCGGAATCGGTACTGCTATGACCCTGGTACCGGCTTATTGGCACTTTTAGTCCATCGAAAAGGCTCGCGACCGTTGCCTATTCTTCGAAGAGGATGAAATGAATGAACCGGGCGCGCGACTGGAAGAAAGCATCAGCCGGTTTACTGATCGCATTGGGATTTTGTCTCGGATGGGCGGGGCAAGATTGCCCGCACGAAGGTCCAGACCATCGGCTGCTTGGGAGAGCCGGGTGCTGGATTCAGCGAATGTTGACCATCGAAAGCGCCCGGCCGCCGAGCAAGATTTGGCTTCTGGATTTTGGGAAGACCTCCATGAGAATCGATCCCCGGCATCCTCATCTGCTGATCGAGTGGCCGACAGCTTCCGGGAAGTTGTGGCGGTTCCGAGCGGGCTACCGATGGGACGCGAACGCAAAAGCGTACATCTTTCCGGCGATTGCGTTTAAGAAGGTCGATGGGCCGATGAAGGAATACCCGATCGAACGGGTCGTAGGAAGGCCGTAAGCGGATTTGCGGGGCTGTGCCACCGTCGAGACGAAACGGTCAGCGGCGGATGGTGAGTTCGGCGGGGACAGGCTCGTAGCCTTCGTCCTGGACAGTTTTTTGGGCGAGCGAACGGAGCGCCTGTTCGTCCGCATCCTTGGGCAGAGCGGAATGACGGCGAATGACCTCGTCGCCCGCCTGAATGCGAACCAGCCACTTCGACTTGGCGGAATCCCAAGAGAGTTCCACACGATCAGCGTGCATGGCGACCTCTTTCTGCGCGGCCGCACGGCGGTCAATTTGCCGTGCAACCGCAGAGCGATCAATTTGGTGTGCGATCGCAGAGCGATCGACCACTCGCAATTTCCACCGATTATAGCGCAGGAGCGGCAGAAAAGAATGAAGGCAAGTCACGAGAAGGGCACGATGTATCGTGCTCCTACGGGAGGCGATGGGCTGGGAGGAGAGTTGGCGGCCGAGGCGGCGTTTGAGTGTGGCAGCGGCATCAGATTCAAGAGCGGGCCTTGCCGGGCCGAAGTTCAAAGCAGGCGTTATCGGGAGAGGTAACGACACGGGCATCGCGAGAGAGTTTGGCTTTACAGGCAGAAGGCTCCATGTTAGCGTTTCGGATTGTACCGCCATCCGTACCAAATGCGACCGCGAAGCGGTTAATTTCTTGTGCGACCGCGAAGCGGTCGACGCGCCAGGCGGCTGGGCCTCTGACTAGGTACCTGCCAAACGTTTTTAAGGGCAACCGCATAGCGGTTGCGCTTTGGTTCGCTGCTTCCTCCTCCAGACGGCGAAGAAGAGCACGTCTCTCGTGGCTTGGGGCGACGTTTGCCGTTCCGACGGCATACGAGAGAAACAGAGGGAACCTTGCTTAAGCTGAGAAAAGTCGAGATCACAGGCTTCAAGTCGTTCTGCGAGCGGACCGCGGTCACGTTCAGCGGGAGCGGGATCACGTGCATCGTCGGGCCGAACGGCTGCGGGAAATCGAACGTGGTGGACGCGGTTTCCTGGGTGCTGGGCGAGCAGAGCCACAAAACGCTGCGCGCCGAGCGCATGGCGGACTGCATCTTCAACGGAACGACGAAGCGTCCGCCGATGGGCCTGGCGGAAGTGACCATCACGCTGGAAGACCCGGAATTGGCGGAGGCGGCGCGGTTTGTGCTGGAAGGCGCGGCAGTTGAAGGCGAAGCGGGGAATGCAGGTCCTGCTGAAAGCGGCGAAATGGCTGGGCCGATTGCAGAAACAGCCAGCGCCGAAAACGTTGGTTTTACGCGTGACCGCCCCGATCTTATCCCGACCGGGCCGGGACAGGTCGGGGTAAGCTCCGCGGTCAACTTCAAGGGTGACCCCGACAGGGTCGGGGTCAACTCGCCGGCTGATGCAGCAGCAAGCGACGATTCACTGAGCGGCGCGCCGGCGGGAGTCGAATCGAATCCCCGGCGGAGGAAGAAAGCTGCGGAGGCGCCGGCGCCGGTTGCGCGGCCCGGCGAAGTGGTGGTGAGCCGGCGTCTGTATCGTTCGGGACAAAGCGAATACCTGATCAATGGGCGCGTGGCGCGGTTGCGCGACATCCAGGAAATGTTCATGGGCGTCGGGCTGGGGCCGGACTCCTACGCCATCATCGAACAGGGCCGCATCGGAATGATCCTTTCAAGCAAGCCAATGGAGCGCCGCGCGATCATCGAAGAGGCCGCTGGCGTAACGAAGTTCAAGACGAAGAAGCGGCTGGCGGAAGCGAAGCTGGAATCTTCCAAGGCGAATCTGGCGCGGGTGAACGACATCATCGTCGAAGTCGAGAAGCAGCTCGGCTCGCTGAAGCGGCAGGCGGCGAAGGCGCGGCGATATTCCGAGATTCGCGAGCACATGCGGGCGATCGTGCGGCAGGTGCTGGCGAGCAAGGCGCGCGAATTGGATAGCGAGGCGGAGCGGCTGGCGAGCCGGCTTGCGGAGCTTGCGCGCACGGAGAATGAGCGCGCGACGCGGCTGCGGGAGCAAGAGCAGGAGCAGGAGCGGGTGAGCCAGCGGATTTATTCCCTTGACGCGGAGCTGCGGCAGAACCAGAACACGCTCGGGCTGACGGCGCTCGAACTGGACCGCGCCGAGAACCGCATCGTGTTCAACCGGCAACGAAGCGAGGAACTGGCGGCGCGCGGGCAGCAGATCGCGAGCGAAGCCGCGCAGACGGCCGGACAGACCGCGGAGTGGCTGGCGCAGAGCACGGCGCAGGAGAAAGCAGTTGCGGCACTGCGCGAAGAAGCGGCCGCGAAATCCGCGCGGGTGGAAGAGCTGGCAGCACTTGGGCAGACGCTTGCCCAACAGGCACAGCAAACCGAGCAGCACATTGAAGAGCTGCGGCGGTCCTCGGCGGACGCGGGCGAGGCGCTGATCCGGCTCCACGGCGAGCAGCGGCAGGCGGAGGAAGCGCTGCTGCATCAGAGCGAGGCGTTGCGGCGGCTGGAAGCGGAGGAATCGACGCACCTCGAATCGTCCATTCAATTGCGGAATGACGGCGAGCGAGCCGCGATGGAGTGGGAATCGGCCGCGGCACACCTGAAGCAAATCGAGCAGTTGCGCGCGGACTTGCAGGCGCGGATCGGGGCGCTTCGGGAGCGGCAGACGGAAACGGGCCGCGAGGCCGAATCGCTGCGGGACGCGCTGGCGGGGGTTCGTGCACGGCGGCAGACGCTGCAAACGATTTTGAACGACCGGTCCTACACCGCGGACGCGGTGCAGAAACTATTTGCGGCGAACGAAAGCGGGCCGGGGAAAGGGTTCCGCGCGGTGGGGGTGCTGGCGGACTACGCGGAAGTCGAAGAGAAGTACGAGAACGCAGTGGAGCAGTTCCTGAAAGACGAGCTCGAATACGTGGTCGTGGAAACATATGACCATGCGAGAGCGGGGATCGCGCTGCTGCGCGAAGAGGTGGGCGGGCGCGCGACGTTTTTTGTGGATTCACTGCACAATTTGCGGCTTTCGGAATACGAGCCGATCATCCGGTTCCGCGCGGAAGACGGAATTGTGTCGCGGTTGGACAAGCTGGTGGAATTCCGCGACCCGCTGGGATCGGTAGCAAAACAGTTTTTGCCGCGGCTCAAGTCCGCATTTTTGACGGACAGCGCGACGGCGGCTGAAAAGCTGGCGCGCGAGCATCCGCAATACGCGTTCGTGCTGCCAGACGGCACCTGCTACCAGGGGCGGACGGTGACGGGCGGGCGCCCAGACGAGGCGGGGCCGCTGGGAATGAAGCGCGAGCTGCGCGGATTGGAGGCAGAATGGGTGCAGCTCGAACGCCGCGCGAGGGAAGCGCAATCCTCGCTCGAGGCAATTGCCGCGGAGTTGCGCGCGGACGAACAGTCGATTGAGAAGATCGCGGAGCAACACCGCGAGGCGGAGCACGCGGTTTTGAACGCGGCGCACCGGCACGAACAGATGCAGGCGGAACTGGCGCGGCTGGGTCTGGAATTGACCGTTTGCCAGAACGAACTGACACGCGTGCGGCGCGAGGTGGACGCAGCGCGCGAACGCGCGGCGCGGGCGCAGCAGGAGCACGCCGCAGCGGCCACAGCCCGCAACGCGGCCGATACGGAGAGCACGCGGCTGTCAGAAGAGTTGGCCGCGCTGCGGCAGAAAATTCAGAGAGAGCACGAACAGCTCGCCGGGGCACGCGCCGAGCAGGCGGGACTGGCAGAGCGATTGACCGCTGCGGAAGCGCTGGCGGCGCGACTCGAGGAAGAGAGACAAGAGATCGAGCGGCGCGAAGGCGCGCTGCGGCTCCAGCAGACGAGCGTGGAAGAAGAAATTGCGACGCTGCGGCGGCAGAGCGAAGAGCTGGGGCGGCAAGTGGGGACGCTACGGGCGGAGAAAACGCGGCTCGAAGCGCGGCAGAAGGAACTCGAGCAGGAATGGGAGTCGGGGCGCACGCGCGTGACGCAAGTGGACGATCACCTGCGGCTGGGGAGGCAATCACTCCAGGAGTTGCGCGAGGAAAAAGGCGGAGTGGAGATCGAGCGCGCGCGCAACGATTCGGACCGGCAACACCTGCGCGAGACGTGCATGGCGGAGGTGAATGCGCAGCCGGAGGACCTGATTGCGACGGAGACGGCGCTTCTCGGCGGAGAAGAGCTGGCCGCGGCGGAGACGAATTTCCGCGAGATGAAGGCGCGAATCGAGGCGATGGGCCCGGTGAATATGATGGCGCTCGAGGAATACAACGAGTGCGAGCAGCGGTTCGCGTTCCTGACACGCGAGCGGGACGACCTGCTGCAATCCATTGCGGATACGCAACAGGCGATCACGGAACTGGATCAGGTCTCGCGCGAACGTTTCGAGCAGGCGTTTGCGGTCATCAACAACAATTTTGCCGAAGCGTTCCACGCGATTTTTGGCGGCGGCACGGGCGAAATGCGGATGACCGAACCCGACAGCTCGGGCGACGCGGGTATCGACATGGTGGCGCAACCGCCGGGAAAAAAGCTTCAGAATGTGCTGCTGCTCTCCGGGGGCGAGAAGGCGATGACGGCGCTGGCGCTGCTCATCGCGATCTTCCGGTATCAGCCCAGCCCGTTCTGCATCCTGGACGAAGTGGACGCGCCGCTGGACGAAGCGAATGTCGGACGCTTCACGCGGCTGGACGCAGTTCATCATCGTGACGCACAACCGGCGGACGATGGAGATGGGCTCAGTGCTCTACGGCGTGACGATGCAGGAGCCCGGCGTGTCGAAGATTGTCTCCGTGCGCTGGGAAGACGAAGAGGCGCCCAAGCCGAAGCACGCGGCGTCGGCGGCGTAACCGAATCTCGATCACCGAAATTCGGGCCGCCGAATTCATTTCTCACATGGGCGCAGCGCGCTGCACTTTTTCCACACGACCGCGACCCGATCGAACATTGACTTGGCGTCGCCCTGCGTTAGAATAGCGTCCTGTTTTCCCAGCCGAGGATTCCTGTGGCCGCCACTCCTGTGCATCGTGTCGTTCGAGAGACTCAGTTCGCGGGAGTTTCGCCCATCGCCCGCGGCAAGGTTCGCGATATCTACGATCTGGGGGACCGGCTGCTGATCGTGGCCACAGATCGCTTGTCCGCGTTCGACGTCATTCTGCCGACGCCGATTCCCGACA
>QHYP01000082.1:4346-4876 GCA_003224195.1 Acidobacteriota bacterium | reverse complement strand
TAGCTTCTGCACGCGCCAATTCAACAATTCGGCGACGTAGAGCTCGTTTTCCGACGGGCAGGCCATTTCGTGAATCCAGCCGAACTGCTTGAGCTGTTTGCCGGACTCGACGTGTAGGCCAAGGACTTTTCCTTCCAGGCTGAGCTTGTAAATGCGGCCCGGGTAAGCATCCGAGCTGTACAAAGGATCGCGTTAGGTTGCTTGGGCGAGGGCGAAGAGATACTCGACGTAGGAGCGGACGGCGCCGTCGATGCCCTGGACCTTCGGGTTGCTCGACTCGATGACGTAGTATTCGTCGGGAGCGTGGGCGCCGCTGCCGTGGCCGAGGCCGAAGTGGCCCGCGGGGAGGCGCAGGGGGTCGCCGGTGAAGACGTAGCCGGGCCAGGAGCCGGCAAGACGCGGAAGAAGGACCGGATCGATGCCGTTCTTGTGATAGACGGCGACCGAGGTTTGGATGATGGAGGAGTCGGCGGGCGTGCTGGTGGGGTCGTAGCCGCCGGTCATGTTGACTTCGATGTCGCCGAAGCCGC
>QHYP01000082.1:0-4270 GCA_003224195.1 Acidobacteriota bacterium | reverse complement strand
CCGCCGGGGCCCGTGTAACCGCCCACAAGGCCTTCGATATTGACGGTCGGGCGCGAGGTGAGGAGCT
Source organism: Acidobacteriota bacterium (assembly GCA_003224195.1). Classification (GTDB taxonomy): domain Bacteria; phylum Acidobacteriota; class Terriglobia; order Acidiferrales; family UBA7541; genus Acidiferrum. The sequence continues at coordinate 4,203 of QHYP01000082.1, read as the reverse complement.
CGAGGGATTCGCTCCAGCCGACGTCATGAACGCAGTGCTGGACGCCGAGGAGCTTCTTGGCGGAGTTTTCGTCGAGGCGGCGGGCGGCTTCGGCGATCATGGACTTTTCGGCAGAGGAGAGCTGGCGGGCTTTCGCGGCAAAGCCGTCAATGGCGGGGTCGTTGCCGTCGGGGGAGACGAGAGTGGCAAGGGCTTCGACGAGGTGCCAGGCGGGGCTGTCCACGCGGGCTTTGTTGCTGGAGTGAATGTCGCGGCGCGGGCCGCGGCCCCAGCGTTCGCCGCTGGATACGAGTTCGCACTCGATGACGCCCTTGGCCCCGAGGAAAATGCTGACGTCTCCGTCGGGGTCCTGTGCGGCGAAGGGCATGAAGATGCCGAGGCACTTTTTGAGGGCGGATTGCACTTCCGAGCGATGGACGACCTGCGGGAAGTGGGGCGACCCAATCTCTTCCTCGCCTTCGGCGACGAAGACGAAGTTAACGGGCAGCTTGCGACCGGCAGCGCGAATGGCGTGGAGGGCGGCGAGGAAGCTCGCTTCCGGACCCTTCTGGTTGACGGCGCCGCGGCCGATAAGGGCTTTGCCGAGGCCGGGTTTATCCACAAGGGCGGCTTCAAACGGCGGCGAAGACCATTCGTGCGGGTCGGCCTGCTTGACGTCGTACATGAAATAGAGGCCGAGAGTGCGGGGAGCGCCGGAGTCAAGCGTGGCGAAGATGCCGGGCTGGCCGTCGGTGGGGATTTTGGCGACGCGGTCGAAACCGGCGTCGCGCAGGAGGCGCATGGTGAGTTCGCAGCCCTCGTTCATGCCGCGGTTTTCGGCAGCGATGGAGGGCTGGCGGATCCACTCCTGGAGGCGTTGGACGGACTCGTCGTGGCGCTTCTCGATTTCTTTGTTGATGGCGTCGAGGTCGCTGGCGGCCGGATGCGCGTCTGCCCGAGTCCAGCGGGGCAGGGCAAGGGCCGCGGCGGAGGCAACGGCACCTTGGAGGAAGGCGCGGCGGTCGGGCGGGTTCATCCCAGGATTTGGCGCGGTGTAAGTGGATTTCGGTGTGTTTGACATGGCGGCCTCCGCTGGTTGGGGATGAAAACCGCTGCGGCATGGCGGGCGCCCGCCGCGGTTCTGACGGGAGACTATACCGACTTGGCTCCAGGGGCAATGGTGGGCCGTGAGGGCAGGGTACAACACCTGACCGTTTCTTGGCCTTGCTGCCAGTTTTTTGGGGGCAATACACATCGTAAACTTTTTGTGTTTAAGACTTAGGTGTCTCGGGGGACTGTCATGAGCGAAATTCTCGATTTTGTGCAGAGTTATTGGTTCGAAACGGGCAGCCTGTTCATGCAGTTCGCCATCCTGGCGACGCTGATATGGATTGGCCGGAAGGCGCTGCGGGCTATTCAGACTGCGCAGGAAGAAGCGGATGCGCGGCGGAGCGTGTCTTTCTCCGAAGCGATTCGTGGGCAGGGAGGTTCGTCGGAAGAACTTCCTGCGACCTGGCCGGAACAGGCCGCCGCCCGCCCGCGGCGGCCACCTGTTTGGCGCAGGATGGCTCGTTGGCTGCAGACGCCGGCGGGAAACTGACGCAAGACGCCAGGAAGCTATTTCAGGGTCAACTGACCGGCGCCGACATGGGCGTGGAGTCGGTACTTTCCCGCGCCCTCTTTTTTGAAGCCACGGAATAAACCGCCTTTCGACTCACCGAAGGGATCACCATCCACTTCACCCGCGAGCACGGATGCGTCCACGTGCGAGTAGTCGGTGGCGTCTCCAACGGCGAGGCGCAATTCCCCAGCGTGAACCTCCACGTCCTTATTGGCGGTGAAGCCTTGCACCTCCACGTCGCCCGCAGGGATGCGTACGAACAAACCGGAGTTCTTGGGGGCGTGAATCGTGATGGTGAGGTCGTTGCGTGGGCCGCCGCTGACGCGCAAGTTGGCTTGATCGCCGGAGCGCTCGAGACGCACTTTCAGGTCTTTGGCGTCGGCGGCGTTTTTGCCGCTGAGTTCGACGGTGATTTTGTCATCCTCCGAGCCGAGAATACGGATTTCGCCCGAGCGAATGTGCATGCGAATTTGGCCGCCGGAGGGAAAGTCCGCGGAAAAGGGATGGGTTGCGAGGTCGGTGGCTTCGAGCTTAGTTTGGGCGTGAGCGGCGGGGCAGAAAAGGGCAAGCAGGGCCAAGAAGCGGTAAAGCGGGCGCATGGGCACACCTCCCATTGACCAGAGATACGCAATCAGCTTGACGAAGGTTCCTGGGGATTTGTTTGGAGCGGCCCGCAGAAGGCGGTTAGCCGCCGGCGATCGAGGGGACGAGCATCACGCGGTCGCCGTCGCGGAGGGCGCAGGATTCGCCGCCGAGGAAGCGAATGTCTTCTTCGTTGAGGTAGACATTGAGGAATTGGCGAATTTGCCCCTGGTCGTCGCGGATGTGGCGGGAAAGAGCGGGGAAGCGGGCGGTGAGGTCGTTGAGGGCGTCGGCAATTGTGCCGGCGCTACAGTCCACACGGGGCAAACCGTCGGTGAAGCGGCGGAACGCCGTGGGGATTTCGATGGTCACAGGCATTTCGGTTCGACCCTCCTGAACAAGTTACCCAAACTCAGTTCATAGTTGATAGTCAATAGTCAGAATCTCCAGTGGAACAAGCAAAGCTGCGAAACACCGTGGCTAGTGCCGTTCCAACTCGCCTCAGGCGAGCCAAATACCCGCTGCCAAACCTCCCTGCTGCTGCTTCTCTGCGGAGAAAAAAGTTAGCTTCAAAAAGTTGGAACGGTACTAGGTTGCAGTTGCAGCGCCGGCGAGACGGCCTTCGAGGTAGGCTTCGAAGGCGTCGAGGCGCGGGGCGATGGCTTCTTCGGCCGGGAATTCGCCCGTAAGCGCGTCAGTGGTCTTTAGACCGTTGCCGGTGATACAGAGAACCGTTGTTTCGTTCCGGCCGATGCGACCCTGGCGGACGAGTTTTTCAGCCGCCGCGGAGGTTACGCCGCCGGCAGTCTCAGTGAAGATGCCTTCGGTTACTGCCAGCTTGCGGATAGCGGCGACGATTTCCGCGTCGGTTGCGTCCTCGGCCCAGCCGCCACTTTCGCGGATTTCCTTGATGGCGTAGGGACCGTCGGCGGGGTTGCCGATGGCGAGGGAGCGGGCAATGGTGTTCGGCTTCTGCGGCTCGAAGCGGGCGAGGTTGCGCTTGACGGCCGTAGAAATGGGCGAGCAGCCATCGGCTTGCGCGCCGAAGAAGCGGACGGGCTTGGGCTCGACCCAGCCGATGTGGACCAATTCGCGAAAGGCTTTGGCAATTTTTGTGATGAGCGAACCACCGGCCATGGGCACGACAACGTTGTCGGGCAAGCGCCAGCCGAGCTGCTCGGCAATTTCGAAGCCGTGAGTTTTCGAACCTTCGGCGTAATAGGGACGCAGGTTGACATTGACGAGGCCCCAGTGGAATTTGTCGGCGATTTGCGCGCACAAGCGGCTGACGTGATCGTAGTTGCCGGCGATGCGCGCGATGCGCGCGCCATAGACGGCGGTGGCGAGAATTTTTGCGGGCTCGAGGTCGGCAGGAATGAAGATCCAAGCGTGGAGGCCAGAGCGGACGGCCTGCGCAGCGACGGCGTTGGCGAGATTGCCCGTGGAGGAGCAGCCGACGGTGTGGAAGCCGAATTCCCTGGCGGTGGCGAGCGCGACGGCGACGACGCGGTCTTTGAAAGATAGCGTGGGGAAGCAGACGGCGTCGTTTTTGATGTAAAGATTAGCGAGGCCCCAATCCTTGGCAAGACGAGGCGCGGGGACGAGCGGGGTGCCGCCAACCGGAAGGGACGGACGGAAATTTTCGGGGAGGGGAAGCAGTTCGGCGTAGCGCCAGATGTTGAGCGGGCGGGCGGCGAGCGCGTCGCGGCGGAAGGACTTTTTCAGCGCGTCGTAGTCATAGGTTACTTCGAGGGGGGAAAAGCAGTCTTCGCAGAATGAGCGTGGGGCATTGCCCGAGAGTTTGCCGCATTCGCGGCAGCGTAGTTGGTACAGTTCTGCCATGGTTGCCTCACCTGAAGCCCGGCGCGCGAAATGCGGCTCACCGAAACGGCAGGGTACACACGCACGCCGTCAAGAATTACGTGGTGTTCGACTCGGGCAGCGCGGAGGGGAGAAACGAAAAACCCTCCGTGCCAAAGCGCTCGGAGGGCTCTCAGAATTCTTTCTGGGAAACGCAACCA
>QHYP01000081.1 GCA_003224195.1 Acidobacteriota bacterium | reverse complement strand
CTTCGGCAATGGAGGCTTTCCGGGTGTCTATCGAGATCGGAATCTGCACACGCCCGCGCGCGGCCTCCAGCACAGGCAGAATCCGCTGCAGTTCTCGCTCTTCCGACACGCCCAGCGAACCAGGCCGCGTGGATTCGCCGCCAATGTCGAGCAGGTCCGCGCCCGCCCGCTCCATCGCCAAGGCATGCTCGATGGCGCGCGCCGGGTCGAGAAACCGTCCGCCGTCGGAAAAACTGTCCGGCGTGACGTTCAGCACTCCCATTACCAGGGTGCGCTCGCCAAGCTCGAGCGTCCCCGAGCGCAGCTTCAGCCGAAACTTCTTTCGTGCCAGCATCTCGTGCGAGGGGGATTTTACAGTGGAATCAGGAAAGATGAGTGCCTCGCCCTTCAGCAATCACGAGTCACATACTTTCAGTCCAGGTCGAAGTCGCGGATCGGTTTTTCGGCGGGGGCGTCCTTGGCCTTTTTCATGGCCTCTTCGAACTTCTTGGCCAGAATGTCTTCCTTGTGTGATTCCTCAAACCACGAATCGCGGAATTTGTCCTCGCGCTGCCGCTGCTGTTCGGCCAGGATTTTCTGCGCATCGGTCAGATCCACGTCGGGGCCTTTTTTCGGCGGCTCCTCGTGCGAGAGCACCACGCTGAGTGCCGCGTCGATAGTCAGCTTCGCGTGGCAGCAGGGGCAGGTCACTTGAACCGGCTTGTCCACACTCTTTGCCATGTCCCCATTTTACGCCTGTTGGGCAAAAAAGTCGGGGCGCCCGCCACGGCGGGCTGCGCCCAGGAGTCAGTTCGGGATGTCGTTTCGGCTACGCCTTGGCGGGATTTTCACCGCGGGCGAAGCCTGGCGCGGGCCGCATGTCCGGCCGCACGAGCTTCGGGTCCGTTCCCGGCGCGGCCTGCGGAGGCGGTGGCGGCGGTGTGCGCGGCTTTTCCGGCAGCGGCTTGCCTTCCATGATCAATTTCACCTCATTCGCATCGATCACTTCGCGGACGAGCAGGGCCTGGGCGACGTTCTCAAGCGTCTCCCGGTTCGTTGTCAGGATCTGTTTGGCTCTTTCGTAAGCGGCGTTGACAATCAGCTTCACTTCCTTGTCGATCTGGATGGCGGTGTCTTCGGAGTAGTCGCGGTGCTGCGTGATCTCGCGGCCCAGGAAGATGGCCTCTTCCTTCTTGCCGTAGGCCAGCGGGCCGAGGTTGCTCATGCCCCATTCGCAGACCATGTTTCGCGCAATCTCGGTGGCGCGCTCGATGTCATTGCCCGCGCCCGTGGTGAGGTGCCCAAGGAAGAGTTCTTCGGCCGTGCGGCCGCCCATGAGCACGGCGAGCATCGCTTCGAGATGTTCTTTCGTGTACGAATGCTTGTCGTCGGTCGGCAACTGCATGGTCACGCCGAGCGCCATCCCGCGCGGGATGATGGTCACCTTGTGCACCGGGTCCGCGCCGGGCGTCTTCGCCGCGACCAGCGCGTGGCCGGCTTCGTGATAGGCGGTGTTGCGCTTCTCTTCGTCGGACAGGATCAGGGACTTGCGCTCGACGCCCATGAGAACCTTGTCCTTGGACATTTCGAAGTCCGCCATAGTCACGAACTTCCGATTCTGCCGCGCGGCCCATAGCGCCGCTTCATTGACAAGGTTGGCGAGGTCCGCGCCTGAAAATCCGGGGGACCCGCGCGCAATAATGGAGAGGTCCACATCATCGCACAGCGGGACCTTGCGCGTGTGCACGCGGAGAATCTCTTCGCGGCCTTTCACGTCTGGCCGCGCCACGACCACGCGCCGGTCGAAGCGCCCCGGCCGCAGCAGCGCGGGATCGAGCACGTCCGGCCGGTTCGTCGCCGCGATCAGGATGACGCCTTCGTTCGATTCGAAGCCGTCCATTTCGACGAGGAGCGCATTCAACGTCTGTTCACGCTCGTCGTGCCCGCCGCCGAGGCCGGCGCCGCGATGCCGACCGACCGCGTCAATCTCGTCGATGAAAATGATACACGGCGCGTTTTTCTTGCCCTGCTCGAAGAGGTCGCGGACGCGGCTGGCACCCACTCCGACGAACATCTCCACGAAGTCCGAGCCGGAGATAGAGAAGAAGGGCACGTTCGCTTCACCCGCAATTGCGCGCGCCAGCAACGTTTTGCCCGTCCCCGGGGGTCCCACCAACAGGACCCCCTTCGGGATGCGCCCGCCGAGCTTCTGGAACTTTTGCGGGTCTTTCAAAAACTCGATGATTTCCTGCAGCTCTTCTTTCGCTTCATCCGTTCCCGCAACGTCCTTGAACGTGGCCTTCTTTTGCTGCGCGGAAAGCAGCCGAGCCCTGGACTTGCCAAAGCTCAAGGCTTTGTTTCCGCCAGCCTGCATCTGTCGCATCAGGAAGAGGCAGAATCCCACGAGCAGCACGAGCGGCGCGACGTTGACCAGCATCAGGATCCAGTCGCCGCTGCGAACCTCTCTCACGCTGATCTTCACCGCTTTGTCGCGCAGCGTCTTGGTCAGGTCCGGGGCGCCTTCCTTGAAGATGGTGATGCGGAACTTGCGGTTCGCCGGTATCTGGTACTCTCCCTGCAGCTCGTAGCTGTTCGGTGAGAGGTACATCGTGACCTCTTTCACCTGACCGGCGTCCACCTTGGCCATGAATTCACTGTAGCTGGGTTCGTCATCGCGCGCGGATTGCCCGCTGGCGGAGACCAGCTTCCAGAGCATCACGCCCAGGAAGACGATCGAGATCCAGAAGAGAATTGTTTTTGCCGTCGAACTCGAGTTCACGTTGCCCTCGTACTCAAAATCCCGTCAGTCGCGCGAACCAGCCGCCGTGACTACTTGCGTCTGCGCCGGCTCCGCTGGCCGACAGCGTTTCTCCCGCCTCTCAAGAGGTCCCTCAGATTTTGGCCACGCCCGCTGCTTCCCGCCAGGCCGTAGCCGGTCCATACCTGATTAGATGCGGTGCGGAAAGCAAAGTAATCCGGCTCAAGGTTCACTTTGCGGCGAGCCGTCTTGTCGAGCAGCACCGCCAACCGCAGCGAGCGTGGCCGGCTTTCGCCGAGCCGGCGCAGGAGAAACTCCTGGGTCACGCCGCTATCGAGCACTGCATCCACCAAGAGCACGTCCCGCCCTTTCAAGTCCGGCCGCGCTCCGAAAAAAACTTCGCGCCGCGCGTGCCCGTCGTGGTCCACGTCGCGCACATCCTCCCGCACGAAGTGGCAAACCACGCGGCACCTAAGCTGCCGGATCAGATCCGCAGCGAACACAAAACCCCGGTCCAGCGTGATGACCACATCCAGCCGACGGCCTTTGTACTCCCGTTCGATGGCCCGTCCCAAAGCCACAACCTGCTTTGCTATCCGGGAGGCGGAATAGCTCACACGCGAACGGGCGCTCAATCTCTCACCTCGGCGATCACCAATCCCGCCTGGGTCTGCGGGGTCGGCGCGTATTCTGCCGCCACGGGAAAGCCCCGGGCCCAAACGATGGAGCCGCCGCTGGTCAGCACCGGCCAGCTTTCCCGCTCCCACCGGCTGACCCGCTTTTCCAGAAACATGCGCTTCAGCTTGTGCGGGCGGCTGTGTCCCGCCGGTCGATACGCGTCCCCGGGACGCCAATTCCGCAACACGAGAGGGCTGCGCAGCCGGTCGCGGTCCAGGGCCACCCCCTCTAGCTTAGTCTCTCGCGCCTCGCGAGGCCAGTCAATCACCCTGAGGCGGAATGCGCAACCCAGCCACGGGACGCGAACCACCGCACCCCCGCTGCCGAGCATCACCTCGTATTCATAGACGCTGGTCAGCCCAGAGTTGTTCCTGGAGCCGCCCCGCGATGGCTGCGTTTTCCTCTCCGCGGTGTCACACGCGGCGCTCAAAAACGACAGCGCGTCCAGTTCGCGCCGCACTTCCACGTCGCCCGGCAGAATCAACCGCTTCCCACTTTGTCCCTGCCGGGCCAACTCCAGCACCGCTTCCACGTGTCCCGAGGAGATCTGTCCGGTCCGCGATTTCAACTGTTTCACGATGCGCCGCACCAACCTCTTGCTCAAGGCTACGAAGCCCTCTTTCTTCTCCATGCATTTCGCGGTGAAATCTCCTGCTCCCCACGGTTCCAGCAAGTCCGCAACGCGAATTTTCGCACCGCCCTCTTTTCGCTCGACCAGTCTTGCAAAGCGCTCCTCCACCAGCGCATCCAAGACCGCTTCGTCTTCACGGGCCAGTTCCGCCAGCTTTGCAAGATGCACTACCGTGGCCGGCTGAAACTGTTTTTCCAGCAGCGGGAGCAGCCGCCGGCGAATGCGCGCGCGCAAACGCGTCTCGTCGAGATTCGTCGCATCCTCGCGCCACTTCTGCCGCCTCGCTCTGAGGAACGCA
>QHYP01000201.1:5268-5675 GCA_003224195.1 Acidobacteriota bacterium | reverse complement strand
AAGAAGAGCCAGGCCGGCGGCAGTGAGGCGGCCGCCATGTCCTGTGACGAGAAGCCAAGAGAGGATGCCGATGACGAGAACCGAGCCGGCAATCAATGCGAGCCTCATCCACGCCGAGCTGGAATCAGAGAAGACGCCGAAAGCGATACCCGGATTCCGGCTGTGAACAAGATAGACGAAATTGTGGAGAAGCTCGCGGCGATAACCTTCGGGTGTTTGCGTCTCGAACCAGGCTTTGGTGGCGCGGTCGAGGAAGACGACGGCGAGAGTGAGCCAGAGCCAGCGAATGCGGGCGGTCAAGCGCAATCATTCACCATTTATAGGGGCGCAGCCCGCCTGCGGCAGGCAGGCATGCTGCGCTCCTAGACGGAAACTTGCTCTCCCTCGATTTCCACGAGGGCTTCGGA
>QHYP01000201.1:0-5253 GCA_003224195.1 Acidobacteriota bacterium | reverse complement strand
CAAATCGTCGGGTAACGCGAGTTCTCGCCAACGTGCCTGGAATAGTTCCAACAGCGTTCGCACTTCTTCCCATCTGCGCGGGAAACGCCAGGATTAAACGCGACGATATCTGACGGCTCGTCTATTTCCACCTGCGAGACAATGAAAAGCGCGGGCAGCCACGCCTTGTAAGCGCGCCATAACTCAACATCTTCTTTGGCCGCTCCCGTTAGTCGAACCTTGGCTTCAAGTGATGCTGATATGTCATTGTGTTTTCTAGCTTCCTCAAGCGAGATTAGAACACTTCGGCGAAGGTTGAGCAGTCTCTCCCAATTCACCATCTGTTTCGGCGATAGACCAGTGCCGAGATCGGATTCGTTCGGGAAAACGGACATATGAATACTGGCCGGATCGCCCGATTGCTTGGGCAGATGCTTCCAGATTTCTTCGGCGGTGAAGACGAGGATCGGCGCGAGGAGGCGAACGAGAGCGCTGGTGATTTTGTAGATGGCGGTTTGGGCGGAGCGGCGAGTTTTGCTGCGCGGCGCCTTGGTGTAAAGGCGATCTTTCAATACGTCGAAGTAGAATGCGCTGAGGTCCACGACGCAAAAATCGTGGATGGCGTGATAGACGCGGTGGAATTCATAGGCCTCGCACCAGTCGCGGCATTTCTTGACGAGTTCGGCGGCGCGCTCGAGCATCCAGCGATCGAGCTCTTCCATTTCGCCGGCCGGAAGCGCGTCGCGCGAAGAGTCGAAATCACTTACGTTGATGAGCGCGAAGCGGAAGGTGTTGCGAATTTTGCGATAGGCTTCGGAGAGCTGGGTCATGACGCGCTCGGACATGCGCACATCCGACTGATACTCCACCGAAGCGACCCAGAGGCGGAGGAGGTCCGCGCCCCATCTCTCGCGTTGCCGAGGGATTTGGACATTGCGCGGCCTTGCTCATCAAGCGTCCAGCCGTGCCCGACCACTGTTTTGTACGGCGCCTGATCCTTGATTCCGACCGCGACGAGCAAGGAACTTTGAAACCAGCCGCGGTACTGATCGGGGCCTTCCGTATAAACGTCCGACGGCCGCCAGGGCGCGCCGTTTTCCGTAAGTCCCTCCTTCGCCGTCAAGACAGCCAGGTTCGATGAGCCGGAATCGAACCAGACATCGAGAATGTCGTTCTCCTTGCGCCATTTGGCAGCGCCACACGAGCATTTCGTTCCGGCGGGAAGCAATTCTTCCGGCGAATGGCGATACCAGGCGTCAGCGCCCTCTTTTTCGAACCAGCGAATAACATTGCGGAGAGCGGCGAAATCCCGGAGCTGCTTGCCGCAGGCGTCGCAGTAGAAAACGATGATGGGCACGCCCCAGAAGCGCTGGCGGGAAACGCACCAGTCGGGCCGGCCAGAGACCATGTCGTGCATGCGCTGCTGGCCCCAGGCGGGAATCCACTTGACCCTGCGAATTTCCTCGAGCGCTTCTTGGCGAAGAGATTTGGTTGCGGCACTTCCCAGGCCCTTTCCGGGGCGCGCGACCTGATCCATTTGGATGAACCACTGCTCGGTGGCGCGGAAGATCACAGGATTGTGGCAGCGCCAGCAGTGCGGGTAGCTGTGCGTATAGTCCGCGGCGGAAAGAAGCGCGCCGCGCTTGCGGAGAAGCTCGACGATGATCGGATTGGCAGTGAAGACGTCCTTGCCCTTGTATTCGGGCAGGCCTTCGGTATAGACGCCGCGGTCGTCCAGCGGAGCGGCAGTTTCGAGGCCATATTTCTGGCCGGTGAGGAAGTCCTCGACGCCGTGGCCCGGGGCGGTATGGACGATTCCGCTGCCTTGCTCGAGCGTGACGTAATCGGCAAGAACGCCGGGGACTTCGATGGGCAGGAAGGGATGCTGGAATTTCATGCCCTCGAATTCGCGGCCTTTGATCGTGGCACGAACGCGGGATTCCCGAAGGCCGAACTCGCTCCGCAAAGCATCGACACGATCGGCGGCAATCAGAAAGGCGCCGCGCTCCGTGTCCACGACGGCATAGTCGAAATCGGGATGAAAAGCCAGGGCGCGGTTGTGCGGAAGAGTCCAGGGAGTGGTCGTCCAAATGACAGCTTTGATCTCGCGGCCGAGGTTCGCGGCACTGCCTGTGCCTCCGCCAATCACGTCAAAGGCGACCCAAATCGACGGACTGGAGTGGTCTTCGTACTCGACTTCGGCTTCGGCGAGAGCCGTGCTGTCGTAGATACACCAATAGACGGGCTTGCGGCCGCGATAGACGTAGCCTTTTTCCATGAAGTCGAGAAAGGTCTCGGCGGTCTTCGCCTCGTAAGAGAAGTCCATCGTCAGGTAAGGCTGCTCCCAGCGGCCGAGGATGCCGAGGCGCTTGAAGTCGCGGCGGTGCTGGTCCACGTAGCGCGTGGCAAATTCGCGGCACTTGCGGCGAAATTCATCGGGAGGAACTTTGCCCTTGCCGCCGAGCTCTTTTTCGACTTGGGTCTCGATGGGCAGGCCATGGCAATCCCAGCCGGGCACATACGGGGCGTAGTAGCCCGCCATGCTCCTGGACTTGACAATCAAGTCTTTCACGATTTTGTTCAAACCGGTGCCAAGATGGATCGTGCCCGTCGGATAAGGCGGTCCGTCGTGGAGGACGAAAAGCGGGCGGCCTTTGCGCGCGGCGAGGATGCGGTCGTAAAGGCGCGATTCCTGCCACGCGGCGAGCTGCTTGGGCTCGTTCTGCGGCAGGCCCGCCTTCATGGGGAAATCGGTCTTGAGCAGGTTGAGGGTTTTCTTCAGTTCCAGCGGTTGTGGCATCGTTGCGCGGGCTCTCGTCTGCAATCTCTGCCGCTCGGGGCTCCGCAATTGACGTTACACAGTGCGAAACATCGGCGGGAAGTGGAATTCCGTATGTTACAATGAACTTCGACCGGTGTCAGCCGAATCGAACGGTGCAACCTTAGCCCGCCCAGTGGAATCTATTCGGGAGGAGACACCCAAGCGGGGAAATTTGCGTCTAAACAGGTGAAGAACGTGCCAGGAAATCTTTACAAACCGCTCCCACCCGATCCTACAAGAGCGGGAGTGTCTCGCCCGAGCGCGCGATCCGTAAGTCCTTTTGCGAATTACGGGGTGCCGAGGTTTGGAGCGCCGCCGCATCTTGTCTCCGACGATTTCTGGTCCAATTTGAGGGATTTTTTGACCGAGCGACCGCCGAAGATCGGCCCGACAAAGGCCGGAGCGCCGTTCTCGCGGACAGGCTATCGCTCCGGATTCTGGGAGAATCTCTGGGAGTTTTTCAAGCCGACCCCCCGCATAGCCATGAGGTCCGGGACAAGCCGGCTCGCAGTGCAATGGGGCGCCAATTTTGGCGGCTTCGGACACCGGCTGAAGGAATTTTTTGCCCCAACCAGGCTGCCGCCTCTGCGAGTGACGAGCAAGCCGGTGAAGGTAAGAGACATCTGGACGAAGGACGAAAATTTCGGCTGGACGCAGGCTGTCTCGATGTTCTTGCATGGTGGTTTGATCCTGCTGGGGGTGCTACCGATTTGGTGGAACATCATTCCGCATACCACACAGGCGAACACCAAGACAGGCATTGACATTACACAGATTGAGCTTTCGCCCTACGTATCGAAGCTGCCCGCAGGCGCGAACAAGGCTGGCGGTGGAGGAGGCGGCGGCGACCGGTCACCCACACCCCGCACAAAAGGCCGCGCTCCGAAGTTCAATTGGACCCAGTTCACGCCGCCTTCGGCAACGATCAAGAATCCGAATCCAAAGCTGGCAATGGATCCCTCGCTACTGGGCCCTCCGGAGCTGAAGATTGTGAATCCGGCGCTTGTGAATTTCGGTGATCCGCTGGCCAGCGTGGTCAACGGGTCGAACGGACCGGGCAGCGGTGGCGGCATCGGCAGCGGCTCCGGCGGCGGCCTTGGGCCTGGATCCGGCGGAGGCACGGGCGGCGGCGTGTTCCGCGCGGGCATCAATGGAGTGGGAACGCCGCAATGCATCTACTGCCCCGACCCCGAATACTCGGACGAGGCTCGCAAGGCCAAATATCAGGGCACTGTGCTGCTGCAGATTATAGTCAGCGCCGATGGCCGTGTTATGAAGGCCACGGCTGCGAAGGGCCCGGGTATGGGTCTCGAAGAGAAAGCCATAGAAAAAGTTCTTACCTGGAAGCTAAAGCCAGCGCTTGGCCCCAATGGCAAACCGGTCCCGGTGAGTCTCACCGTTGAGGTCACTTTCCATCTCTACTGATTCCGCATAAGTCCTAGCGGCTCCAGGCGCAGCACGGTCGCGGGCCGAGTAAGCTCCTAGCTCCTCTGCGAGGCATGCTGGCGCCTGACGGATTTTCAGGCAACCCTCCCACCATCTGCGGATTCTGACGTAGCGATTGCGGCCCGCCACGAAAGAGGGGCCGACAGCTCGATTCGACGGCGGGCCTGGAGGCCGTAGCATGTCAAATGTGCCCGCAAAGCGGTCAACAGACAATCCCCCGCTCCGGTCGTTCTCTTCCCTTTACCCTTCGCGTGAAACCTGGACGAAACGCGTGCGAGAAAATTTGTGCCAGCTTCTGTCGCCGGCGCGCTTGACACCGACGCTCGCAAATGGAGCTCCGATTCATTTGGTGAAGATCGAGAGGAGGGGTCGAACGGGTCGAGCACAAAGCGCGTCGCTGCTGGCGCATGTAAGCGCGATAGCCGCGATTCTGCTGCTGGCGGCACAGGGGCAGCGGAACGCGCCTTCGGTTCGTCCGGGGAAAGCGACGGAACCCGGCCATCTTGGAGTACTTTCGATTCCGATCCTGGATCGGAGGCTCTTCGGGAGGCCATCGGACGGCAGCGGGAGTGGCGGAGGACTGAATCCAATTCCTGCCACGCGAGGGGAGCTTCCGCCGCGATCCTCCGTGCAGATTGTTCCGCCGTGGCAACCACAGAACTCGCGGCCCCGATTTGTGGCGAATGCAACATTGCTCGATCCAGAGGCGGCGCCGCTCACGAATGTTCCTTTCGCCGAATTGGGGCTGCCGTGGATGAAGGATTACACGAATTCAGCAGGCCCTGGCGGGCCACACGGTTATGGAAGTACGCCTGGAAGAACCTTAGGCGATGGAGAGAAAGGGCCTGCCGGCCGCGGGAGTGGGCCGAGTCCCTACCGGCCGGGCCTGACGCAACCGATGTGTCAGTATTGCCCCGATCCGACATATTCGGATGAAGCGCGGAAGGCGAAGCTGCAGGGCAGCGTGACGCTCGAAGTGCTGGTGGACGCCGACGGGCGGACCGCGC
>QHYP01000200.1:2573-7134 GCA_003224195.1 Acidobacteriota bacterium | reverse complement strand
GCGCTCCATTTGCCCATACTCGCGGGCATGTCGCTCGCGATCCTTCTCATGCAGCTCAAGCTCGCCGGTGTGCACACTCTCGCCTCCACCGTCCATGGCGCAGAAGCTGTAGGGGCGCGCTTCAGCGCGTCCCAGTCTAGCGACGCTGCACCCCCGCTCTTTGCTCCCTGGGAAGTCGATTGGTGCCAACCCGTCGCGCTCCTCGTCGGCAACGAGGGCGCCGGTCTGCCGGAAGAACTCGAACGTAGCGCCGAAGTTCGCGTTCGCATCCCCATGGCCTCGGGCGTTGACCGCTTCGCGGTCACCCATAAAGTCGACTCGCTCAATGCGGCAGCCGCCGCTGCCGTCCTCTTTTACGAAGCAGCCCGCCAGAGGAAGCTGCTGACCGGAAGCGGGGCGAATCCGTGAGCCTCTTCTCCAAGTTGCCGTTCACCCCGTCTGCTTTGGGGCGGGCTGCCACGGAGCCGGATGTGCCGGCCGCCAATCAACCTCTCGCTGAGCGCATGCGCCCGCGCACACTCGACGCATTCATCGGCCAGGAAAAACTGCTTGGTCCCGGCAAACCGCTGCGCGCGCAGATCGAAAGCGACAACATCGGCTCGATGATCTTCTGGGGCCCGCCGGGCTGCGGCAAAACCACTTTGGCGCGACTCATCGCGCGGCTCACACGCTCCGATTTCGTTTCCTTCAGCGCCGTCCTCTCGGGAATCAAGGAGATCAAAGTAGTCATGGCCGCCGCCGAGCGCCAGGCGCACACCGGCCACCGCACGATCGTCTTCGTGGACGAAGTCCACCGCTTCAACAAGGCGCAGCAGGACGCTTTCCTGCCGCATGTCGAGGCCGGCCACATCCTGTTCATCGGCGCGACCACGGAAAATCCGTCCTTCGAGGTGATCTCGCCGCTGCTCTCGCGCACGAAAGTCTACGTCCTCGAGCCGCTGGCCGCCCCGCTCATCGTCGAGCTGCTGCGGCGCGCCCTTGCCGACAAGGACCATGGCCTCGGAAACGAAAACCTCGAAGCCGGCGAGGACATTCTTTTTCGCATCGCTTCCTTCGCGAATGGCGATGCTCGCGCTGCCTACAACATCATCGAGCTGGCGGCGCGCAGCGCGCCCCTCGATTCCGGCGGCCGCCGCGCGATCACTCCGGAGCTTCTCGAGGACATTCTCCAGCGCAAGCTCCTTCTGTACGACAAGGACGGCGAGGAGCATTACAACCTGATCTCCGCGCTGCACAAATCCGTGCGCAATTCCGATCCCGACGCTGCGCTCTACTGGCTCGCGCGCATGATCGAGTCCGGCGAAGACCCGCTCTATCTCGCGCGCCGCATGGTGCGCATGGCCAGCGAGGATATCGGCTTGGCCGAGCCGGGCGCCCTCGCCGTCACCCTGGCGGCGAAGGACGCCTTCGATTTCATCGGCCCGCCGGAAGGCTATCTCGCGCTCGCGCAGGCTGCGGTCTATCTCTCTCTTGCGCCAAAATCCAATGCGCTGTATACCGCCTACGGCGAAGCCCTCAACGACGTGCGCAACACCGAAGCCGAGCCTGTGCCGCTCCATATCCGCAATGCCGTCACCGGCCTCATGAAAAACATCGGCTACGGCGCAGGCTACCAGTACGCCCACGATTTCGAGGACAAAGTGACGGACATGCCCTGCCTGCCGGAAAATCTCGCCGGCCGCGTCTATTACAAGCCCACCGATCAGGGCTTCGAGCAGCGCCTCCGCCAGCGCCTCGACGAAATCCGTAAGCTAAAATCCCGTACGGTGCCCGGTTCCTGAGGTGAAGCTATGAAACGTGCGACTCTTGGCGTTGTCACGCTCCTATGTTGCTTCATCGCAAGTGCTGATGATCTTCCGAAACGGCCTCGAATCGTGGGGATCGGCAGCGTGAGCATCTACTCCCGCAATCGCGAGGATGCGCTCGATTTCTATTCCAATAGACTTGGCTACCGAAAGGACACGCATTCTGCTTGTGCGAGCGCTCCGCACAATTGCATTGGCATCGATAGTGGCCAGCGGCTGGATATTATTTCACCGAGTTCACCTGCAGAGGGCCACTTTGTGGGCGAAATCACCTTCCAGACCAATGATATTTACGAGCTGCGGAGCTACTTGAATAGTCGCCAAGTGAAAACGTCGGAAGTCGTGAAAACCGCAGGAGATCGGACTCACTACTTCACGCTAGGGTTTAACGTCATCGATCCAGAAAGTCATCCAGTCGGGTTTGTGGAGTACGAAGGATGCGTAGTTTGCGAGGGTGACCCGGACGGCAGTGTAGGTCGGCACCTTATTCATGCCGGATTTGTTGTGCATGACCGCAATGCAGAAGACAAATTCTACAAAGACATCCTCGGCTTCCACGTCTATTGGCACGGCGGAAGAAAAGACGACGAAACGGATTGGGTCGACATGCAGGTCCCCGACGGCGCCGACTGGATCGAATACATGCTCAACGTGCCGGCAAACGCCGATCACCGCCTGCTCGGCGTCATGAACCACATCGCTCTCGGCGTCCCGGACATTCACGCCGCTGAAAAACAGCTTCGCGCCAACGGCTGGAGCGGGGACGAACAGCCGAAAATCGGTCGCGACGGAAAATGGCAGCTCAACCTCTACGATCCCGACCAAACTCGCGTCGAGTTGATGGAATTCACTCCGGCGAAAGAGCCGTGCTGCAGCCCGTACACCGGGCCGCATCCAAAGCCATGAACTGCTCCTTCTCTCGCAGCCGCTTTCGGTGGATTCGAAAACTCTGCTCGCTCGTCTGCGCCGTCGCCGGCTGCTGCACCCTGCCGCAAGCCCACGCACAGGAAATCGATAAGCCGCTCCAGACCATCGACGAGGAGATCACCGCCTTCGCTTACGCGCCCGACGGCCGCATCGTCTACGCCGTCCGCCGCCTGATGAAAACGAAGCGGTACGACTTGCAGCGCGACGACATCTCGTTGCAAGGCATTGACGGCAAGCGCCGCCGCATTGTCTCCGGCGAAAAGCTCGTCCGTGGCAACGCGCCCTTCAGCTACACGGTAAATAGTTTCCGCTGGTCTCCCGACGGTCACTTCATCCTCGCGGAGCTTTTCACCACGGCCGTGACGGATGCGGAAGGAACCACGCGCGATGAAAAAATGACCCTGTTGCTCGATGAATCGGGGAAAGAGATTCGCATCGCCGGAGCCGACAGCGTGATTCCCGGGGGGTTCAATGCGTGGTGGCTCACCGACAACACCACGGTCGTCTATCTCACCGAAGCGCTGAAACCAAACTTGTTGTTTTCTTTCAACTCCGTGCGGCCGGTCGCCGGGCGCGGCGGCGCGCTCTTCGCCGGCCGCACGTTTCTCGATGCCGCTGCGATTCCGCGTACCAACGCCGGCATCGCCGTCGAGCGCGACCGCGCCCTCTCCGGACCGCCGCGGCTGCAACGCCTCGAGATGATCCGCGAGACGGACACCGAACTGGCTACGCTGGATAGCTATTCGGGAGGAATCCAGGTCTCACCGGGCGGCTCAAAAGTCGCCTATTACCTCGATCACGAAGTTCTGGAGATCCGCGACCTGACGGCGCCGGACCGTCTGACACGCCTCCGCGTGGGATTCGGCGATTTTCAATGGACTCCCGATGAGAAGCGCATCCTTCTGAAGCGCGCCCCGGAGAAAAAGTCGGGCGATCTCGTGTGGATTGACGTTCCGCCGCTTGCAGCAGCGCAAAAATCATCCGATGGAACTTCCGTTGCGGTCCTTGAGCCCGTGCCTCGTTCCATCCTCTTTGGCTTGTCGTTCCGCGATTTTGCGATTTCCCCCGACGGCCGCTTCCTCGCCATCGTGCCGCCCGGCAAGCGAAACCTGGCAATTTATCCTCTTCCCCGCTGAACTCCGCTCGATTCCCACGCCTCACTTCGAGAGCGAGCTCCGCCGAAGCCTGTGTTCAATGAGCATGCACGCATCCATGACCACCGTCATTCCCGCCCGTCGCGCTTTCTCCGCTGCCTCTTCATGTACAATTCCCAGTTGCATCCACACCACTTTGGCGCCCGCGCGTATCGCTCCATCCGCTACGGGCGGCACAAACTCCGCCCGCCGAAAGATATCCCAACCATTCCCTTCCGAACCGGATTCATCCAGATATACCAAGCGATCGGATCGGAATCTTTGGCGTGGCGCAGAATGTGATCGTAAAATCGGCGTTGCCAAAAGCGGCGTGGGAGCTCATTGCGAAAAAGGTAGCCTGCGGATTGTTTCCATTGCGCCACAAATTTCACCACATCGGAAGTGGCGCTCTTTCCCTCCACGAGGACATGCAGGTGATCCGGCATCACGCAAAATGCGTGAACGAGGATGTCCATCGATTTGGAAACACGCCTTAGCAACTCGATGCCAGCTTCGGCGCGACTCGCGTTCCGGAAAATAGGACAACGATTTTCGCTGCAGATGGTAAGGAAATAGATCCTGCACCCGGCATATTCGTTGCGAGCAAGACGAATGTTTTTGCGAGGGACAACGACCATTGGTCGCATAGTAGCAAGAAACCGGACACGGTGTAGGGGCGCTGTATGGGCACTGTAG
>QHYP01000200.1:0-2309 GCA_003224195.1 Acidobacteriota bacterium | reverse complement strand
GGTCGATCTTCAGCGGCACATCTTCGAGCCGTGGATAACTCTTCTCGCCCAGCACGTTCGTCTCGTTTGGATTCACCGGCACAATCCGGTAGCCCGCCGCTTGCAAATACTCCGCCACGCCGTGGCTCGGCCTCATCGCATTCGATGACAGCCCCACCACTGCAATCGTCTTTGTGTTTTTCAGAATTTCCGCAATCGGGTCGGACGAAGGCGCCGCGCCTTCCGGCAGCAGAAGCTTCATCGCCCGGCCAATTCCTTCCGGTCCGTGCGCGTGGAGAGCGCCATCTCAAGCGCTGCCAGAAAGCGGCCGTTCTCCGCCGGAACGCCCACGGTCACGCGCATCGCCTCCGGCAAACCCATCCAGCCGAGCGGCCGCACGATGACGCCGGCGCGCATCAGCGCGTCGCAAGTCTCCGGCGTTTCCGGCCCCGTTTCGACGAACACAAAATTCGTCTCCGAAGGCGCGGGCCGCAGCCCCAGACTCTTCAGCCCTTCGACCAGTCGCCTGCGCTCCCTTTGATTGTTCTCGATCGAGCGCCGCACGTGTTCGGCGTCATCCAGCGCGGCGAGCGCCGCCGCCTGGCCCACGTTCGACGTGTTGAACGGCGTCTTCAGTTGGTTGAACGCGCGCGTGTAGCCTTCCTGCCCGATCGCGTAACCCACGCGCTGGCCCGCCAGCCCGTACACCTTCGAGAATGTCCGCAAAATCAGGAGATTTTTGTGCCTTCGGTAGAGTTCCACCGAGCGCGGCATATCCGCGCGCTCCGCGTAATGGATGTAGGCTTCATCCAGCACAACCAGGACGTCGTCCCGCACATTTCCGAGAAACTCTTCCAGTTCCGCGTGGCTGAAAGCGGTCCCGGTCGGGTTGTTCGGATTTGCAAGATAGATGATGCGCGTTTCCGCCGTCACTTCTTTTCCGATTGCTTCCAAATCGAACGTATAGTTTCGCAGGGGAGTCAGCCGCAGCCTCGCTCCGCTGGCGCGGATCGCCAGCGAAAACGGAGCATAGGATCCTTCCGACGTGATTCCTTCCAGCCCCGGGCGGAGAACGCAACGCGAAGCAAGGTCAATGACCTCGCTCGAGCCCAGCGCGATGAAAATTTCCTCCGGCGACACACCGTGCCGCTTGGCCAGCGTCTCGCGCAATCGCTTCGCTCCTCCATCCGGATAGCGATGCGATTCCGCCAGCGCCTTCTTCGCCGCTTCTACTGCCAGCGGAGATGGCCCCAGCGGGTTTTCGTTCGACGCCAGCTTGATGGCCCGAATCTTCAGTTCCCGCTCGACTTCCTCGATGGGTCTTCCGGGCACGTAGGCGGGCAGCCCGCGAATATACTCGGGGATCAACTCTTCGATCGTCCGTGTCATCGCTTCTCTGCGTCTCTCTGCGCGCTCCGCGCCTCTGCGTTGTCTTCTTTCTTCAATATTCGCCGCAGCGCTTCCACTTCTCTCTCGCTCAGCTCGCGATAGAGCCCTTCCGGCAGCCCTTCCACTGTAAAGGGCCCCAGCGCCACGCGTTTCATTTTTTCTACCGGGTGTTCCTCGGCAAAAAGCAGCTTCCGCAACGCGTCTCGCCGGGAATCATGTAGCGTCGCCTCATACCAGAAATTTGTGCCGCGCTTGCCCCGATTCGATCGAGCCGAACGCGAAGCATCCGGCAGGCGCACCGGCTTCAACGAAATGCCTCCGCGCGTGGCCAGCCGCCCCTTCACCTTGAAGAAATACGTTTGCGGCAAATGGTCCCACGCGCGCAGCATTTCGTCCGCCAGGTCGCCGTCGTTCGTCAGGAAGACGAGCCCGGACGCCGCGTAGTCGAGCCGCCCCACGGGATAAACGCGCGCGCGAAATCCTCGCAGGCAATGCCGCAGCGTCCGCCGCCCCTCGGGATCCGCCAGCGTCGAGACAACTCCCGGCGGTTTGTTCAGCAGCAGCCAAACTTTTCTCTCTTCCTCGCGGACCACGCGCCCCGCAGCCTCAATTCGATCTGTCGCCGGATCCGCCTTCGTGCCCAGCTCGGTCACCACGCGCCCGTTCACGCGCACCTGCCCGCTCAGGATCAGCTTCTCGGCGTGCCGCCGCGACGCAATCCCCGCCCGCGCAATGATCTTTTGCAATCGTTCCTGCATTTTCTTTTTCTTGTCTTTTCTGTGTAGGAGCGGGACTTGGACGGCCCGTCTTCCTGAAGCGCCGTGTTCTAATTCGTAGCCTCTCCCTCACATTTTTCCCGCATACGAACGTAAGCCGATCCGATGACTGCGTATAGTGCTGCGTTTAGGAGCGCTACAACCATCCAGACGACATAAACCCCA
>QHYP01000199.1 GCA_003224195.1 Acidobacteriota bacterium | reverse complement strand
TGTGGGTCAAGCTCTCCCCGTTGGTTACAGATATTGGGCTTATTGCCCGAGCGGCGGAACAGGCCGGGGCGGATGCCCTGACTGTGGCCAATACGTACCCGGCAATGGCGCTGAATTACCGCACGGGGCGGTCCCGGATCGGCAACCCGACGGGGGGGCTATCGGGGCCGGCGATAAAGCCGATTACCCTCCGCCTGGCGTGGGAGTGCCGACGAGCCGTCAGGGTACCGATTATAGGCTTGGGGGGCATCGAGACGGTCGAAGATGTGCTCGATTACCTCTCCGTGGGCGCGACCATTGTACAGGTGGGGACGGCCAGCTTTGCTGACCCAAGGGCCAGTGAGAGGCTCGTGGGGGGACTCGAGAGGCTCATTAGACACTCTAAGTACCGTAGTTTGAATGAGATAGTACAAGAGTTTAGTACGGAAGATAGTTGACATAACGGCCTCGGTCGGCTACCATTTTTCGTAGAGAGATCACCCCAACACACTATGAAACGACAACTGTTCTATCTTTGGGCTGCATTAAGGTGGTTGCCTCTCATGCTCGTCTTTACCCCTGCGATGGAGGCCCCATTGGTAGCCCACCTGACCCAGGCGGACAAGCCGATTAAGGTCTGGGTGGGCAACGCGAGCTGGTACGGTCCGGGATTCCAGGGCCGCAAAACGGCCAATGGGGAGCGTTACGATACGGAGGCCCTTACAGCCGCCCATCCGACGCTACCGTTCGGGTCCATCGTGCGAATAGTCAACCGAAGAACGGGGGCGTTTGAGGTAGTCCGGATCAATGACCGCGGCCCTTACCAAGAAGGACGTGAGATCGACGTTTCTCACCGCGTGGCGCGCAAGATTGGCCTAGTCAAGTCGGGCGTTTGCCAAGTAAGATTGGAGTTGCTACAACTGCCGCCGCACCGTTGAACATTGACGCCCATCCGCGCAGCCGCCTAATCGTCGCCCTCGACTTTGATTCCCTTGCCCCCGCACTTCGCTTTGCTGAACAGATAGCCGATCTCGTTGGCATGTTTAAGATTGGCTGCCAGTTATTCACGGCAGAGGGCCCGGGAATCCTGTCCAAGCTCTCCCCCTTGGGTCCGGGAATCTTTCTCGATCTCAAATTCCACGACATCCCCAATACAGTAGCCAGCGCGGTTTTGACCGCCACAGGGCTGCCGGGCGTGCAGCTCATGAATATTCACGCCCTCGGCGGACGGCGTATGCTAGAAGCCGCGGTAAAAGCAGTGAAGGCCAGCGCCCCGCTCGACGCCGATCGGCCCCAACTTTTGGCCGTGACGGTCCTCACAAGTATGGACGGGAAGGCCATGCGGGAAGCGGGTATCTCCGGCCAACCGCGCGCTCGCGCGGTCAAGCTGGCGGAAATGGCAAAGCGCGCGGGCGTGGATGGCGTCGTCGCCTCCGCACAAGAGACGAAAGCCATCCGGAAAGCCTGCGGACGAGATTTCCTGATCGTAACGCCTGGCGTTCGTCCGGCTCTGAACCCGGGCTCGGCAAAGGGGCGCAGCTCCAAAACGGATGATGACCAGGCGCGCACGGCGACTCCGTCCCAGGCGGTTCGCGCCGGGGCTGATTTCATCGTCGTAGGCCGCCCGATTCTTGCGGCGGGCGATCCCCGGGCCGCAACGCAAGCCATCCTCGACGAACTTGCCGCCGCGGAATAACGACCCCCGTCTCGCTGGTTTGACCCTCCCTTGACGCTCCAGTAGCATCCCTGTTTGTGCGGCGCGAGGACGCGCCCGGGACCTTCTATGGCTTCAACTCTGAAAGGCGTCATCGTCGGCACGGCAGGTCACATCGATCATGGCAAATCGGCACTCGTCGAGGCCCTCACCGGCACGCACCCGGACCGACTCGAAGAAGAAAAGCGCCGCGGGATCACGATCGATCTCGGCTTTGCGTTTCTCGAAGAAGGTGGAGTGCGATTCGGCTTTGTGGATGTCCCGGGCCACGAACGATTTGTCCGCAATATGCTGGCCGGCGCGGCGGGGATTGACCTTGTAATGCTGGTAGTGGCTGCCGATGAATCCATCAAGCCGCAGACGCGCGAGCATTTCGATATTTGCCGTCTGTTGGGTGTGGCGCACGGCGTCGTTGGGCTGACGAAGAGCGATCTAGTGGAGCCTGAGAGGCTAGAGCTCGTAAGGCTCGATGTGCAGGAGTTCCTTCGTGGCTCATTTCTGGGGAACGCTCCGATCGTCCCCGTGAGCGCCAAAACCGGTGCGGGCCTCGACGCCTTGCGCAGCGCCCTCCTTGCCGAGGCCAGGAATGTGCCGGGAAAAGATGCTTCCCGTTATTTCCGGCTTCCCATCGATCGCGCTTTTGCCGTGAAGGGTTTCGGCACGGTCGTCACGGGCACGCTGATTTCGGGCAGGGTGGCCGCGGGAGACGAAGTGGAGCTGTTCCCCGAAGGACGCCGCCTGCGCGTGCGTGGAGTGCAATCCGGTGGCAAGGCGGTCGACTTCGCGCTGGCGGGGCAGCGCACGGCGGTCAATCTTGCGCAGATCGAGCACACGGCTGTCGAACGCGGGATGGTTCTAGCCGCGGCGGGGCATTTCCGCGCCACGCGCCGGATCGACGCGCGCATTGAATTGCTCGCTTCGGCAACGAAGCTGAAAGAGCGCGCGCGGGTCCACTTTCATGCCGGCACCGCGGAGACCATCGCGGAGATTCATCTTTATGATCGGGCCGAACTCGCGCCGGGGCAAGGCGCGCTGGCGCAATTGCGTCTTCAGAAGGACGTGCTCTTGTTGCGCGGGGACCGCTTCATCCTGCGCCAGTTTTCTCCGGTCATCACCATCGGTGGCGGCGTGGTGCTCGATCCGCTGTCCATGCGCCCCTCCCGGCGTGATTCTGGCCGCTCGGCATTTCTCGAGATCGCCAGCGGGGAAACACGCGATGCGCTCCTCGCCGCGATGGTGGACCGCGCGCCGGCAGGCCTTCCTCTGTCGGAGGTGATCGCGCGCACGGGCTTGCTGCCCAGCGAAGTCCGCGAGGAAGCCTCGAAGCTCGGAACGGCCGGGCGCGTCCGAACCATCGGCTCCAGTAACGAAGCCACGCTGCTCGTGCCCGAAGCGGCGTTTGGCTTACTCTGCGCAAAAGCGCTTGCGGAACTGGATCGGTTCCACAAAGCCAATCCGCTTCTGCCCGGCATGCCGCGGGAAGACTTGCGCGCGCGGCTGAGACGCGGCCTGCGGCCGGAGACGTTTCGCGCCGCGCTCGAAGAGCTTGCCGGGGGACGCCAAATCCAGTTGACCGGCGAACTCGTGAAGCGCGCGGGCGCGCAGGTTGTGCTGCAACCCGAGGAAGCCCGGGCAAAGGAACAGATCGAAGCGGCCTTCGCCGAAGCGGGCCTTGCGGTTCCCGCAATGAAGGAGGTTCTCGCCAAGCTTCCCGTGGACGCCAAGCGCGCGGAGCGGCTCCTGCAGCTCCTGGTGCGCGACCAGCGGCTCGTGCGCGTGACGCCCGACCTGGTTTTTCATCGCGACGCGCTCGAGCGGCTTCGCGACATGCTTCGCGGGTACAAGCAGACCCGCGGGGATCGCCTGTCCGTGCCTCAGTTCAAGGAGCTGACGGGCATCACACGGAAATATGCGATCCCGCTGCTCGAATTCCTGGACCGGGAACGCGTGACGCGCCGTGCGGGCGACGAGCGTGTTATCCTGTAGGCAGGGGCGCGCTGCGGACTTGCCGCACGGGGCGGGTTGCGCTAGGGTGGAACCGAGCGCGTCTGCCGTCAGCAGAAGCGGAGGCTTTCTATGGGTGAGTTTAGTATTTTCCACTGGCTGATCGTGTTGGCCATTGTGTTGATTTTCTTTGGCGGCCGGCGCATCCCCGAAGTGATGCGCGGCCTCGGCGAGGGCATTCGCAGCTTCAAAGAAGGCATGTCGGGTTCGCATCAACAGCCCTCGCAGCCCTCGAATCAGCCGCCCGCCGATAAGGCTGCGGAAGAAAAGAAGTAGAGGGCGCAGGACCGCGACGATTTGTTCTGCGCCGGACGAGTTCGGGCGGCCCATGCGGCCGCCCTTTGTGTTTTTTGGTTTGAGTGTGGGGGCGAGCTTCAACCTGCCGCTTTCGCGCGCAGGCGAACATGGCGGCCTAAAGGCCGCCGCTACAGAGAGCCTTACTCTTCGCCCCAGCCCAGCTCGCGCAGAAGATGATACAACCGCGCCAGCGGCAGCCCCACCACGTTGAAGTAGTCTCCCTCGATCCGCGGAATGAAGCGTCCCGCATGTCCTTGAATGGCGTATGCTCCGGCCTTGTCGAAGGGCTCGCCGCTTGCGAGATACTGAGTGATTTCCGCGTCGGTCAGCGGAGAAAACGTGACCAGCGTCGTTTCCACGGCGCTGCGCCGCTCCATGTCCGGCAGTTGGACGAGCGCAAGTCCCGTATGCACAGCGTGCGTCCGGCCGGAGAGCTGGCGCAGCATCGAGCGCACCTCTTCGGATGACCGTGGCTTCCCCAGGATTCGGCCATCGAGCGCAATGGTCGTGTCCGCGGCAACGATGATCGCCGGGCCAATGGCGCGCGCCGCGACGAGCTCCGCCTTGGCTTCCGCCAGCCGCCGCACGAGAGCGGTGGCCGCTTCTCCGGGCAGCGGTGTTTCGTCCACGGCCGAAGACAGCACCTGGAAGTGCAGCCCTGCGTTGCGCAGGACTTCGGCGCGACGAATGGACGCGGACGCGAGAATCAGCCGCATGCGGGGAGGACCGCCGCCAGAATACTACAGGCCAAGCTATGCGAGCGCCGCTTCCGCCTCGGCTTTAGACCAGCCGAAAAGGCGCGCAACCTGCATGGCGGGAGCTTCTGGATAAAGCGAGCGATACTTTTGAGCCAGAACGGCGCGGGCGGCCTCCGGAGTGATATCTCGCGCCGCTGCAACGTGCGCGGGAAACGCTCGCGCCACGAGTTCCAGCCGGTTCGACGCCCACGCATCGGTTTCCTGCTCCGCGCCGAAATGCGTGACGATGAGCAGGCATTGCAGCTCGAGCATGGCTTTCTTGAAGCGCTCGTTGCCCGCTTTCGTCTCCATCTTGCTGGCGTGGCGCAGCTCGAGCGTTGCCATCGCGCCATGTTCCGCCAGCGCCTGCCAAATCGCTCGCGCGTCGTGCGAGATCCGGCCAGCCGAATAGAAGCGCTCCGCGGCTTCCGGCGCGGCGGAGGATTCGCGCATGGCGAGGAAATGGGGAAGAAGCTTTAGAGAGATAAATGTTCCGCGCGTCTTGAAGTACTTGGCGTAGAACGCTCGCCGCTTCCGTGGCAGCTCGTCCTTCCATTCCCAGAGTTTCGCGGTGTATTTGTCCCAGGTGATAGGAACACGCCGTGCCATGGCATAGTAGAGCGACGGCAACGGCACATTTTTCACGGGAAAGAGCAGGCAAAAGCCCATGTGATTTATGAAGCGCACGGCGTCGTCGGCGGTTTTGACGCGAGTGGACCAGGAGTGTTCGCTGACTTTGATTGAAGCGTGTGCCATGAGGTCGGCTGAGACCCTTCACGCATGCTCACTGGATGCGTTCAGGGTGACAGGCTCAAAAGTCTAGATGACGACGGATTCCTGGTATTCGCCGAAGACGCGGCGGAGAGCGTCCGAGATTTCGCCGACCGTCGCGTAAGCTTCGACCGCTGCGAGAATTGCGGGCACGAGATTCTCCGAAGTGGCGGCTCGGCGCTCGAGTTCCGCAAGCGCCGCTTTGACTTGGCTGGAGTCGCGACGCGCGCGCAGCGCCCGCAGCCGCTCGACCTGGGTGCGTTCCAATTCCGGATCAATCCGCAAAGTCGGAATGGCCTTCTCTTCCTCCGCGACGAATTCATTCACGCCGACGACGATCTGCTCGCCGCGTTCCACGGCTTGTTGATACTCATACGCCGCCTTCTGAATTTCGCTCTGGACGAAGCTGGATTCAATGGCGCGCAACATCCCGCCAAAAGGGCCGCCCATGGCGTCGATTTTCTCGAGATAGGTCCGCGCGCGGAATTCGATTTCATTCGTCAGGCGCTCGATGGCGTAGGAGCCGGCCACGGGATCGATCGTGTTCGCGACTCCCGTTTCGTGCGCGATGATCTGCTGCGTGCGCAGAGCGATCAGCGCGGAATCTTCGGTCGGCAGCGCCAGAGCTTCGTCGAGCGAATTTGTGTGCAGCGACTGGCACCCGCCGAGCACGGCCGCGAGCGCCTGAATGGCCACGCGCACGATGTTGTTTTCGGGCTGCTGTGCCGTGAGCGACGAGCCGGCCGTCTGCGCGTGAAAGCGCAGCAGCAGCGAGCGCGGGTCGCGCGCTCCAAACCGCTCGCGCATGATGTGCGCCCAGAGGCGCCGCGCGGCGCGGTACTTGGCGATCTCTTCGAGCAGGTCGTTGTGCGCGTTGAAGAAGAACGAGAGCTGCGGCGCGAACTCATCCACGTTCAGGCCCGCCTCCAGCGCGGCCTGCACGTACGCGATGGCGTTCCCCAGCGTGAACGCCACTTCCTGCACCGCCGTCGAGCCGGCCTCGCGAATGTGGTAGCCGGAAATCGAAATCGTGTTCCACTTGGGCAATTCGCTGTGGCACCAGGCAAAAATGTCCGTCACAATGCGCATTGCCGGTCGGAGCGGATAAATGTACGTGCCCCGCGCGATATATTCCTTCAGGATGTCGTTTTGGACCGTGCCGCTCAGCTTCCGCAGGTCCGCGCCCTGCTTTTTTGCCACTGCCGCATAGAGGCACAACAGGATCGCCGCCGTCGCGTTGATGGTCATGGAGGTGGAGACTTTCTCCAGAGGAATCCCCTCAAAGAGAGTTTCCATGTCCTCGAGCGAGTCGATGGCTACACCGACTTTGCCGACTTCGCCGTGCGCGAGGGGCGCGTCGGAATCCAATCCGATCTGCGTGGGCAGGTCGAACGCCACCGAGAGCCCTATTTGCCCCTGGCTCAGGAGGTAGCGATAGCGGCGGTTCGATTCCGCCGCGGCGCCGAACCCGGCATATTGCCGCGTGGTCCACAAGCGCCCGCGATACATCGTCGGATAGATGCCGCGCGTGTAGGGAAATTCGCCGGGATAGCCCAGCGCTTCTTCGGCGTCCCAGCCTGGCAGGCTCTCTGCGGTATAGAGCCGCTCCACCGGTAAGCCGGAAATCGTCGTGAAGCGCCGCTTTCGCTCGGCCAGTTCGGCGCTGGATGGATTGTTTTTCGTCATTCCGAAATGAAAGTCAAAATCGATGCGCGGATAACGTGCGATCGCAAATTAAAAATCGACAACTGGCATCGGAAAGCTCTCTACTGCACGCGCCGCGCGCGGCGAAACGACGTCCAGGCAAAAAACGCCATTAGCGCCGCCACGCCGAGCGCGGTCGCGATGAGCCAGTGCGTCACGTCGCGCGCGTACGCCCGCAACGCGGCGTTCGCCCAGCCCAGCGCCAGCACCGCAAACACTGCCCCCGTCATCTCATGGAAAAGCTGCTTCAGAACGCGCCACAGCCGGCGAAACCCGCCGGTCCCGTTCGTCGAGGATTGCGCCGCAGTGGCCACGGAAGCATATTAGCGCAAAACGCGGCTCGTATCGGGAGCGCGCCCATCACGGCGCTGAAATGGGTCCCGGCGCGGTGTAAACCTATTGGAGACAAGTTGCGCGAGGCCCACTTGTATCGCGCGCGGCGGAGTCCTAGAATGAAACTGTATCTTCCAGGAGAGGCCGCCTTGCAACTCGACGATCACCTCAAAAACCTGCTGCGGGAGCTGGGACACGCGATCAACGATACGGTCTCCGAATCGGAGCGCATCACTGGCGCGATTGCCGGCGTGCGCGCTCACGGTTACGACATTGTTCTCAAGCTCGACGCGACGATCGGCCTCGCCAAGCGCGAGGCCAGCGGCCCGCAGCCCCGGCTGACCACGCAGGACCGCCGCTTCCTTGAATCGCTGCGCATTCAGGTGGATCAGGATTCGATGGAAGAAGAGAGGGACAGGAGAATTGCGTCGAGGCTGACCATGACCCCGCAGGACGTCCGCTTCCTCAAGTCGCTGCGCATCGCCGTGGACGATCTCGAGTGAGACGTTTCATCAGATCCTCGACCTTCGCTGCGTCAACGCTCGTGATTCTTGCGCTCGCCGGTGCGGCTGGAGCCT
>QHYP01000198.1:5243-9614 GCA_003224195.1 Acidobacteriota bacterium | reverse complement strand
TCCATCCCGAAAAATGTGCGAGCCAGAGAACCATGCGCATGAGCAGATGCGTCAGCCAGGCAAGCGGAACGCCGAGCAACGCCCCGAGGCGCTGATATGCGAGCCCAGCACCCAGGGTCAGAAATCCCAATGGCACGAGAATCCCCGTGATGGGCACGGCCACCAGGTTCGCAACTGGTCCTGAAAGCGTGATGCGATGGAATTGCTTCGCCATCATCGGCAGCATCCCGGCCTGCAACACCAGGGACAACACAAAAATCTCCCATACGCGGAATCCGAAAGCGGTCAGCGCTGCAAGGCCACCTCCCGCGCGAGCGCCCAAAATTCCGGGCAGCCTGGACGCGAGCCAGCGATCGAGCGCACGTAGGTCGATCCGGAATTGCGTCGGCCGAGGTTCATTTGCCGCATCGCGCGTCACGTCCCGCCAGCCGCGCAGCGCCCGCGCGTAAGGCTCGATTGTGTTTTCAAGCCACGGCGCGGCCAACCCTCCAATGCAGCCCATCGCCAAAAACGAAAGCTGGAAGCTTGCATCAAACAACTCGAGCGGCCGCACCAGCAGAATCACCAGCGCCGCCATGCCCGCCGAATTCAATAAATCCAGCCGGCGGAACATCGCGCGGCCTAAGACCACGACGGCAGCCATCAGCGTGGCCCGAACCACCGGCGGACGAACTTCAACCACGGCGACATAACCAATCAGCAGCGCAAGAATGAACAGGGAAGTGAGGCCCCGGGAGAGCCGCAAGGCCCGTGCGGCGAAGTGCAGGAAAAACGCCAGCGCGCTTACGTGCAGTCCGGCGATAACCAACACATGAAATGTGCCGGTTGCCTGAAACGATTTCGATTCTTCCCGATCCACAAAGCTGCGGTCGCCGAGCAACATCGCCCGCAAAACTCCCGCCGCGTCGGGCGCGCCGGCGAGCATCCCGTCCAGCTCCATACGCAAATGTGCGCGCGAGCGTGCGATCCAAACCCGCAACGTCTTTGGCGCTGGTTTCAGGCGTTCCGTCAATTCCGCGGCACGCAGTGGGGCTACCAGGTGAATCCCCTGTTGCGCAAGGTAGTCCCTCCGGTCGAAAGCGCCATCGTCGCGAAAAACCGCAGGCAAGCGGGCCTGTGCCGTGAATGCGACTTCGTCGCCCGCATGGAAATCCGCAAGCGCCGCCGCTGGAATCGTCGGCTCATAGCCCAACCGCATCCCGCCCCTGGTCGAGAGTGCCTTCCCTTGGTAGTTCACCTGGGCTAGATCGATGTCCACGGCGTAGCCCCACGGCAAGCGCCGCGGCTCGTCGCGCAGGCGGCCGCGCCATCGCAGCGGTGTCTTCAGCTCGAGCTCCCCCTTCTGGATGAATGCCAGCACATGATCCGCAGGCAGAGGCCGGTCCGCAATTCTCACGGCCAGAGCGCCGAGAAGGATCCACGCGCACACAGCGCTCGCCAAAGCCGCCTGAAGTCTTTCCCGGCGGACGAATTCAACCCCGATCAGAAGAATAAAAAGTGACAGTAGAAAGAGACCCCGAAACCAGAACGGAGTTGCAAGCAGCGAAGAAGTGAAGGACAAGTAGCCGAGGAGGATTCCGCACGCGAAGGCTGTTGCAATCGCGACGGCTGGCAGCTTCACGGCGTCTGCCCCGGGCCGCTCGGGCCGTGCCGCAGCCGAACGAGCGTCTCGATATGGTACGTCTGCGGGAACAGATCGAAGAGATGCACTTCGGCAATCTCGTATCGTGCGACGCTCTCTTGATGAGGCGCCTCGGCTTTTGACAAACCCGTCAAGACGGCCAGATCCCGAGCCAGCGTTGCCGGGTCGCACGAAAGATACGCGATCTGCGGCGCTCCCAACTTCAGCAGCAATTCGGCCACTTCCGTTCCGATGCCTGCCCGCGGCGGATCCAACACGACAAAGTCGGGCCGCTTCCTCCACTTTTTCAGGAACGTCTCGGCCGATTCATCATGGACAGCTACATTCACCCCCGCGCGTTCCGCGTTCGCGCGCAGGTCGCGTGTGGCCGCGAGATTCGCGTCCACCGCAACCACTCTCTCAAACGAGCTCGCCAGCGGCAGCGAGAAAAAGCCCACTCCCGCATACAAGTCCAGCGCCAGCGCCGCGGCAGACTCTCTGGTCATCTCGTGCAATATTTCTTCCGCCAGAAACCGGTTCACCTGGAAGAACGACAGATGGCTGACGCGGTAAGAGAAACCCGCAACCTGGTGAACGAGGAAGCCCGGCCCGAACAGCTCAAACTTTTTCGTCGCCTCGCTGTGCAGCAGCAAACTCTCGAGACTCGGGACGCCCCCATGGATCGTCGCCGCAATTTCCGCCGGCGGCTTGGCAAATTTCTGGAAGGCGATGTTGAGCAGGACTCTTTCATCTAGGGAATCCGCAAACGCCTCGATCTCCTGAACATTCCCCGGGATTGCGTCTCCCGCCAGCAGTTCACGCAGTTGCGAAAACACCTCCGTCAAGCGTGGAGAAAGCACGGGGCACTCGCGTATCTCGCAGATCGCCGAACTGCTGGGCAGAAAATATCCGAGCGCTCGCGGCGGCCCCGCCTTCACTGCCCATTGCGCGCGGTTTCGGTAGCCGAATGGAGGCGAAGCATGCTTCTGGATCGGCCCTTTCCACTCGATCCCGCCAATCCGCGAAAGCGTCTCGCGTAAAATCTCCGTCTTCCAGCGCAGTTGTTCCTCGGGCGGAATGTGCTGGTAATGGCAGCCCCCGCACGTCTGAAAGTGCGCGCAAGCCGGAGCCACGCGCTCCTTCGCTGGCGAAACGACTTCTACCAGCCGTGCACGAATCAACTTCTTGTTCTTGTGCATCACCGCTGCGCGCACCTCTTCACCGGGTAACACGTAGGGAACAAACACGGTCTGGCCCGCAGCGTGGCCTAGACCGTCGCCGCCGTACACCAATTTTTCAACGGGGAATCGCAGTTCTTCGGGCATCTGTTCGATGCATCATTTTGCGCCACATCCGCTACAAAGGAAAGTCGCCCCGTGGCACAGGCGGAATTTATCCCGCTCCAAGCGGGAGCCTCTGCGCTGTATGCAAAGCGCAGTTAGCAGGCCGAGGCAAAACTTGTTTTGGGTCGAAGTTCAGGAAAAATAGTAAAGACTTAGCCGTGGCAGGCCGAATTCTTCAAACAAGCGCTTCTGCAGGTATTGCCGCTCCACTTGCCGGAGCTGTTCCGCTTTCAGCTTGCTCCGATAAGCCGCGAGTTGCCGGTCCAATTCCCGTCGCAGCCGCACCATCAGCTCCTCGTCGGCGTGTGTCGTCAGCGCCGCCTGCAATTTCTCCTCGAAAACCGTCAGTCTTCGCTCCAGGTCTTCGAGATCGAGTGTGCCGGGCGCTTCCAGCAACTCGCTACTGGCTTCAAGTGCACCCGCGGTTTCCTCCACGCGCCGCGCCAGCTCCGGATTCGCGTCCCCCATCCGCTTTGCCGATTCCCGCATCTTCGCCGCGTTCTTTCGGAAATATTCTCTTAGATCTTCGCGGCAGAGAACCTCTTGCGCCGAAGCGCGCCGCTTCGCATCCGGGGCAGCACCCGCCGCCGCTTCCATCTCTTCCTCCGCCGCCTCCAGCACCGCGTCGGTGCAATAGGCAAGGCTTTTCAGCGGCCGCCCCGCGCCGCGCCGCGACTTCTGGTAACTCTCGAACGCGCGGTCGATTCCCTTCAGCACAGCCGAAAGCGGCACGCCCGCTTTTTGCCAGCTCTCCATGATCGCCCAATCCAGCGGTGAGACCAGCAGATGCGCCCCGCGTTTTTTCCAGAAATATTCTTCGATTTCGCTGTAGTAACTGAAGTAGTTCCAGCCGTCCATGCGGCGGGCCTAACGAGGATCTCTCTTCGCCGCCGCGACTGCGCCGGTTCTTCTCTCCGCCTGTCCCGCGCTTCGTGGAGCGGCCTGATTCCTCTCCCAGATCAGTCGCAATCCTTCCAGCGTCAGGAATTCGTCGGTACGCTGAATGTGTTTCGACCCGCGCGCGACGAGCGCCGCTTGCCCGCCGGTGGCAACAACCTTCGTCTCGGCTCCCATCTCCGCTTTCAACCGTTCGAGCACGCCGTCCACCAGGTCGACTGAGCCGTAGTACAGCCCCGCTTGCATCGACGTGACCGTATTCGTCCCGATAATCCGTCCGGGGTCCTTGATGTCCACGCGGGGCAGCTTGGCCGCCCGCGCGAAGAGCGCCTCAGCCGCTATTCCGATTCCCGGCGCAATCACCCCTCCAAGATATTCCCCGCGTGCCGAGATGGCGTCGAAGGTAATCGCCGTGCCGAAATCCACGACTATGCACGGGCCTCCATATTTATGAAATGCCGCTACGCCGTTCACGATTCGGTCCGCGCCGACCTCCTGCGGGTTGTCGTA
>QHYP01000198.1:0-5237 GCA_003224195.1 Acidobacteriota bacterium | reverse complement strand
GCCCGTCTTCACTCCCGGCTCGACAAACAGCGCCTTCAAGCCGAAATACCGCTGCGACATTTCCGCAAGCGTGGAATTCACCGGCGGCACGACCGAGCTGACGATGATTCCGTCGATGGCGTCCCGATCGAGCTGCGCCAATGTGAACAAATTCCGCGTCAGCACGCCGTATTCATCCACCGTCTGTTCGCGCGCCGTCGTCAGCCGCCAATTCGCCAACAGCTCTTCGCCGCGAAACACGCCGAGCACCGTATTCGTATTCCCGACGTCGATCGTCAAAAGCATTTAGCGCGCCTCCGCGACGTCCCCGCTGATCACCGTTGCTATTTGGCCGTCCTCGCGCTGCACGCGCAAGAGTCCTTCGGGCGTCAGCCCCGCTGTCGTGCCGGTAAAGCTTTCTTTGCCGTTCGTAATGCGCACGCGCTTGCCCTTCGCAAAACTCGAGACTGCCGCAAACTGCTCCAGAATCGCATTCGCTCCGTGCTTCAGAAAACGATTGTAGTCGCTCTCGAATTGCTGCAGCAACCGGACCAGCAGCTCCAGCCGGGAGTGCAGTCGCCCGCTCTCCGCACGCAGCGAAGTGGCGATCGTCGCCAGGTCGCCGGGAAATTTGCTCTGATTCACATTCACGCCGATCCCGACAATCACGAATCGCACAACGCCCGGTTCCGCATGCATCTCCGTCAGGATTCCGCCGAGTTTCCGTCCGTTGAGTAGCAGGTCGTTCGGCCACCTCAGGTCGGGTGTAAGTCCCGTCTGCGCTTCGATCGCGGCGCGCGCGGAAAGGCCCGCCAATAAAGTGAGGAGCGGCGCTAGCGCCGGCGAAAGCTCTGGTCGAAGTAGCAGCGTCATGTAAATCCCCGCGCCGCGCTCGGATTGCCACGTTCGCCCCGCGCGCCCTCGTCCAGCGGTCTGCTCTTCCGCCAGGACGACCGCGCCCTCCGGTTCGCCCGCATGTCCTAAATCAAGCGCCACTCGATTCGTCGAATCCGTCCTGAAAAAATGAAAAATGCGCCGCCCGAAAAGACAACCGCGCAGCCTCCGCCGCAACAACTCGGGCGCCAGGATGTCCGGCACGTTTTCCAGGAAATAGCCGGTGCGCGGCTGCCCCCTTACCCGCACGCCGAGCTGCCGCAATCGCGTCACCCATCGCCACACCGTCGACCGCGAAACGCCGATCTCTCGCGCAATCCGTGCTCCGCTCACGACAATCGTGGCGTTGTCCGCAAGCAGCGTCAGCAGAGCGCCGATCCGCTTGTCCGTCGTGCCCGGAAGCGAGTCAGGAGTCATCGATGTGATGCGCCGAGGCGCCGTGCTCGGCCTCGAGCAGGGAGCTTAACTGCGCTCGACCTTTTCCACAAGCAGGCTCAAATTCGCGGCATGAACCGAGTGCGTCAGTGCGCCCGAAGACAAGAAATCCGCGCCCGTCTGCGCGTACGCGCGCGCGTTGGCCAACGTGATTCCACCGGAAATCTCTACCGTGCATTGCGGCCGCGCCTTCCGCACCAGCGCCACGCACCGCGTTGCCTCCTCCGGTATCATGTTGTCCAAAAGTATGGACTCCGCCCCTGCCGTCAGCGCCTCACGCAGCTCACCTTCGTCGCGGACTTCGACCTGCACTGGTAGATTCGGCGAGTATGCCCGCGCGCGTTCCAACGCCGTGCGCACTCCGCCGGCCATGGCGATGTGGTTCTCCTTGAGCAGTATCGCGTCGTATAGTCCAAACCGATGGTTCGTTCCCCCGCCCATGCGCACGGCGTATTTTTCGAGCGCGCGGAGCAGCGGCGTCGTTTTTCGTGTGTCGCGGAGTTTCGCTCGCGTCCCCGAGAGCTGCTGGACGAAGCGGTGCGTGAGGGTGGCGATCCCGCAAAGCCTTTGTAGAAAATTCAGGGCCGTGCGCTCGCCGCTCAGGATTGCGCGCGCTTTGCCCTCGAGCCGCATCACATCGCGCCCCGCATCAATCGCCTCGCCCTCGGCGCAGAGCAGTTCCGTCCGGCAGTTCGCATCGAGTTCGCCGAACACACGCGCCGCAAGGGGAAGACCCGCGCAAACAAGTGGCTCGCGCGCCAGGATTCGCGCCCGCGCCCTCGCGTTTTCCGGAACTGTCGCCAGCGTCGTCGCGTCGCCCGTGCCGATGTCTTCCTCGAGCGCCTTCTGAACCAGGCGCACGATCTCTTCGCAATTCCAATCCACTCTGCAGGCTTGCGCGGAGAGCAATTATGCGCCCCCTTCTAGTTCCTTCAGTCGCTGAACCAATTTCTCCCGCTCGAGTTGTCGCTCGACCATCGAAGCGGCCAGAGTTTCCTGGACTCTTGGGGGAGCTTTTCTCCTGAATTCCGGATCACCTCGACGTTGCTGCTTGGACTCAATGTCCTTTCCGAGTCTTTCGATTTCCTTTCTCAGACGAGCGATTTCGGCCTGCGTATCGACCGCCTTATCAAAGAGAATACGAACTTCAAATAGTGCCCTGGACCTTGCCATGCCGGCCTTTGCATGCAGCTTGTTCGACGAGATATGCATCTCCGAAAGCCGTGCCAGCCGAAGGATAGGCTCGAGATTTCTGTGGACCACGGCACCCAAAGGCGGATTCTCCACCGAGCACTCCGCCGCGACCCTGCGCTTCGGGTCGAGTTTCATCGACGCTCGAATCTCACGCAGGTCCGTAATGATTTCCTGTAATAACTTGAATTCCTCCTCTGCCGCGGGGTCCGTCCACTCCAACTTGGCTTCCGGAAACGCCTCTAGCGCAATGGACTTCGCCCCCTCGGTCTGAGGCAACTGGTGCCATAGCTCCTCGGTCAAAAACGGCATGATTGGGTGCAGGATTCGCAGCGCCGCCTCGAACACGGCGAACAGGTTGCGCCACGTGGCAATGGCGCGCTCGCGGTCGGCGTCTTGCAGCTCCGGCTTCACCCACTCGATGTACCAGTCGCAAAAATCTCCCCAGAAAAAGTGATAGACGACGTGCGCCGCCTCGTGAAACCGGCAATTCTCGAGCGCATCGTTCGTTTGCCCAATCACGCGAGAGAGCCGCGAAAAAATCCAGCGGTCCGCCAGCTGCAGGAGAGCGCTGTATTTGTGCGGCGCCTTCGTGCGGATCTCTGGGCCCGCAAGTTCTTCAAGCATTGCCCCGCCGGCCTCGAGTTTCCCCAAATTCAAGAAGAGAAATCTCGCCGCATTCCAAATCTTGTTCGCAAAATTCCTCGAGCTTTCAATCCGGTCTCCGGTCCAGATCAGATCGGAACCAGGCGCCGCCATGGACGCCAGCGTGAACCGCATCGCATCGGTGCCAAATTTCCGATTCACCTCGACCGGATCGATGCCCGTTCCTTTCGACTTCGACATCTTCAGCCCTTCGGCAGTGCGCACGATCGAATGCAAATAAACCGTGCGGAAGGGGACTTTGTCCGTAAAGTGAATCCCCATCATGATCATCCGCGCCACCCAGAAGAACAGAATCTCGTAGCCGGTAATCAGTATGCTGGTCGGATAGTACGTGCGCAGATCCTCGGTCTCTTCCGGCCAGCCGAGCGTCACAAACGGCCACAATTGCGAGCTGAACCAGGTGTCCAGCACGTCGGGATCCTGTTCGATCGTCGCCGAACCGCATTTCGCGCACTTCGCCGGCGTCTCCAGCCCTACCGTGATGAACTTGCAGTCCGCGCAATGCCACGCCGGAATCCGGTGTCCCCACCAAAGCTGCCGCGAAATGCACCAGTCGCGGATGTTCCGCATCCAGTGGAAATACTCTTCACGCCGGTTGGGAGGAACAATCTTGATCTCGCCCTTTTCGACGACGGAGATCGCCGGCTCCGCCAGTGGCTTCATCTTGCAAAACCATTGCGTCAGAGCCCGCGGCTCGACAACTGTGTGACACCGCTCACACACCCCGATCGCATGCGCATGGTCCGTGACTTTCTCGAGCAGCCCTTGCGCTTTCAGATCCTCGACCACTCTCTTCCGCGCATCGAAGCGTTCCAGACCCGCATAAGCGCCTGCCGCCGCGCTCATTCGCCCGTCGTCCGTCATCACGTCAATCTCGGGCAACCCATGCCGCCGGCCGACTTCAAAGTCGTTCGGATCGTGCGCCGGGGTAATCTTCACCGCGCCTGTGCCGAATTCGCGGTCCACGATCGGGTCCGCGATGATTGGGATCTCTCGCTTCATCAGCGGCAGCAGCACCTTCTTCCCGACGAGACGCTTATATCGCTCGTCCTCCGGATGCACCGCCACTGCCGTATCGCCCAGCATCGTCTCCGGCCGCGTCGTTGCCACAACGACGTGCTCCTGCGTCCCCACAACCGGATAGCGTATGTGCCACAGATGCCCCTGCCGATCTTCGTGCAGCACCTCCAGGTCGCTCAGCACGGTCAGGCACACCGGGCACCAGTTCATCATCCGTTGCGCGCGATAGATCAGCCCCTGCTCATACAACTGCACGAACACCATGCGCACCACGCGCGAAAGCTCCGGCGAAAGCGTAAATTTCTCCCGAGACCAGTCGCAGCTTTCCCCGATCTGCTTCATCTGCCGCGTGATCTGTCCGCCGCTCTCTTCCTTCCATTTCCATACGCGCCGGATAAATTCTTCGCGGCCCAGCGAGCGGTAATCGATCCCTTCCGCAGCGAGCTGTCGCACCACCACCCGCTGCGTTGAAATCCCCGCATGGTCCGTCCCCGGCAGATAGAGCGTGTTGTAGCCGCGCATGCGGTGCCAACGTCGATCTCCGTGTGGTCCAGCATGTGCCCGATATGCAGCGACCCGGTCACATTGGGCGGCGGGATAATGATCGAGAATACCGGTCCCGGCGCATTCGGGTCCGCCCGAAAGAGCTGTTCGCGTACCCAGAAGTCCGCCCATCGCGGCTCAATCTGTTGCGGTTCGTAATTTTTAGCGATTTCGCGAGCCATCCGAGCCCCTGCTCCCTAAACGTCGTTTGCAGCGCCACCGTGTACACAGCACGCCCACACGCAATTAGACTAATCTTCGACTATACGAGGCGCAATCCAGCCCCGTCAATTCGGATCCCTGGCCCTCAAGAGCAGTTTCCCCAGCTAGCCTACCGGTGTCTAACTACTGGCGGGAAGTTGGGCTAGTATTTCGGTGTCGCAATTAGACCAGTCCTATGCTCCACGAAAGCGAAAGAACCCAATGAACACACTAGGTTTTGCCACATGTGTGGCCGGTCTCCTTATTTCCTCAATGCCTGGGCCTCTTCGAGAGCAACAGTTCGAGTA
>QHYP01000197.1 GCA_003224195.1 Acidobacteriota bacterium | reverse complement strand
TCTGGCACGGAAAACAGGCAAGCGCCCCGCTCCCAGCAGATGAACATATCGTGCACGCTTAGATCGAACGTCATATCGAATTCCTGCGAGAAGCGATCTCGCTCGTTCACTTCGTAACGGTTCGAGATGTACTCGATGTAAGACCACACGTTCGAGTGGTGGATGGGAACGCCCTTGGGTTCGCCTGTGCTTCCCGACGTGAAGAGCAGATAAGCGACGGCAGCCGAATCGACTTCGATGTCGAAGGCAAAACCCGCACCCTCCGACATTTGTCTGGAGGAAACAAACCGGTGCTGCGGGAAAGCGGCACAGAGATCGGCCGCGTCGTCCAGATCCGGCAGGATCACCGTTAGAGTCCGGCCGATTTCCGGGAGGAGCCTGTGCAACTGCCCCAGGGCTTCTCGCCCCACCACCAAGACTCGACTTCCGGAAAGCACAAGCATCTTCCGTGTGCGGTCGACGGGAAACTTGGGGTTGAGCGGAACATAACCCTTCCCTGTTCCGAGGATACCCAGGACGCCGGCGTAGGCCGTGACGCTCCGCGAAGCGAGAATTGCGGCCAGAGGGAACGATTCCAGTTCCCGGTCGAGGATCGTCCTGGCGATAGCCGCGGCGCGGCCTCGAAGCTCGCGATAACTCAGCCTCTTGTCGTCTACAACCAGCGCCTCGCGAGAGGCGAATCGCTCAGCGGAGTCCAGAAAGCCCTGAATCAAGCCTTTGTACCTCATTCGCGTGGCGGTGGCCAAAGCGGGTCGAGACGAAGCCCACTGGCTGTCTATTCGCACAAGCTGTTAACTACGCAGCGAAGTAGGCAGAGTTACTTCTAGGGGCTTAATCGATTGTGTCTCTCTTCCCGATGACATGGGCAAACCCTGATTTCGCTCACGGCCAAAGCTGCTGACCATAGGTTCTACTTGATCGGGCACCTTACTCGGCGCAGCTGCTGATTCGGTCCGGATGCCCTGTCTTGCACGCCTGCTGAAAGACAATTCCCGTGTGCCGCAGTTCTTCTTGGTCGGGCGGGATGTCCAAGATGAACGTCCGAAAACCGACCGCGACGTAACGCGAGATTTCCTCTGCGATGCGGTCGTAGCTTCCCACCAGATAGGGACAGAAGGTCTTGTAGTTTTCGAACGGCACGAGCCAGTATGGGTTATGATTCGACTTCGTTTCCTTTGCCATCTCCGACAACTGATGGTGCCAGGAGGAATCCGATACCTTCATGGCTAGCTGATGGGTGAGTTGACCCTTGCGGTCCTCGGGGAATCGCTCATGAGCCACGTTCCACGCTTCGTCTTCCTCCGCTCGGGCGATGACTCCCACGCGGATACCGGAATCGAGTCCGGCATCCGGTGGCTCCTGGACGCACTCGCTGGCGGGCTTCGGATACTTGATGGCAGTCGCGCCAATCGCTTGAGCCGTCGCCAATCCCGCCTCCGATGAGCCGGAGATGAAGATTCCGGGAAAAAGTTCGGGAGGCAGCGGTGGCGTCAGCCGCAGATTGTTCACCGCGTAGAACTCTCCGGAAAAGCTGACCGGGTCCGGGCTGGCCACCAATTGCTTGATGATGAGTGTGTATTCGACCAGCCGCTGGTATCTCTTGTCGTGAGGAGTCGTGTCGTTCAACGCTGCCAAGTCGTTCTTGAAACCGCCCGCAACCATGTTCAGATAGATTCGCCTTCCATAGAGGTGTCCGAACGTCGCGATCATTTTGGCGACAGAGTAGGGATGCACATAGGCTGGCTGGATCGCGACCAGGGGCGCGAGTCGCTTCGTGTTCTGGATGATGATTTGCGCGATGAGCCAAGGATCGGCCTGGGAGTTGTCGGTGTAGACGAGAATCCCTCGGCAACCATGTTTCTCGCTCCACTTGGCAACGTCGATGACGTTTTGCAAGTAAGACTCTTTCGGCACCGCGCTGATTTGAGGGCAAGTGGAGAAAGTCTCCAGGCTCGGAATGGAAAATTCATCGTTCTTCATGTCTGACATACTCCCCAGCAGAGGGTCTTGGCTCGGGACTAAAGAAAGAGTTTTCGAATCTGACTAAGTGATGTCCCGAGAAAATCGGACAGTACGCCGTGCGCGCCGGCTTCAAGCAGGCTCTGTGAGCGGGGTGGCGTCGCGATTCCCAGGCACTTCATGCCCGCGGTTCTTGCCGCCCGAACTCCTGAAACAGAATCCTCGAATGCGAGTGAGTCGCCCGGTGAGACCTGCAACTTTTCAGCCGCTTTGGAGAAAATGGCCGGGTCGGGCTTACCGTTGGCGACCTGGTCCCCGGTCACCACTGCCGCGAAATAGTCTCCGAGACCCAGGATATGCAGAACGTAATGGACTCGTTCGCTGCTGCCAGACGATGCCACGGCCATGGGGAGGCCAGCATGGTTGAGTTGGTTCAACAGATCTCGAATACCGGCAACTGTACTTACGCTCCCCACTTCTTCTTTAAACAACAGGTCCTTCTCGCGGCCATACGCCCGAATTTGATCCTTGTCGAGGTCTCCAAGAAAATGGCGCAGGATGGCTTCTTTCTTTCTCCCATCGCGAACAAATTCAAGCTCCGCCTCGGTTGGTGACTTGCCCACTGACACGAGGAATCTCTTCCAGGCCCGCATATGGGCCGGATGGCTATCTACTATGACGCCGTCCAGATCAAAGATAACGCTCTTCAGCATGGGGAAAGTCCTACGACGCCGGAACCCCCAACCCGGGCCAGGTCCCTTGCACGTATTGGTAGCTGGCCGGCGTTCCTATATCCACCAGATAGTCGGCAATGGGGTAGGCTGCCATCTTTCCGACGAGTTTGGGTAAAAGGTCAAAGGCGATATCGGCGGGAATGCGATCCGGGATCAGATCAAAAATGGCTGGAGTCGCGACCAGAATTCCGGAGAAGGCTAAATTGCTCGAAGGATTCGTCGGCTTTTCCACAAATTCCTGAACGATGCCTTCCCGGTCAACCGTCACGATGCCACACTGGCGCGGGTCCGCAACTTCATACACTCCCAGCGTTGCTACCTGCTTCCGGCGGCGGTGGAATTCCAACATGCATGTGATGTTGGTATTCGTCAGGACATCGCCATAAAAGATCCAGAAATCGCGCTCCGAGCCAATCCAAAGGCGGTGTGCCAACAGGGTTCCTGCACTCCCGAGCAAGGTCCCCTCCTCGGCGATGTGCACCCTGACACCATGGCTATGATCTCGGAGATAGCTCTTTACGCTGTCCTCGTGAGAATGTGTGTTTACAAGAACTTCGTCAACATTGTGCCGGC
Source organism: Acidobacteriota bacterium (assembly GCA_003224195.1). Lineage (GTDB taxonomy): Bacteria > Acidobacteriota > Terriglobia > Acidiferrales > UBA7541 > Acidiferrum. Next base: position 688 of record QHYP01000197.1, on the reverse strand, counting down.
GGCACAGCTCGAGCCAAATCCCCAGAATGGGTACGCTCCGAATGGGAACCAGACACTTGGGGATCTTGTCGGTCAGCGGCCGCAAACGTTCGCCCTTGCCTGCCGCTAGGATGAAAGCTTTCATGGCGCTGACTTGGCCCTACTCATGAGAATGGGACAGTCTGCTGAAAACAAGCTCGCTGGAGGTTCCTGAGGCACAACCGGGAACCCATGTCCAGCGCGTGCCGCCCTTCTCGTCCTCGTCGATGAACGGATCATTGGCCACCGCGTGAGCGCCTTGGAAATCAAGCCCAAACGCCACTTCGCGCAGCTCGAGTCGCGCCATGGCGTCGCGAACCTTTCCCTGATGCTGTTCTTCGCAGAAGAGCAAAAGAAAACCACCACCACCCGCTCCGGTGATCTTGCCGCCCAGAGCCCCATTCTCGCGCGCCAGGGCGTACGCTTGGTCGATGAGCGGATTCGAAATGCGGGAAGAGATCCTCTTTTTGGCTTCCCAGCCTTCGTGCAGAAGGGCACCAAACGTCCGCAGGTCGCCTTTCAGCAGCGCGCGACGCAGATGATCGGCCAGTTCGCGGATCTCTCGCAACGAATCCAGGGTAGAGGCGATCCCGCTCTTCATCGATTGCTCTTGTTCCTGAAGAAGTTCCCAGGAGTTGTGAGCCACGCCGGTGAAAAACAGCATCAGGCT
>QHYP01000196.1:2081-6311 GCA_003224195.1 Acidobacteriota bacterium | reverse complement strand
ATCAGGAATTGGTCTCAACAACCTAGGTTTCTGTTGTTCGGGATGGCAGCGCTCTTTGCCGCCGTCACGATTCTCTACAGCTCTCTCTGGATGTATGTCGTCCGCCACCCGAGGGCGCCAGTCGAGCTGGGCATGGACTCGGAGTTCTCCGAACGGAATCAGTGGCTTGCCGTGCAGGGCGTACAGAAAGAAAGCCCGGCCGAGCAGGCAGGCTTGCGAGCGGGGGATCGCATCCTCGCGGTGAACGGACGCAGGCTGGAATCTGTGAAGCTATTTGACGACGTCTGGTTTCGCGGCCGCCCTGGAGATTCCGTCGAATTGAGCATCGAGCGGCCTGGACAGCCGGGGACATTGACCTTGCGCGGGATCTTCCGGACCGCGAGGCGGCGATCATCGGAGGTGGGACTGGCGAGGGAATCCGCGCTGGAACTCACAGGGTCGTTTCCAGTTCTGTTCTTAGTCGTGGGCTTAACGGTGCTCTTTCTGCGACTCGATGACTCGAACGCATGGCTGCTGGCGCTTCTATTCGGCGGTTTCATCGCCTTGCCCGGGCCGACGAGTTTTGCGGCTTTAAGCCCGGCATTGCAAGCATTCGCGATGACCTACCGAGCGGTGTTTCTGGGCCTGTGTGGTGCGTTGTTCTATCTCTTTTTTGCGGTCTTTCCCACTCGGTCACCGCTCGATCGGCGCATTCCGTGGCTGAAGTGGGTGGCGTTGATGCTCGGAGCGTCCATAGCCTTGCCGGGATTGCACGTAGGAGACGTGCGCGCACCTGCGGTTTTGATCCGCATCGTCGGACAGTCCGTCGCCTCGATTGCAGTGCATCTCTACATCTATCTATTTTTCGCGCTGGGGCTCGTCTCGCTCGTGGGAAATTCGCGGCGCGCCTCCACTCCAGAAGCGCGCCGAAGGATTCGGGTCATCCTGTGGGGCACAATTATAGGCGTGCTGCCGGCGGCAGGCGAGAGAGTCGCGGTGGACTTCTGGGGATTTCAGCCCTCCTTCTGGATCGATGTATCCTGCATTCTGATCGTGTTTCTCTTCCCCCTCTCGTTTGCCTATGCCGTGGTGAAGCACCGCGTGCTGGAAATCCCGGCGCTGCTCAAAAGAAGCGCGCGCTACGTCCTCGTGCAGCGGGGGTATATCGTGGTCCTCTTTGTCGTTGCGGCGGCAGCGATCGCACTGTTCACGCACACGATTTCGCGATTCTTCCCCGCAGATGCCAATATCGGCATGGCCCTGAGCGCCGTGTTTGGAGTCGTGCTCGTGTGGGCGTCGGCTCCAATGGTCAAGAGGGGCACCGAGCGTATCGATCGAGCGTTTTTCCGCAGCGCGTATGACGCGCGCGTCATCCTGCAAGACCTGGCGGAGAAAACGCGCACCGTCACCGACCGCCGCGAACTCGCGACGCTGCTGGAAAACCACATCAAGGGCGCGTTGCATCCGAAATCGCTTGCTTGTTACCTGGAAGCCGGAGATGGAAACCTCGTCGCGGAATGCGGACCAGCGCCCCGAGAGTTCGACACAATTCCAGCCGCACTACCTCGGCCGAAGTTCCCTTTGCGCTTTGGCGCACTCTTCATTCCCCAAGAGTTGGATACAATTCCTGCCGCGCTGCCGCTGCTCAGGGAGATCGCGCAGCGCGGAAAAGCCTGGGACGTGCCACAAAGTCCCGATGCGGCAGGCGACCTGGGGCCGCTCGCGCCGGAATGCCTGGTGCCGATTCCCGGCCGCGACAGCCGATTGATTGGTTTGCTCGTTCTCGGACGGCGGCTCTCGGAAGAGCCCTATTCAGGCGAGGACAAGCACTTGCTCGATTCCGTGGCCAGCCAGGCGGCCATTGCTTTGGAAAATATTCGGCTCGCGGAAAAGATAGCCGAGCGGATGGAAGCGGAGCATCGCGCTGCCCGCGAAATGGAGATTGCGCGAGAGGTACAGGCGCGGCTCTTTCCTCAGAAGATGCCGCCCCTGCGGACCCTGGAATACGCAGGCGGCTGCATTCAGGCGCGCCAAGTGGGCGGCGACTACTACGATTTTCTCGATTTCGGCGCGGGACGGCTGGGCGTCGTGCTGGCGGATATTTCCGGCAAAGGAATTTCGGGTGCGCTGCTGATGGCGAACTTGCAGGCCAACTTGCGCAGCCAGTACGCCATCGCGCTCGAAGACTTGCCGCGGCTACTGGAGTCTGTAAACCGACTGTTTGTGGAAAACAGCCCTGATAATAGTTATGCGACTCTTTTCTTTGGCGTTTACGACGACGCGACTCGCTGCTTGCGTTACGCAAATTGCGGTCACAATCCGCCGTTGTTGTTCCGCGACACAGGAGAGATCGATCGTCTCACCGCCACAACGACCGTGGTAGGCGCGTTTTCCGACTGGGAATGCGTCACCGCTGAAACAAGCCTGCGTCCCGGAGACTTGCTTGTTTTGTACACCGATGGCATTACCGAAGCGCCGAACGCTGCAGGGGAGGAATTTGGGGAGCAGCAATTGATTCATACGGTCCGCTCCCAGCGCCATGCGTCGCCGGGCGCACTCCTCACCAGCATTCAGGCCGCTGCGGAACAGTTCACCGGCGGGACTCAAGCTGATGATTTGACACTGGTGGTTGCACGCGTTCGGTAATCCGGCTGGACTCGGAGTCGGGCGTGCTTATTAGCGATGTACACCGGATTTGTGGTGATGCTGACGCCGATACATCGGCTACACCAGGAAAACACGCATTCATGGAGCAGAGCCCTCATTGTTCAATGAAACGGATACTGTTGCCATCGGCGTCCCTTACATACATTTCCCGGGTTCCCCAGGTCTGATCAACCGGTCCGGTGTCAATTCGGACGCCCTTCGCGAGGAGTTCCGCGTGGAGAGCGTCCACGTCCTCGACGATCAGGTTGGCCACGCCACCTGAAATGCCATCACCGGAAAACGAGGAGACGTGCAGCCAGACACCATCGCGCGTCAAGCCCATGTAACAGGGATCAGGGTTCGCGTCATCCAAGCGATGTGCGAATTCCCGTCGGAAGCCAAGTCGGGTGCAATAGAATTTCTCCGCCGCAGCCGACTTCGACACATGGAGGAGAGGGATCGCGAGCTTGAACAAGCGGCACCTCACTTAAGCAGCCAACATCTTACTGAAACCAGCATATTGGCGGAATCAGACCGCGGAAATCAAATGAGGAAACTTCCAAAGGCCCGGGCCCGCTTGACCGGCCCGGACAAGACTGCTATAAGAGCTTTTCCTCATTGAGTTGAGCGCACTTCCAGCTTTAATCCTGAAGAATACGCGGCGCGGAGGACAGCCGAGGAATGTCTGCTAAACCCTGGGTATGGAATGCCCTACGAGCGGGCGGAGCGGGACTGGCATGGGCTCTGCTGACCGCGACTACAGCGCTGGCACAGCCGGCTTCGGAGACCGGCGGCGAAGCCAATCTGAAGCTGCCGGATCTTTCTCAAGTTCAGTTCCTCGGCGTTGACGGCCACAAGCTGCTCACGATTGGCATCGTCTTCTGCGTCTTCGGCCTGCTTTTCGGACTGGCCATCTACACGCGGCTGAAAAACCTGCCTGTGCACCGCGCGATGCGTGAAATTTCCGAGCTGATCTACGAGACTTGCAAGACGTACCTCATCACGCAGGGCAAATTTCTGCTGCTGCTCGAAACGTTCATCGCCGTGATCATCGTGCTGTACTTCGGGTTCCTTCTGAAGTACGAAGCGGCGCGCGTAGTCATCATCCTGCTCTTCAGCGTCGTGGGAATCGCGGGGAGCTACGGCGTGGCCTGGTTCGGCATCCGCGTGAATACGTTTGCGAATTCGCGAACCGCCTTTGCGGGTCTGCGCGGCAAGCCCTATCCGATCCATCGCATCCCCATCGAAGCGGGCATGAGCATTGGCATGATGCTGATCAGTGTCGAGCTGCTGATGATGCTGATCATTTTGCTGTACATCCCGGGAGATTACGCCGGGGCGTGTTTCATCGGATTCGCCATCGGCGAATCCCTCGGCGCGGCCGCGCTGCGCATCGCGGGCGGTATTTTCACCAAGATCGCGGACATCGGCTCCGACCTGATGAAAATCGTCTTCAAAATCAAAGAAGACGACCCGCGCAACCCGGGTGTCATCGCCGATTGCACCGGCGACAACGCCGGCGATTCGGTCGGGCCGAGCGCCGACGGCTTCGAGACCTACGGCGTCACGGGCGTCGCGCTGATCACTTTCATTTTGCTCGGCGTC
>QHYP01000196.1:0-2075 GCA_003224195.1 Acidobacteriota bacterium | reverse complement strand
CAAAGATCCGACGGTCAAGGTGCAACTGCTGGTGTGGATCTTCGTGATGCGCGTGGTCATGCTGATTGCCAGCGCAGCGGCTTACTTCCTCAACAGTGCTATCGCCAGAATCCGCTATGGGAACGCCGACGAAATGAACTTCGAGGCGCCGCTGACTTCGCTGGTGTGGATTACCTCCGGCGTTTCGATCGTGCTGACCTACATCATCTCTTCGCTCATCATTCCCAGCCTCGGCGGAGACACCACGCAATGGTGGAAGCTGGCGACGATCATCTCCTGCGGGACGCTGGCGGGCGCAATCATTCCGGAACTCGTGAAAGTGTTTACTTCCACGGAGTCGCGTCACGTCAAGGAGGTCGTCAGCTCCGCGAAGGAGGGCGGCGCGTCGCTCGATATCCTTTCCGGCTTCGTCGCGGGAAATTTCTCCGCTTATTACCTGGGACTGACGATGGTCATCCTGATGTCCATCGGCTACTTCGTCAGCATCCAGGGGCTGGCAAACCTGATGGTCGCGGCGCCGGTCTTCACCTTCGGGCTAGTCGCCTTCGGATTCCTGGGGATGGGTCCAGTGACGATCGCCGTGGACTCCTACGGCCCGGTGACGGACAACGCGCAGTCCGTTTATGAGCTTTCCATGATCGAAGAGATTCCCAACGCCAAGCGAGACATCAAGAAAGAATTCAACATGGACGTGAATTTCGGGCGCGCCAAGCATCTGCTGGAGGCCAATGACGGCGCGGGCAACACGTTCAAGGCCACGGCGAAGCCCGTGCTGATCGGCACGGCGGTCGTCGGCGCCACCACGATGATCTTCTCCATCATCATGGCGCTGACCAGCGGCCTGACCGCCAATGTCGATAAGCTCTCGCTGCTGCACGCCCCGTTCGTGCTCGGCCTCATCACCGGCGGCGCGATGATCTACTGGTTCACGGGCGCATCCACGCAGGCGGTGACGACCGGGGCGCATCGCGCGGTCGCGTTCATCAAGGCGAACATCAAGCTCGAAGGAACGGAAAAGGCGTCCGTCGCCGACAGCAAAAGAGTCGTCGAAATCTGCACGCAATACGCGCAGAAGGGCATGCTGAACATCTTCATCGCGGTGTTCTTCGGCACGCTGGCCTTTGCCTTCACCGACCCGTTCTTTTTCATCGGCTATCTCATTTCCATCGCTACGTTCGGACTTTATCAAGCCATTTTCATGGCCAATGCCGGCGCCGCTTGGGACAATGCCAAGAAGATTGTCGAGGTTGAGCTAAAACAGAAAGGGACCGATCTCCACGCGGCGACCGTGGTGGGCGATACGGTCGGCGATCCCTTCAAGGACACTTCGTCGGTTGCGCTGAACCCAGTCATCAAGTTCACGACGCTCTTCGGACTCCTGGCGGTCGAATTGGCTGTCAAGCTCACCTCGGAAACCGGCGGAAACCTGACGCACGTTTTAGCGGCGGCGTTCTTCGCCGTATCGTTCTTCTTCGTGTATCGGTCATTCTACGGCATGCGCATTCGCACGGCTTCACACTGAACGGAGCTCGACACTCTCAGACCGTGAGAGAGGTATAATGCGGCGGCTGTCACGGCCAGGCGGAGAACATTCGGTCACGCATGTCCGAAACTGAGGGGTTTCCCATGAGAAGCAGCTTTCGTCGAGGACTGCTCGCTCTTCTTCTTCCGCTGTCCCTGCCTTGCATCGCGCTCGCGCAAGTGGACACGCGGTGGAAAATTCATGACACCAATCGCCCGCTCCCGCCGATCGTAGATCCCGGCACGGCCGGCACGCCGGAAGTTCCCGGCCGTCCGCCCTCCGATGCGATCGTGCTTTTCGACGGAAAGGACCTCTCGCACTGGGCGAGCAAGGATGGCAGTGCGGCGAAATGGAAGGTGGAGAATGGATACGCCGAGGTCGTGGCAAAGACCGGCAACATCTCCACGAAAGAGGCTTTCGGCGATTGCCAGTTGCACGTCGAGTTCGCCGAACCTGTCCCGCCGAAGGGCGAAAGCCAGGAGCGGGGTAATAGCGGCGTCTTCCTGATGGGCCTGTATGAAATCCAGGTGCTCGATTCCTACGAGAACAAGAC
>QHYP01000195.1:11653-13009 GCA_003224195.1 Acidobacteriota bacterium | reverse complement strand
TGCCTCTTACGGCCTGACCTGGGGAGTGCAGATGCCCCCCTTCGATCCGAAGGGCCAGACGGCCATGATGATCGACACGAGCAGCGGCAAGGTTATCGACGCTGGCTCGCTACTAAACGCCAAGAGGCAAGCCGCTTTGAACGGCGACGTGGTCAACCCTGTCGTTGGCTACGTCCCCATTAAGGCGACAGGGCGCAAATACCCCTACGATCCCGATTACACAAACTGGGGGCCGCGCTTGGCGGTTGCCTGGAACCCGGGCTTCTCCGATGGGCCGATGGGTATGCTGTTTGGAAACAAGAAGACTGTGGTCCGGGCCGGTTGGGGGCGAGCATTTGACCGCCTCAACGGCGTCGGCCTCGTGCTAACGCCAGCGCTGGGGATCGGCTTCGGCGATCTCTCCGTGTGCAAGACTCCTAGTCGCGCAGGCGTTTGCGATGCGGGCGGGGATCCGAACACCAACTTCCGCATCGGGGTGGACGGCAACCACATCACCGTGCCGGCCCTGCCGGTGGTCAGCGGTGGCGTGATCATCCCCGGCGTCAACAGCGTGTATGAGAACAGGGACTTCCGGCTGGACCCCAAGCGCCGGGTCGGCGGCACGGACGTGTTCGATCTCAGCATCCAGCGGGAACTCCGTGGCAACATGCTACTGGAGGTGGGTTACGTCGGTCGTTTGGCCCGTGATCTCGTCCAGAACATCGATCTGAACCACATCCCGTACATGTTCACGCCCAAGGGAACCAATCAAAGCTTCGCGCAGGCGTTCGATAACGTGGCGCTTGCACTCCAGACGGGCAAACCGGTCGTCGTTCAGCCGTGGTTTGAAGCGATGATGGGCGGATTGAGCAGCCCCTTCTGCAGCGGCGACCCAAGCATTTGGGGACCCGGAGTGGCGCCCTTCTCTTCCTGCACGGCTGCCGCCGTCCAGTTTGATTCTGACAATGGCAATCCGTACTGGCCGTCTCATGGTGCCGGAGCCCTCTGGTTCCTGCTTGAGCCAAACTTTGTTACGGGGCCGCTGACCTCCCAAGTCAACCAAATCGCATCCTACGACTGGACGATGAGCAATGGGCACTCGGCCTATCACGCCGCGTTCGTGACCCTGCGGAAGCGTCCGTCACACGGTTTGACATTTGACGTCAACTATACATTCTCTCACTCGCTGGACACCCTGGGTGAAACGCAGGAGAACACGTGCGCCATCACCGACGCGTTTTACGTCAATCGCACTTATGGACCTTCGCTGTTCGATCGGCGCCATACGTTCAACCTGCTGGTCACCTACGACCTGCCTCTCGGCAAGGGTAAGGGGTATGCCTCGGGGGCTCTGGCGGACAAGGTGCTTGGCGGCTG
>QHYP01000195.1:10694-11540 GCA_003224195.1 Acidobacteriota bacterium | reverse complement strand
CCGACGACCGGTACCTTCGGGACAGACAGTACCGATACCGGCGCCCCGAACGCCTTCAGCAACCCAGACGCCATCGCTGCTCAATTCCGCTACCCAACGTTCGCGGATGGTCGCCTGGGATTCGGCGCAATCCGCGGCTTGTTCCGCTGGAACGTCGACTTCTCTCTGGCGAAAACAACTCGCATTACGGAGCGGATTAAGACGCGCTTCGACGTGCAGTTCGTCAACGCCTTCAATCACCCGATGTTCAGCGGGGGCCAATACTTCTCCTTCGAGCCCGGCGCCGATCTTTCCAGTCCGGAGTCATTCGGCGTTATGAGCAGCCAGTTCAACTCCCCGCGGTTCATTCAGATTGGTCTGCGGTTCGACTTCTAGCGGCGTAAATAGTTACACTTTTCCGGAGGTTGGGTTCAAAACCCAACCTCCGTTTTTTGTCCGCGTAGCGTAATGCCGCAAGTTAAGCCGCATCGACGGCAGTTCCTCCAAGCTTCGCTTCTCGCCAGCGGCGCCCTGCTGCTGGGTCCAGATCAACGAAATCTGAGATAATGTCCTGTTTCAGATGGCTCTCCACGGCAAGTGAAGGAACAACGAGAGACATGGTCATAGGCATCGGCGCTGTAGCGCGCCGGCTCGTTTGGCTCGCGCTCACGGGGTTTTTGTTTTCCGGATCGGCCCACGCCCTGCCGCCCGCACAGCATGAAAATCACCAAGCCCACATGGTCATCGGCTGGGTGCCGCAGGAAATCCTGGAGCGCCCGGTAGTTCTCCGGAAAGACATCGGCAACGCGCACGAGAAGGTAACCACAGGGTCTTCGCAGGCCCAAGCCTTTTACGATCAGGGATTGA
>QHYP01000195.1:0-10661 GCA_003224195.1 Acidobacteriota bacterium | reverse complement strand
ATCAAGCTCTGCGTCTCGACCCCAACTTGGGGGCAGCCTACGGGGGACTCTGCGACGTTTACGTGGCCATGCACGACATCAAGGCGGCGCGCGCCGCGCTGGAAAAGGGCCGGTCGCTGTCGCTGGAAGTCAGCGATGCCGAGCGTCAGCGCCTGGAAATCCGGTCCAAGCTGCTCGATTTTCTCGAGGACAAGCAAAACATAGAAAAATTTGTCGCTTATCGCAAAGCCATCTATGACGCCTTGATGGCTAATCCGGTGGACCCGGGACTTTGGATTCTGCGCGGCTTTGCCGACGAAGGACCCATGGCCGGCCGGGGCCAGACGGGCGACGTAGACTCAATCGCCTTTTACCAGGCCGCGCTGGCCGTCTCGCCGGATAATTCCGCCGCGCACCATTACCTTGCTCACTCTTTCGAAAACATCGGCCGGACCGACGAAGCGCTCAAGCACAGCGAAGCCTACCTGCGATTTTCCCGCTCCATTCCCCACGCCCACCACATGCGCGGCCACGAGCTGCGGCGCGCCGGCCGCATCGAAGAGGCCATCGAGGAATTCCGCACGGCCAATGACCTGGAGAACGCCTACTATCGCGCGGAGAACATCCCCCCCCAGTACGACTGGCACCATCCGCATAACCTCAGCCTCCTGGCCAGTTGCCTTCAGCTTCTGGGCCAAATGAAAGAAGCCGAGCGGCTGTTGCGCCAGGCCTATGCGCTGCCGGCGCACGGTGAACCAGCCGAGCTCGGCCGCCGGCAATGGCCCGAGTTCCTGCTGGCGCGCGGCCGCCCGCAGGAGGCGTTCGACGCCGCTCAAGTTCTCGCGGCGGCTGTAACGCCCACCGGGCGCTTCGTTGGCCACACCCTGGCCGGGCGCGCCCTCGCGGCCATGAATCGCGTAGAGGAGGCCAAAACGGAGTTCACGGCCGCCAGTCAGGAGCTTCGCGCGGTCACCGTTGATGCCGACCGCCTCCAGCCGTATCTCCAAACTCTCGAGGCGGAGATTCTTCTGTCACAGAAGAAGTCCGCGGAAGGCGTGGCGCTCATGAAGCAAATCCTGGAGCAGCTGCGCGGCACGCCGGGCCCCGACGCGCGCAGCCAAGCCCTGCTCCAGATGGACTCGATTGCGCGCCGGGCCCGCGAGACGGACGAATGGGCTTTGGCGGAGTTCACCGCGCAGGAAATGATCGGGCTGGACCCCAGCTACGGCGGCGGCTATTACGCCTTAGGCCTCGTCGCCGAACAGCAGGGCGACGCCGCAGCGGCCACCCAGAAGTTCGCAATTGCCGAAAAACTCTGGAGCGAAGCGGATAAGGATCTGCCCGAGTTACAGGCTGTGCGCCAAAAACTCGCATCCAAGCAGTCCGAGCTCCCGCAAACGCGCCAGCAGTACCTGAAAAATCTCCGCGAGCACTCGGAGACATCGGCCGTGCGAGCTTCCAAAGTGGAAGTCACCTATGACCCCGCGCGGCTCCGCGGAAGCCCGCAGGCGCCGGTTATCATTGTCGAGTTCTCGGATTTTCAGTGTCCCTTCTGCAGAAAAGTTCAGACCACACTGAAGGCCCTGCTTGCTAAATACCAGGGCCGCGTCAGCCTGGCCTATCGAGACTTCCCGTTGCGCGGGATGCATGGACAAGCCGAATTGGGCGCCGAATCCTCGCGCTGCGCGGGCGAGCAGGGAAGATTTTGGGAGTATCACGACCTTTTATTCGCGAACCCGGATAAGCTCAACCGAGACGGCCTGATGGATCTCGCTCGAAGTCTGAAGCTGGAGGAAAAACAGTTTGATTCATGCCTTTCCAGCGGCAAATACCGAAAACAGGTTGAGCAAGACCTCCAAGACGGAATAAGGGCGGGCGTCCAGGGAACTCCGGGAATCTTCATCAATGGAGTCCCGTTGAGCGGTGCACAGCCCGAAGCCGTGTTCGAACGAATTATTCAAGCGGAACTGGCCAGCCCCAAGGACAAGCGCGGAGATCACTGACAAACCAGGCTACCGGTTACGGCCCGTGTTTTGCGCCTGCAATTGCTGGATCTGAGCCGCTGTTTTCATTTCGCGCTCCGCCGCATCGGTTCTGCCCGTCTCGCGGTAGAGTTGGCCCAGGAAATGGTGAGCCGTGTAGCTATTGGGGTCCATGGCGATGGCGCGCTGCAGGGTTCGCTCGGCCAGCGCCAGTTGTCCCTTTCTTACTAACACCTTTCCCATGATTACGTAAGGCTCGGAAGCTGTAGAGTCCAGCCACATGGAGCGCCGCAAGACTGTCTCTGCTTCGTCGTAGCGGTTGAGGCGCCAGTACACGTCGCCCAGGTGTGTAAGAGCGGGAGCGTAGTCCGGGTTGACGGCCAGTTCTTCTTGGAATTCCCGCAAGGCTTTCGGATAATCGGCCTTGTACACGTAAAACTCCCCCAGCGTGAAGTGCGCGAGCGGGGATTGCGGGGACAGTGACAAGGCCTTGCGCGCCTCGCTTTCGGCAACCGGATCGAAACCTTGGCGCAGGAGCATGCGCGCCAGCAGCAGGTGAGCCGCTGCCGATTCGGTAGGCAAGCCGTACAGCTCGGCAAAGGTCTCCAGTGCTTTTGGGTAGTTCTTGGTCAGGGCGTAACAGAGGCCCAGAGTATAAACGGCGTCCATATCTGCGTTCGGATACCATCGGCGTACCTGTTCCAACGCCGGAATGGCTTCGGTTGGTCTGCCGATGGAATAGAATGACAATCCAAGTAGCTGGGCGGCGTCACGATCTTCTGGACTCTCCCGCCAGGCGTCCTGGAGGTACTTCACTGCCTCCAAGTATCCCCCTTCGCGGTAGTAGGCCACGCCCAGTTCGTGGTTGATGCCCTTCATTCCAGGGTGGCGCGCCGCCAGAACCTGCAGTTGGGCGATGGCTTCCTGGTTTTTTCCGCTTTGGATAAGGGAGCGAGCGGCGGCGAGCGACTCATCTTCCTGGTGGCAGCGCGCGGCCAAGGTGTATGAAAGCACGCACAAGGAGAGAAGCGCCAAGCTCTTCTGAGTCACCATTGATAACGAACGTAAACTCGCAACCGAAGTTGCTCGCATAGCGACGACCCCGAGCCCTACTTCTTCTTACGAGGACTCTCCGCTGGCGGCCCGACTGCCTCCGCCGAGCCTTCCTTGGCAATCAAAATCCTGTCCACGGGCGGATTCCGGAAGCGCTCCACAAGTCCGCTGGGCCAGCGCACCTCAAGATAATCAATCTTGCTGTTCGTTCCCAAGCCGAAGTGAGCGCGCATGTCGTTGTTCGAAATGTAGCTGGAACCGCTGCGAATTTCATCGATCTGTTCGCGCGAATTCGTCTTCAGTAGGAGACCAGCCCCGATGCCGCTACGATTAGACCGCGTGCCCACCGCTTTCACCTCAATCCAGTGGTTGGGGTAGGTGGTCCGGTTCACTAACATGCTGGGCGGCCCGCTTCGATTCGCGATGACGGCTGAGAGACGACCGTCATTCCACAAGTCACCCACCGCTAAGCCCCGGGAGGGTGCCGGCGTGCGGATGCCCGGCCCTGCCGTATCCGAGATGTCAGTGAACGTTCCGTTGCCGTTGTTGTGATACAGCAGTTTTGGTTCACTGTAATGGATGTCCAAATCGAGGGATGGCTATAAGAAGGTCTGGCCAGCCGTCGTTGTCGAAGTCAAAGAACATTGTGCCCCACCCAAGATACTGAGTCCTAGAGCCAAGACCCGCGGGATAAGTCACGTCGGTAAATGTGCCGTCACCATTGTTGTGGTAAAGCGTAGGGGTATCATCGGAAAAATTCGTGCGGAAAAGATCCAAGTGTCCATCCCCATCGTAGTCGGCGACGGTTGAGCCCATTCCTGCCTGCTCGCGGCCATCCAGGTTGTAAGCGACTCCGGAGAAGATTCCCACGTCGTTGAAGCTACCATCCCGGTTGTTGTGATAAAGGATGTTGGGGGTGCTGTCGCAAGCAACGAAGATGTCCGGCCAGCCGTCGTTGTCGAAGTCAAATGGTGTAACGCTGAAACAGAAATGACCCATCGTGCGGTCGATGCGTGAGGGCACGGTTACGTCCTGAAAGCGTCCGTTTCCGAGATTGCGGTACAGAATGTTCTTGCTGGCAGGCAGGCCGCGTGGCCCGCAGAAAACCGCGATACCTTTCCACAGGCAGGTCGGATACTTGCCCGGGGGAGGGGCGTGGGCGAGGTCGAAATCCGCATAGTTCGCGACCACCAGATCCAGCCGGCCGTCGCGATCGTAATCCAGGAAAGCGCAACCGCTGCCCCACGTTTTTCCGTCTCCGGCCACTCCGGCCTGCTCGGCTACCTCTTCGAACGTCCCTCCGCGATTGTGGTAGAGCCGGTTCTTTCCGTAATAGGTGACGTAGAGATCTTCCCAGCCGTCGTTGTCATAGTCGCCGACACAAACGCCCTGACCCCAGCCGGTAGCGACGAGTCCCGCACTTTCCGTCACGTCCGTGAATGTTCCGTCATGATTGTTATGATAGAGGTGGTTCGTCGGCGCGCTTCCTGCCGGGAAGCCTTCCAGGGTCGTGCCGTTCACAAGGAAGATATCCGGCCAGCCATCGTTGTCGTAATCGAAGATCGCTACGCCTGTTCCTGTGCTCTCCAGGATGTAAGTGCTGCTTTGTTTGCCTCCGAAGACATTCGCCACGGTGAGACCGGCTTTCTTGGCGATGTCTGTGAAGTCGGCGATCGGCGCGGGTTTAGCCGGCGCATGCGCGGCCTGGCTGTGGATTATTTGTGCCGCGAAGAACGGCAGAAGAATGCACAGGATCCGACCTGCTCGGGTGCTCCCTGAGGTCATGTTTTGAGTTTTTGCCGAAGATTGGTGGCTTTCAATCATCGTGCGGAGCATTTATATCGCGGATGGGCGGATACGGAAACACGATTCTCCCAATTTTCAGGACTTTAAAACCCCCATTCGCGGTTGAGCCCCCCCGAGGCCGATGCTATTCTCATTTCTATGTCGGATTTGGTCACCTCCTCGCCGGACGTGCTGGCCGCCTCGTCGCCGGATTCCCGCCGGCAGCTCGAAGCGCTCCTGGAAGTAAACGAGGCAATCGCGCAGCACCGCGACCTGCAAGCCTTATTCCGCGATCTTCGGGAGCGGCTGCGCACCGTGGTGCAATTCGACTTCCTGGCTCTCGTGCTGCACGACCCTGCGCGCAACGTCATGCGCCTCCACGTCCTCGATGCCCACCACGCCACCGAGAAAGTTACCGGGACCGAATTGCCCGTGGAAGGAACGCCCTCAGGCTGGGTCTGGCAGTCGCAGCAAACCTTCGTGGTCGCTGACACCACTCAGGACACGCGCTTTCCCGAATTCATGCAGCATCTCAACCGCGAAGGCGTGCGCTCGATTGCCTGGCTTCCGCTGACCTCCGCGCAACGCCGCATCGGGGCGCTCGCTTTCGGCCGCCATGCGCCGGAATGCATCACCGAGGCCGAGCTTCAGTTCATGCAGCGCGTCGCGTCACAAGTGGCCGTGGCCGTGGACAACGCGCTCAATTTCGAGACTTCCCAGGCCTACCAGCACCAGCTCGCTCGCGAGCGCGACCGCCTCCGGGTGCTTCTCGAGGTCAACAACATCCTCGTCACCAGCCGCGAACTCCCGGAACTGTTTCTCGGCATCGTGGCCACGCTCGAGCGCGTCATCCACCATGACTACACGAGCCTCGCTCTCTTCGACCCGGCCACCGGCCTGCTGAAGATTCATGCGCTCGACTTCCCGGGCGGTCAAAATCTCATCGGGCCCGAAGCCACTGTTCCGCTCGACGCCTCGCCCGCCGGCCGCTGCTTTACCTCGGGCCAGCCCGCCATTTTCCGCGGCGCGGAGCTCGACCGCTTCCCGCTCGAAATCTTGCGTATCCTCCGCCGCGAAGGTGTTGAAACCGTCTGCTGCGTTCCTCTGAGCACGCACGGCCGCATCATCGGCACGCTCAATCTCGCCGCGCGCCGCGCGGAGGCTTTTCCGCCCGAGGACGTCGAATTGCTCCAGCAAGTCGCTGCGCAGGTAGCCATCGCCGTCGAGAATGCCCTGGCCTTCAAGGAGATCGACGCGCTTAAAAACAAGCTGGCCGAAGAAAAGCTCTACCTCGAAGAAGAATTCCGTAGCGAGTTCAATTTCGAGGAAATCATCGGTGAGAGTCCCGCGCTCAAGCGCGCCCTCTCTCAGGTGGAGCTTGTCGCCCCCGCCGGCACCACCGTGCTCATCCTCGGCGAGACCGGCACGGGCAAGGAGCTCATCGCTCGCGCCATCCACGGCTTGAGCCCCCGCCGCGAGCGCACTTTCGTGAAGGTCAATTGCGCCGCCATTCCTTCGGGGCTGCTTGAATCGGAGCTGTTCGGCCACGAACGCGGCGCCTTCACGGGCGCCATCGCCCAGAAAATCGGCCGCTTCGAGCTCGCCGATAAAGGCACGCTCTTCCTCGACGAGGTTGGCGACATCCCGCTCGAGCTCCAGCCGAAGCTCCTGCGCGTCCTCCAGGAGCAGGAATTCGAGCGCATCGGCAGCACGCGCACGGTGCGCGTGGACGTGCGCTTGGTCGCCGCCACCAACCAGGACCTCGCCCGCCTCGTCGCCGGGAAAGCCTTCCGCAGCGATCTCTATTACCGTCTGAACGTTTTCCCCATTCAAGCGCCCGCGCTGCGCGAGCGCCCGGAGGACGTGCCGCTTCTCGTGCGCTATTTCGTGCAGAAATACAGCCGCCAGTTGAACAAATCGGTTGAATACATTCCCGCCGACGCCATGGACGCGCTCGTCCACTATTCCTGGCCCGGCAACGTCCGCGAACTCGAAAACCTCATCGAGCGCGCCGTCCTGCTCTCTCCGGGGAAAAACCTTCGCGTCCCTCTCGCCGAGCTCAAGTCCGCCGCTCCCGTCGCCGAAGGCGCCTCGCCCGCGGCCCCCTTGGCACCCCTCGCAATTGCCGCGCCCATCCCCACGCTCGAGGAAGCCGAGCGCCAGCACATCCTCCGCGCCCTGCGGCAGACTCAGTGGCGCATCGCCGGACCCCGCGGCGCCGCTTCGCTCCTTGGCATGAAGCGCACTACGCTCCAGGCGCGCATGCGCAAACTCGGTATCCGCCGCCCAGTTTAGCCCCAATTTCTCGTAAGGACGACGCTGCGTGGTGAGCCGAGGGGTCTCTCTTCGTAGGGGCACAGCATGCTGTGCCCTTCTACTTTCGCCCTCGGGGGGTCCGTTGCACTCTGGGACACAGTTTCCGTTTCTCCCGGGCCGTTGCGCCCGAAGCCGCCTCACAATCGGAGCAATGGAGGAGAGTTCGATGAAAAAGCTCGTTTTGGCAGTTTTAGGAATTCTGTTCTTCGCGGGCACGTCTCACGCGCAGTCCGTGGAGCCCGCCATTGGCTATTCCTTCCTCCGCCTGGGAGGTTCGAACGGCGTTAACCAAAACGGCGGGAGCGGCTCGCTCGCCGTCAATCCCAACCGCTGGCTCGGTCTGGTCGGAGATGTCGGCGCCTACCACGGTTCGCCTTCGGGCGTCTCTCTGAACACCTACACATTCCTTTTTGGACCCCGGCTGTCTCTCCGCAACCCGGCTCACATTACCCCGTTCGCCCAAGCCCTGGTCGGCGGCGCTCATTTGACCGCCTCCTTCGGCGGCGTCACCGGCTCCTCCACCCCGTTCGCATATAGCGTGGGTGGCGGTGTGGACTTGGAGGTCCTTCCCCACCTCGCCTTGCGTCCGCACGTGGACTACATCGGGCTCCGCGAAAACGGCGCAACGACCAACTGCACCCGCGCCTCGCTTGGCTTCGTCATCCGCTTCGGCCGCTAGCCAACGAGCTGCCCTAGGTAGCGGGTGCGGATGCCCCATCCTTGCGCCCTCCGCAAGGGTGGGGGTGTCCTCTTACTCCTCCTGCTGGGCCGCAACCGTGACCGTGTCGGGTGCGCGGCCCTCTCCAGCACAACTGAGCTTGCGGATAGAATCCGCCGTTAGGCAGATCGCTAGGGTTTGTGTTTGGCGCTCTTGCCCACGGCCACCAGAACCTTCAGCGTGGGGAGAGAAGAAGCGGATCACGTCATCGTCGTAGAAGGTGAGACCTGTCGCGCCCAGCCGCTGGGCGTAAGCGCCGAGATACAGCTTGCCGCCAAGAATGCCCGCTTCGAGTTGCACGGCGCGATATCCGCGATTGCCAAAGCGCTGCAAAATAAGTCGCAAGTCCGCAAGCAAAAAGATGTCCGCAGCAGCATCGGCCGGCAGTTCCTGTTCCAATCCGAGGTAACCTGCCTGGGCGCGGAAATTTCCCTGCTTTAGACACTCGAGCACGCCACGGCTGCGGTGGAACACGTAGGCTCCGGGATGGAGCCCTTCAACCGCATGGACTATCAGGTAGAGATGGTTGAGCTGAGCTCCCGGCGGATCGAGGAAATCTGCTGGCAGGCCGCGGTTAGCTCGGTCCAGCATAGTTGAAAGCTGTGCCAGACCGATCGGGGTACGCGCAAACTGGCGGCTGGAACCCCGCCGCAGGATGACCTGCTCGATGGGGTCGCGAGGTATCTCCGAATCTGAAAAAGGCTGGAGCTGAACGAGCGGTCCAGCGGGCGGCGGAAAGTCTGTCATCGGGGTTTGGCCGCGCCACGTCTCCACTTCCTCGGCTGAATCGAGCGATGAGGCAGCGTGCATTTCGCGCATCAGCGGATAATCGACCTCGTGCCGGGAGAGCGGGACGGTTTCGAGGCAAAGAGGGGGAGTTTCCGCAGGGGATTGCGGCGGGAGAGCTGCGACGTGGCCGAGGGCGACCAGGGAGAAAGCCACCTCATGCCGCGGCTCGATATCAAGCAGGCGGTTGACGCTCGCATCCACGAAGCCGCAAACCACCCTGGCTGGCAGCCCCAGCGCGGTGCCGACGGCCAGCAGGTTGGCGAGCAGAGTGCCGTTGTCCCAGCCGAAATGGCGGTAGGTGCGGTCCTGATATTTCCAAGCATTGCGCCAGTACGTGCAGGTGCAAATGATGGCAAGCGGCGCGTGGGCAATGGCGGATTCACCGCCGGTGGCTTCAAGCAGGAAGCGGCGATAATCCCCGGCGCGCAGTCTGCGCAGGCCGAACTCGGCGGGCGCGAAGTGATAGACGCCGGCCGGCAGGTTGGCCAGGTCGCCGCAAACCAGATAAAGCTCGACCTCGTAGAGCGCTCCGGTACAGGCGGCAGCGCGAAAGTAGATCTCGCCGCCCGGATAATTCCTCTTTCGCGTGATGCCGGCGGAGAGGTAGAGGAGTTGCGCCACCGCCTCCAGGTCCGGCGCCGCGTTCGTCTGGGCGGGGACGCCCTCGGCGATGGCAGATAGGGCAGCGACCCCGGTTTGGCGCACCTCGCCGGGCAAGCGCAACGGCTCCAGCGTTGGATAAATCTTGAAGGGCATGGGCTGGTTGTCCCAGTCCAGAAAATGGGAGTTGGCGCGGATGCTGGCGTGAGAGTGCTTGGTGGCTTCGTGATAGGTCCAAGCGGCTTCAAGTTTGCGGTTGTCAGTCACGGTGGCTATGAACCAGGAGTAAGGGGATTTCCTGGTGCGCGCTGTCAGGCCTTCGGGACCCTGCCCACCGGTAGTGGACTATTTTCAATGCTGTTTCAGCGCGAACCGATGAGCATAATGAGGAAAATGACAAAGGCCACTCCGCTCAGGATGCTGCGAACCGCATGAAGTCGCCCCCACCGTCACAAGAGAGAGCCCGCCTCTTCCGATCGCAAGTCGAGTTCTCGGCTCTCCAACCTTCTGTTTGTCGGCAAGATTACGACAAGCGTAAACGGGATGATGAGCAGGAGAAGTAGTCCGCCGACAAGCCAAGCCAAACTCCGGTCAAACCACCACGATATCAGCGCCGCAAGAGAGCCGATCACAGCGAGCCGAGCTTGCATCACGGTGCCTCGCTTGTAGCTGGGCATCCACTCCGTTACCGCCAGCTCGACGCCGCAGGAGAGTCTCGCGGGCTGCTCAACAAAGTTGATGTACACGGCACCGTCGGCAAAGATGCCTGATGCGAGCGTCGCAACTATCTCCGGAACCACGCCTCAGTATATGCCTGACGCTGCTCTTTCTGACCCGTTCTTCCGCTTCGATCAGCACCACCAAGGGCGACACTTCTCAAAGTCCGCCGTAGGAGGACACGGTGGAGCTTGTCGCGCCCGCCGCAGGAGGGCCTTCTCCTCGGGGGCTTTTGACCCCCACAGATTTCGATTTTCCCTATTCAAGTTTCCCGTGCTCTCTTCGCTCGTCCTTGCTCTATACTTTGTTCCGTCGCTTTCGAGCGCCCACTCGAAACAAATGGAAGGAGAAACTCATGCCCAAGACCATGCACGTTGCTCCACCGGCGCAGCCCAAGCCGCGAACTGCCGAAACTCATCCAACACCGGAAGAGATCCGGCTTCGCGCCTATGAAATCTACCTCGAGCGCCGCGGCGCTCCCGGAGATGAGTTGCAGGACTGGCTGCAGGCGGAACGCGACTTGCTCCACAAATCCGCCGAACCTGCCCGCCGTGGCGGGCCCGCTCGCGCCGCCAAAGCCCAAGCCGCATAGCTGACGATGCGACGAGGCATTGTCATCCCGCCTGTCCTGAGCGTAGTCGAAGGGCCTGTCCTGAGCGCAGTCGAAGGGCACTCTTGCCTGTGCAGGCCTTGTCCCGTTCCTGTCGGGAGCCCGGCGCCTT
>QHYP01000194.1 GCA_003224195.1 Acidobacteriota bacterium | reverse complement strand
GCCCAAACAATTGTCTTGTCCTTGACACGCAAGAGCGCGACATTTCCCTCGTTCTTATCTTTGCCTCCGAATGCCACGTGGTACCACCTGTCATCAGCCTTGATAGAGGAACCAGTTAGTACGAAATCTGCTGAATTTTCATCCGTCGTTAGGCTAACGGGTAATTTCCTCTTAACTATCTCGGCCGAAATAAATCCATCGAGATTTCCCTGCATTGCGCTTATGAAAATTCTAGTTCCAGTCGGCAACTTGCCTTTGAACTTTGGATCAGTTTGTTTAACAGATACATCTTGCGCAGCACCTTGCGACGTGGCTGACTCAGCGGGCTGAACCGAGGTGACTGCTGCAGCTGTCGGACTTGCCGCGACACTGGCAGCCTTCGGATTGATCATGGCGCGAATCACTAGATCGGATACGTGAGCGGCTTTTAAAACCTTCATTGAATCTAAATCACTCGTAAAATCAGTCTCCGCAGCAGAGTGTATTTTTTCCAGAATGACTTGATCGCCCAGGCCCAAGGAAACCATCTCGATGACATCCTGGTTAGTCAGTTTGTGTTTGTTCTGTTCCTGACCGCCGGCTCGAAAACTGCCGGTAGCAACTAATACGAAGCAGGTTAAAACCACCAAATTCAGCCGTAGACGATTCATGGATGGCTCCTTCGCGTGCACAACATTTTGATGTTGCGTGCAGAATTCTGTGGAAGTGCACAGATTCTAGCTCAGATTTGGCGAGGCGGCAAGGCCTTTTCATTTAACCCGCAGATATCAGGGCCTTGCCAAAAGAGGACGTCCTTCGGCCCACAACAAAACAAGAACTGCAAACAGTGCCAACCCAGACACGACGATGCCAGCAGTACGGTCGGTTGTGCGCCCAAACTTCACTTCGATCCGGTGCGTCCCCGGAGAAAGCGGCAGCACCGTCGCCACAGTTTCTTCGGACGCTGCCGGCCTGATGCCGTGCCCGTCGATCTTCACGCGCCATGCGGGATAGTTCAGGAGGCGCATCTTCAACTGCGCTTCTTCCCGCAAAGTCACGGTGAGCACTTTTTCTTCGGCCGTCCATCTTTCTTCGTGCAGTCTCGTCTCCGGAAATCTTTGGGTGCGGGTGACGGGCAGGATTTGCGCTCGCGGCGCATTTTGCGGCAGGTCCGTGCGATCGTCGCCAACGGTGTCGTATTCGTCCACGCCCTCGTAGCCCTGCCCTTGTTCAATGGCCTCTTGCAGCGTTGGAATGTCGTCCGCATCCCACCACGTATGTTTCACGTGCATTGTTCCGGTGCTACCGGCGGTGACAAGGAATAGAACCCCCCAGACCCAGCCGAACCTCCCGCGCATCGCGGCAGCGAGAAAATAAGCGAACGGCACGGCGAGCACCAGCATCCATCGCCACGGAAACTGCAGATACTTGAGTTCGGGCAGAAATCTCCACAACGCCGAGCTAATCGGGATCATCAGCGCCGTGGCTGCCGCGGCAATCAGCATGAGTCCCTGCCACTGCTTCTTTTCTGCGCCGCTTTCCGCTTTGCGATGCGCGACCACGCCGGCGGCCCCGGCGATGAGGATCATGCCCGCGGCGGTTGCGGAGGCGATCCAGTTGAATACGTTGTGTTCGGGATCGTTGATGCTGGTGAAAAGAAAATTCTCCGAAGGACGTAGGCCGCTCGACAGCGCTTCCCCGATTCGCACCCAGCGCTGTTCATAGACGGCGGGAATTAGGTAGAACGCGGAAATCCCGAAGCCCAGCCCGATTCCGCCTGCGCCGAGAAGCAGGGGCCGCCACGACCGCGCGCGCAGCGACATCCACCCAAAAAGCAGGGCCGCGCTGTAGCTGGCGAGCACGCCGGCAGGCGCGTTGCACAACCAGATCGCCGCGAAGACGAGCGCGAAGCGTCCCGCGTGCCGTGCGGCCGCTCGACTCTCGCCCGCTTCTGCGAGATCGCTCAGCGTGAGCAGCAAGAGCGGGAAAATTGCAGCCGCGAGTTCCTCGGCAAAATCGCTGCGTAAGTAAACGACCAGAAGAGTGTACGGATTCGCTGTGTACGCGAATGCCGCAAACAGCGCCGCCCGCCGCGCCAGTGTACGCCGCGCCAGCGCGAACATCGAGACGCCCGCCAGCGTTTGCGCCGCCACCACGAATGAGCCCGCGGCGAGCTTCCAACCGGCAACGAGTCCCAGCGCCGCTCCCAGCATCCACGACAGCGGCGGGTAAAAAATGAAGCGCGGCTCACCAAAGCCCCAGTTGGCCCACTCCGCCCAGCGGGGAAGCAGGATTCCCTGCCGCCACTGATTCGCGACTTCGAGCCACATGGCCCCATGAAACTGGAAATCATGGCCCGACGGAGCGCCGCGGACGGCGAAAATCGCGACGATGGCGAGCGCCGCCAACGCGGAGACAAGCATTGCGAGCAGCCAATCGCGCCGTGGGCTCGGAGACGAGGAGGGAATTTTCCAATCCGGGGATTCGTTCATGAACAAGGCAGACGATTGTAACCTCGTTCCGCATTTCCCCGGATAAGTTCCGCGCGGCGTGCGGCGCTTCCGCAGTTGAGCGATAATAGCCGCGCTCGATGGACGAAGTGAACACTCTCGCCGCGCCCCTGATTGAAGCGCGCGCTCTTGAGAAATTCTATACGCAGCCGGATGGCGGCCGCGCGCAAGTGATCTCTCCGACGAATCTGGCCATTTATCCCGCCCAGATCCTTACGTTGCCCGGGCCGTCAGGGTGCGGAAAATCCACGCTGCTGCGCATGCTCACGGGTCTGGCCGAGCCTTCGGCCGGACAAGTCCTCTGGCATGGCCGGCCCATGGATGGCGATCGCCCGAACGTTGCCATCGTGAATCGCTTGGTCTGGCACCGCCTCTATCGCCTCGCTTCCACACGTTTCAAGCTCGAATCGTAGTGAAATCCAACAAGACATTTTGCCGAGCTTTCCATCGGCAACTTCCTCGCCTACGGGTTTGTTCCTGCTGTGGATTTTTCCGGCGGAGATTTCTCCGTCGGTTTTTCGCCCCAGATATACTGCGCGAACCACTTGTCGTTTTCTTCCATCACGGCGCGTTGCTGTTTCGGCTTATTGATTCCGTGCCCGAAGCCCTTGTACACGACCATCTTCACCGGCACGCCCTTGTCTTCGAGCGCCTCGCGCAACTCGTACGCGTTGGGAATCGGCACGCGGCGGTCGTTTTCCCCGTGTTGGATGAGCGTCGGCGTCTTCGCCTTGGCGATGTAGCTGACCGGCGAGGTCTTCCTGTAAATCTCCGGGTCGTCCCACGGCGTTGCATGGAGATACTGCCGCGTGAACGGCGTGATGTCCGTGTTCGCATAATAGGTCATCCAGTCGGAAATCCCCGCGCCCACGGACACGGCCTTGAAGCGGTCGCTCGACGCCGTGATGAACGCGGAGATGTACCCGCCCTGGCTCCAGCCCATCGCTCCGACACGTTCCTTGTCCACCCAGCCGCGCGCGATGAGGTGGTCCACGCCGGAAATGACATCCGCATAATCGCCGACGCCGAGGTTGCGCACGTTCAGGGCGCGGAATTTTTCTCCGTAGCCCGCCGAGCCGCGATAGTTGGGCCGGAGCACCAGCGCTCCTTTGGCCACGAACCGCTCAATCGGATAGTATCGGTCGGCCGAAACGATCGGCATATCGATACCGGTCGGCCCGCCATGTATCACCACCAGCAGCGGGTATTTTTTCTTTGGATCGAAATCCGCGGGCTTGTGGAGCACGCCTTCGATTCGCGTGCCGTCGCTCGAATTCCAGGAAATTACTTCGCGGTGCGCGAGCCGGAACCCCTTGAGCTGCTCGTCCATAGTAGTAATTTTCTTCGGCTGCCATGCCGAAACGCCCGTTACGTAAACTTCGGGATATTCGTTCTCGAGCGCCGCGCGGTACGCCACCGTCTTAAAGTCCCGCGAAAAAGTGAATGAGAAGGCATCCAGTTTCTCCGGCTGGCTCAGCCGCTCGATGGCGTGCGTCGCCGGATTCAGCCGGAAGAGATGCGCCGACGTCTTTTGCAGCGCGCCGAAGTAGATTCCATCCGGCCCCCAGGCGATCAATTCCGGGTCTTCGTCGAAGCCATCGGTCAAAACTTGCGGCGCGCCGCCTTCCGCCTTTCCATTCAGGTAGTAATAATATTTCGCGCCGTTGGCCGTTTGATAGGCGATCTGTTTGCCGTCCGGCGACCACATGGGATTCGAGTCCGGCCCCGGAGTGGCGACGATCTTTTTCACTTTGTGATCGGCAAGCGTCACCACATAAATATCGCGCGTGTCCGAGGAGATCAGGTCCGGATCGCGCTGCGCGCTGAACGCGATCCGCGTTCCATCCGGCGACCAGGAAAAATCCCCCACGCTGAAATCACTTCCTTCCGTCACGCGCTTCGGCTCCGGAAGCGCAGCCGTGGGATCGGCGGGCAGATCAATGGTCCAGAGGTGCGTCATCATGTAATCGCTGTGGACGACCTGGTATTCCCCGTAGCGTTCCTTCCGGTCCTTCAGGGCTTTCGGCTCGGGATCTTCCGCCGTGAACGCAATCCGCCGGGAATCGGGCGCCCAGGCGACGTTGTTCACTCCCGTTTCTACTTTTGTGAGCTGCCGCGCTTCGCCGCCATCCGCGGCAATCACGTAGATCTGCTTCTTGTCGGCTGGCGAGCCGGAAAGCTGTCCCGGCCGGTCGGAAAGAAACGCAATCGATTTACCGTCGCGCGACCACGCGGCGTTCGAGCTGGATTTTTTTGCTTGCGTGAGCTGGTGCGTTTCGCCCGTCGCCGCATCGGCTATCCACAAGTCCCTCTCGAAGGCGTTCTCCTCCCAGTTTGTCCGCTGCACCTCATACACAATGCGCCGTCCATCGGGCGAAATTTGTGGTTTGTACGGATTCTTCCATTCTAGCGACTGGTCAATGGTCGGCGCCGCCGGCGCGCCAGCGCTGCTCTGCGCCGCCCCAGCCAACGGCCAAAGAATCGCCGCCATCGTTGCAAGGCGCATCGTTCGCATCATGCTCACACCCCCGAGGTCGTAGACGCTGGATGCTGAAGGTTCGTCAGCTCTCTGCTCAAATAAATGATTTGCCCCACGTGATGGTAGGCATGCCCCGCGCAGCGCAGGAAAACGGCGAACCGCTCCTTCGCCTCCGGCTCGCGCTCCGCCGAATACGGCTTCAACCAGTCTTCGGCCGACTGCTTCCGGATTGTCTGCACCACCAGTGCAATCGTGCGGTCGAACGCCTGAATCACTTGTTCTTTCGGTTTGTGCGCCGCCTCGTTGAATTCCCGGTCGCGCTCGCGCACGTATCCCGTCTCCGCCACGCGCGCCCCGATGTAATAGTTCAAATTCCCCG
>QHYP01000054.1:1682-37619 GCA_003224195.1 Acidobacteriota bacterium | reverse complement strand
CTTCATTTCGAGCGCCGATTTCAATCCCGCCTTCTGCGTGTCGTCGATCAGCTCGTTCAGCTTCTCGCTTTCGATGAATGGCCGGAAAATCGCGGCCGCTTCCCCCTGGTACAACGCGACCGCAACCGGCGTGTACGGAAATTCCGGCAAGTCGGCTTCTTCCGTCTTTGCGCCCAATTTCTCCAGCACCTTCACCGCTTCGTCAAACGCCGCGCCCACTTCCGGGTCGCCATCCTTCGGAAAATCCGGGCGCAGCACACCCAGTTTTTTCCCCGCAAGCGATCGCACGCGCTTTTCATCGTTCGGAACAAAGTAGTGGAAGGCCTCGCGGCGCGACGTCGCATCCAGCGGATCCTCGCCCGCAATCGCGTTCAACACCAACCCGCAATCAACTGCCGCCCGGCACATGGGTCCCAGCTTGTCCATCGTCCACGAAAGGGCCATGGCGCCGTGCCGGCTCACGCGCCCGTAGGTCGGCCGCAGCCCACTCACTCCGGAAAACGCGCTCGGCGTGATGATCGAGCCGAGCGTTTCCGACCCGATGGCAAACGCCACCAATCCCGACGGCACCGCCGCGCCCGGCCCGCTCGAGCTGCCCCCCGCCCAGTGCTCCAGGTTGTATGGGCAGCGTGACGGCCCTTGCAAAGACGCCTTCCCGTTGTTGTAGCCTCCCCCGCCCGCCAATTCGATCATCGCCAGCTTGGCCACGAGGATCGCGCCCGCTTCGCGCAGCTTGCGCACCACGGTTGCGTCGTATTCAAATACCTGGTCCTTGAACGGCGGCGCGCCCCACGTCGTCGGTATGCCGCGCGTCGCAAGCAGATCTTTCGCGCCATACGGAATCCCGTGCAGCGGGCCGCGCGAACGTCCTGCGGCAAGCTCTTTTTCCGCCGCGCGCGCTTCTTCCAACGCCCGCTCGCGCGTGATTGTCGCCACCGCACCCAGCTTCGGCCCCAGTTTCTCGAGCCGGTCGAGAGACGCCTCCGTGAGCTCTACCGGCGAAATCTTCCTCGCGCGAATCTGCCCGCTCAGCTCCCACACGCTCTGGTATAGGACTTCCTCCGCCACCATCACCGCTCC
This sequence comes from Acidobacteriota bacterium, assembly GCA_003224195.1. Lineage (GTDB taxonomy): Bacteria > Acidobacteriota > Terriglobia > Acidiferrales > UBA7541 > Acidiferrum. The sequence continues at coordinate 36,539 of QHYP01000054.1, read as the reverse complement.
CCCCTGCGCGACCGCTTCGCTCTATTTCCTGAATTCTTTGCTTCCCAGCTTCATCCTTTCTCTCGGTTTCGCCGCGAACACGAACGCGGGCTCCAGGTCGTACGGAAGAGGCCTCTTGTGCAACGCCGCGCTCATCTGCTCCCTTTGCCCCTCCGCCCGCTTCTTCAATTCCTCGGCCCGTGACGCCGGCGCATTTGCTTGCTTCGCCGCGGCGTCTTGAGCCCGCGTGGGCTTCCTTCGCCACTCTACCAATGCGATCGGCGCGACTGCCGCCGCTACCGCGCGCTTTGCAAACTCTCTTCGTTTCATCGCTAACCCCCATACCGAAAGACGGAGCGAAGCATACTCCACTCCGCGCCCCGGGGAAATGCTGCGGCTCAGGTTGGCGCGATGCCTTAATCCGCGGGCAGCACGCGGAAAATGCCCAACGGGCAGAGTTTTGCCCTGTTCGAGCAAAGGGCTAAACACCTACGTGCAGCTAGCGACTCCACAAAGGTTTCCTTGCAGAACACGCAGGTGTTTCGGGCCCTGCTCACGTTGTGGATCTCTGTGGAAAACAGGCGAAATACGTAAATCGCGTGTTGACTTTCGAGTGTGTTCTCCGTATAGTAGCCAATTGTTCGTATGCCACTCTGCTGGACAGGGGGGCTTATCGCTCTTTGACAACCGATACGATGTGCCAGAATCCGTTCGAACCGTTCCGGTCTTCGAGCTGGAGCGGTTGAGTAATTCGAGCGACAACAATTTGCTTGGGAGTGCTGGCCCCGGTGCAAACCGGGGTTTCGTATTTCTAAGCGACAGGTTTCAAACGAGAGTTTGATCCTGGCTCAGAGCGAACGCTGGCGGCGTGCTTAACACATGCAAGTCGAGTGCGCGGTGCGGGTAGCAATACTCGTACTGGCGCACGGCGCACGGGTGCGTAACACTTGGGCAACCTGCCCTTCGGTGGGGAATAACCCCGCGAAAGCGGGGCTAATTCCGCATAACATTCCGTGGACCTCGGTCCGCGGACTCAAAGCCGCAAGGCGCCGGAGGAGGGGCCCGAGCCCGATTAGCTTGTTGGCGAGGTAACGGCTCACCAAGGCAATGATCGGTAGCCGGTCTGAGAGGATGGCCGGCCACACTGGAACTGAGACACGGTCCAGACTCCTACGGGAGGCAGCAGTGGGGAATCTTGCGCAATGGGCGAAAGCCTGACGCAGCGACGCCGCGTGGGGGATGAAGCTTCTCGGAGTGTAAACCCCTTTCGACCCGGACGAATGCCCGCAAGGGAGTGACGGTACGGGTAGAAGAAGCCCCGGCTAACTACGTGCCAGCAGCCGCGGTAAGACGTAGGGGGCCAGCGTTGCTCGGAATTACTGGGCGTAAAGGGTCCGTAGGCGGTGTGGCAAGTCGGGAGTGAAATCTCTGGGCTCAACTCAGAGACGGCTTCCGAAACTGCTGTGCTCGAGTGTGGGAGAGGCGCGTGGAATTGCAGGTGTAGCGGTGAAATGCGTAGATATCTGCAGGAACACCCGTGGCGAAGGCGGCGCGCTGGACCACTACTGACGCTGAGGGACGAAAGCTAGGGGAGCAAACAGGATTAGATACCCTGGTAGTCCTAGCCCTAAACGATCAGGACTTGGGGTGGCCCGCGTTCGCGGGTCGTCCCGGAGCTAACGCGTTAAGTCCTGCGCCTGGGGAGTACGGTCGCAAGACTGAAACTCAAAGGAATTGACGGGGGCCCGCACAAGCGGTGGAACATGTGGTTCAATTCGACGCTACGCGAGGAACCTTACCTGGGCTCGAAGTGCTGGTGACCAGCTGTGGAAACACGGCCTTCCCGCAAGGGACACCAGTAGAGGCGCTGCATGGCTGTCGTCAGCTCGTGCCGTGAGGTGTTGGGTTAAGTCCCGCAACGAGCGCAACCCTTACACGTAGTTGCCACCCGCAAGGGGGAACTCTACGTGGACTGCTCCGGACAACGGAGAGGAAGGTGGGGATGACGTCAAGTCCGCATGGCCTTTATGTCCAGGGCTACACACGTGTTACAATGCGCGCTACAAACTGTTGCCAACCCGCGAGGGGGAGCTAATCGGAGAAAAGCGCGCTCAGTTCGGATTGCAGTCTGCAACTCGACTGCATGAAGCCGGAATCGCTAGTAATGGCGTATCAGATCGACGCCGTGAATACGTTCCCGGGCCTTGTACACACCGCCCGTCACATCACGAAAGTGAGCTGTACTAGAAGTCGTCGCGCTAACCGCAAGGGGGCAGACGCCCAAGGTATGACTCATGATTGGGGTGAAGTCGTAACAAGGTAGCCGTAGGAGAACCTGCGGCTGGATCACCTCCTTTCTAAAGTACATGGCAATCCTTCCCGTGCAGGTGTGCGGGATACGCATTGCCCACTCTTCGACGCAGCTTGCTGCGTCGCAGGGGCTGCCCGAGACTCTCACGGGTCTTCGGCAGAGCTCGATTTACTTTTACCCCGAGGGCTTTGCCCGGAGGGTCCGACGGGTTCTGGCAGATCGTATGAAATTGCGCCCTCGCGCAAATTCACCCTGAACAGTTTTCCGTGAAGGGTCGGCAGTCAAAGACCAAAAAATTGAGCAGTGCGACTTAGGGCCGCGTGATCTTTTGCGGCCCTTTTTGTTTCAGGCTAGGGCCCGATACCTGGCCGGTCGGCCTGGGAAGCGGGGCAATTCCGTGATCATCGCTCGATACCACACTCACGCTCTGGCGTAATTCTTCAGCCGCTTGGCCAGCTTCTCGATCTCCTGTGTTTGTTTGAAAACGGCCACAGAAAAAATTTCGGCAGTCGGGATGCGGTCAAGCTGGAGTTTGAGGTCACGCACCCTGACAAAGAGTTGGTCCATCGTTGAGCGGAATTCTTTTTCCTGCGCGTGCAGTTGCGCGCTTCGTGGAGCGCTCCCAGGCTGTTCAGCGTCCTGCTTTTCAGCGGGCTCCGGAGGATTGACCGGCGTCCTGCGCCTCGGCGTGGGGATGGGCGGTTGCGTTTGAAAGAGCAGAAAGGCGCTGGAAACTCCGGCGAGGTTTTGGAGGAACGCGCGGCGCGTGTCGAGCATACTCACCTCCGCGGAAAGGCATCGGGAGCGGGGCTGCGAGGAGCTATGTGAATGGTATCACTTCAGCCTGGGGAACGGCTTGTGCCTCGTGTCTCTCCCACCGCCCCAATTCCATTCGGAATCAACGAGGTTCCACAGGCTATCGGTGTATCCTGCCCCCGCGGGTGTGAAGATGCCCGCCTTGCGCGATTTGACGGAGTGTCCCATGCGATACGACTTCCTCGTCGAGACGTACTCAACCGAGCGCATCAAGGTCGTCAGCGTCTGGAGCGAATTCCGCGACGCCGACCTCGAATTCCGCCCGCATGCCACCGACCGGCGCGGCCGCAGCGTCCGCGAGCAGATGGTCCATCAATGCGTCAGCGAAAATCTGTGGTTCCGCAACATGCTCGGCATCGAAGTGGCCGCGCCGCCGCTGCCCGCCGAGGAAACTCGGCTGGAGTTCATCAAGCGCTACGCCGAAGACAGCGGGAAGCGCCTCGCCGTATTGCGCGAAAAGAGCGAAGCCTGGTGGGAAGACGAAGTCGCGTTTTTCGACGTGAAGCGCTCGCGCGCCTGGGTCATGGTCCGCCGCATCGCCCACACCGCGCATCATCGCGGCCAGCAAATGGCCATGCTGCGGATGCTGGGCCGCGACCTCCACAGCAACTATGGCCCCACCGCCGACACTGGCGGCCTAATGCAGAATCACGCTCCGACCGTCTATTCGTATCCCTCGCTTGACGCACTTCTCCGCGGCGAGTCCTCCGGCGGCGCCAAATCGCCTGTGCCCGGCCCCGGTGCGAAGCCCCCGACTGAGCGCCCCGACCTCTAGCCCAGGCGTTTTCCGCGGGAAAAGTCTGAAAAGGGCCCGCTCTGAACTCACTCCGCCCTTTTGCGTGGCCCGTAGTTCCGGTGGGTACATACGAGCTAACTTATTTTGAATGAACAATATAAGAAGGCAGCCCCAGGCCTTCTGCGTGCCTCTAACTTAGCTGGGAGGTGCTTATGCATCTGACCAAACGGAGCTACATCCTGCTCGGCAGTTCATTGGTGCTCGTAGGTGCGCTCATCTGGGGCGCCGCCACTTACGCGAGCAGCCCAGCTCCCATGATGGTGCCGAAGCAAACACCCATCCACATAACCCTCAACCAGACCCTGGCGAGCAATCGCAGCAAGCCGGGGCAGCACTTTGAGGCGACCGTTTCCGAGCCGGTCATGCTGGACGGCAAGACGGTCATTCCTCGGGGCGCAAAAGTTGAGGGGCGGGTCGTAGATGCCCATCCATCCGGAAGATTGATGGGCAGGGCACGCCTGCGCATGGCGCTTGACGCCGTCCAGGTGAATGGCCAGACCTACGACATCCGCACGGCTTCTTATGCGCGAGAGGGCAGCGCGCACAAGAAGCGCAATCTGCTGTGGATCGGCGGGGGCGCGGGAGGAGGAGCCTTGATAGGCGCCCTCGCCGGCGGCGGTGAAGGCGCGCTCATCGGCGGGCCCGTGGGGGCGGGAGCCGGTACAGCCGTGGCCCTCATCACCGGGAAGCATGACATCAAGCTTCCCGCCGAGACGCGGCTCACTTTCCGGCTAGCGGAGCCCGTCACGATCAACGCGAAGGGCTAATCACCCCTCGCGCAATCCAGCCGCATGAAAAAGGGCGGGCAGTCCGTGTTCCAAGTGGGCCGGGCGCCCGCCCTATTTTTTCACGATTCTTTTCCTCCGTCTGCGGCGCGTGCCAAAGCGGACCACGTTACCAGCCGGGTACAAACCGTCAGAGGTTGAATGAGGCAGACAGAGGGCTGAACTAAGATGAAGCGAATGAGACGACAGCTTGGGGAGGAAACTATGCGCAAGATTCTGGCGGCAGCAACCGTTCTGGGTATGACTCTGACACCTGTCTTTGCCCTTCCGCAGCGGGACCGTGATGACCAAGGCGACCGGGACGAACATCGCGGGCGCCGCGAGCGCGATGATGACGAGCGCCACGACAGGGGCAAGCACAAGGGCTGGGACAAACATGAGGCGCGGGACGAGCACCGCAATTGGGACTTCGATCATGACCGCTTTCGTCCGGGCCATCCGTATCCGCGCGGCCGCTATGTGGAAGTCAGACACGCGTGGCAGTGTCGAAGGTTCGACGTCCGCGCGCGCCAGGTGATTCTCTACGACCGCTCCACGTGGGTGATCGCTTCTTACGACGTACCGCGGTGCCGCGACTGGGCCTGGGACCGTGATGTCGTTTATGTTTACGACGACGATCACCATCCCGGCTGGTATCTGCTGTTCAACGCGCGGCTCGGCCGTTACGTTCACGTCGAGTACTTCGGCGTCGGCGACTAATCCGGTTCCCTTGCATTGCGTCCGACTGCACCTTGCAGTCCTGGACTGTTCGGGTGAGCCCGGCTTAGCAATAGTTCCCCGGAAGCCTACTGGAATGACACCAGGCGCGATAAGCTTGTCGCTCCTCGCGCCAACCTGCGCGCATTCCCGAAAACCCTCTGAAAAATCCTCGGCATGGAACTCGGCGCGGCGCTGAGGCATCATAGTGGAGTCGGACAACGATTATTTTGTCGAGGAGAATTATGAGTCTGCGACCGCGAATCACCCTCCCAGCTTGTATCACGCTCTTCCTGATGATGATTTCAAATTCCCAGGCTCAGGTCATCGGCATCACCGGTGGGAAGAAGGCGCAGCTTCCTGCACCGTACGCAACGCGGTCAGCGGGGAATCCGCCCGAGATCATCGAGGCCCCCAAAGGCTTTCTGCCAAACGTGCCGGAAGGTTTTCAGGTAAATCTCTTCGCGGCCAAGTTCGAGGAGCCGCGCTGGCTGGCCGTTGCTCCGAACGGAGACATCTTCTTGGCGGAATCCGGGGCCGGCCGGATTTTAGTCCTGCGGGACTCGCACCACACCGGCGGCGCGCACGAACAAGAAGTCTTTGCCTCGGGGCTCGATCGTCCCTTCGGAATCGCGTTTCATGAGAACTTCGTTTACATAGGAAATCAGAACGAGATCATTCGCTTCGCGTACGATCCCAAGACTTCGAAGCGCGCCGGAGAGAAGGAACACATCCTGGATGTGCCGCGGGGCGGCCACTGGACGCGTTCGCTGGTTTTCAGCGCGGACGGCAGGCATCTCTTTGTCGGCGTGGGCTCGGATAGCAACATTGGCATTGAGCCCCCGATTCGCGCCGCCATCACTGTCTGTGACCCCGACGGCAAGAATGCACACGTTTACGCTTCGGGATTGCGCAACGCGGTGGGGATCGGTCTTGAGCCGAAGACGGGACAATTGTGGGCTTCGGTAAACGAGCGCGATGGCCTGGGCGATGATCTGCCGCCGGACTATGCGACTTCGGTCCGAGAAGGCGGCTTTTACGGCTGGCCTTATAGTTACATCGGGGATTACGTGGATGACCGCGTCAAACCGCAACGGCCGGATCTTGTAGCGCGCGCAATTGTTCCCGACGTTCTTCTCGGGGCGCACGTGGCCGCACTGCAATTCACGTTTTATCTCAGCGAACAATTCCCGGAAAAATATCGCGGCGGGATGTTTCTGGCGGAACACGGCTCCTGGAACCGGGCGGTGCGACAGGGCTATCAAGTCGTTTTCATCCCATTCCAGAACGGCAAGCCTAGCGGAAATCCCGAGCCCTTCCTGACGGGATTCGTTCCCGATCCCAAGCAAACCGGCGTATATGGGCGTCCGGTAGGCGTGACCGTAGCGCCGGGCGGCTCGCTGCTTGTCTCGGACGATGGCGCGGGCGTGATCTGGCGCGTGTCGAAGAAATAGGGCGTCTCCAGGGGCAATTCCGTTGGCAAGGCTCAGGGACGGGTGTACAACGCGCCCATCCCGAATGTGAAACAAACGTTTCACAGGAGACCGAGACTGTTCCGAAGACTCCTCACTTCACAATCAGTGTGAGCTGAAGCTGTTCGGTGATTGTGCCGTGTGTGGCCGTCACCGTGATCGTGGACTTGCCCGCCGGCGTCCCCACCGGAGGCGGAGACTGCACAGGGATGCCACTTCCGCCGCCTCCGCAAGCGCACACTCCACCAATTGTTAGCAACGCAAAACCCGCTGCTACTCGGGACCAAGTGAGGATGGTCGTCCGCGCGGCAGTTTTCGCCCCCATCCTTCTCAAGAATAAAATCACCAGTCCGAAGAAGAGAATCAGCGGCCAACGAATCATTTCGAGAGGCGCACGGCGCGGAGCAAGCTGGAAGGGCACAGCAAAGGAACGGGCAGTTGTCGCGACCGAAACGCTGAAGGGGATTGGGTTTGCGTTGTTGACCTGCGCGGAGGACGGGGAAGCGGCGCAAGCCGCCTCGAGCGGTGCGCCGGAACATGCAAGGGTGACTGCGCCCGTGAATCCGGCTGCAGGCGTCAGTTGCAACTCGTACTGAGCCGTTTGGCCCGCAGTGATCGTCAGCGAAGTGGGATTCAAGCCGTTTGGTGCGACAGTGAAAGGCGCGTCGCCTACTCCTAAGAGCGCGACCGTATGCGGCGATCCCGCCGCGTTGTCGGTGATGAGGATGGACGCAGCGCGTTGGCCGGAAGCGAGCGGAGTGAACGTGACATGAATGGCGCAGCTCGCGGCTGGAGCGAGACTCGTGCAGTCATTTGTCTGCGAGAAGTCGTTGGAATTAGAACCCGAGAGCGCCACGCTGGAGATGGTGAGTGTGGCCTGGCCGGAATTGGTCACGGAAACGGTTTTTGCGGAGCTGCTGTTACCCAGCAGCGTTTCGAGAAACGTCACGTTGCCCGGCACGAGGTATACCGCGGGCTGCGGCGTAACGCCTTGGCCGTTGAGAGGGACGCTCTGCGGACTTCCCGGAGCATTGTCGCTGATCGTGAGGGATGCGGAGCGCGTGCCCGCTGCGGACGGAGTGAAGTTCACGCTTATGGTGCAGTTCTGATTGGGAACGAGAGTCGCGCCGCATGTGTTCGTCGGCTGGAAGTCACTGCTGTTTGTTCCCGTGATGGAAATGGCGGGGCTGGAAAAATCCAGAGTTTGATCGCCCGTGTTGACGACATAAACGACCAAAGGGGCGGTCGTGCTTCCGACGGTTACGTTGCCGAAATCAACCGAAGTTGGGCTCAAGGCTGCAACGGGGCCCGACGAGGCCAGCACTGGCGTGCCGGAAATGGCGACGGCCACGGATCCCGTGGTCAAAACCTCAGCGATTTGTGTCAATGCGCCGGTCAACGGATCCACCTGAAACCCAACAATGCCCTTGCCACCCAAGGCGTAAAGAAAGGGCCCCTGCGGGTCGGCCACGATGGAGAACCCCAGCAGGATTCCCGGAAGTGGGGAATTCGGAAGTTCGGTCAAAACGCCTGTAGTTTGGTCAATGGAATAAGCTCGCATCGTGCGCTGCGACGTAACGACGTAGAGAAATTGACCGCTGGAATCAATGGCCATCGCATCGGGGAAAACATTTTCGTCGGGAAATCTTACTGTCCCAATCGATTGCAAAGAGCCATCTACTGGCGATATCGTGCACGCATCGATGTACCCTTGCTGATCACCGCGCCCCGCGAAAAGGAAGCGGAGTTTTGGGTCAATGGCGAGTGCGAGCCCGAACCCCCCGCCGGAACATGAAGATAGGGACGGGGTGAGCAGTCCGGTAATTGGATCGATTTGGGAAGCTTCAATTGCGCCACCAGCGTCGCCGGTAGCACCATTGGGTCCCTGATAGACATATAGGAAGCGGCCCTTGGCGTCCACCACCATGCTGACAGGGTTGAATGGACCCGGCGTGGGAGTTGGAGTGGCAGAGGCGAGCGCGCCGGTGTTGGCATCAATGGAGTAGATGTCGATGACGCCGACGGTGGTGAATCCGGACTGGGATCCCTGATGGTTGCCGACGTAAAGGAATTTGCCGTTGGCCTCTGCCGCGAGCACCTGTGGGGTCGTGGCGTCGTCTGCGGTGAAGGGCGAATTGGGAACATTGCTCAACGCACCCGTCGTCTGATCGATGGCGTAGACCGAGACGTCGTTCGCGTTGGGATTCAATACATATAGGAACCGTCCCAGCGGATCAACAGCGAGCGCGCTGCCGTCAAGGGTTTGGCTATACGGCGAGCCTGATGTCGCGGTGAGAGCGCCCGTTGTGGAGTCCTTCGCGAAACCGAACACGGCCGTGCCACCCGAGGCATATACATGTTGCGCTTGCGATTGCGCGTGGGCGGAGGCGCTTGCCAGAATTGCGAGAACAATTGGTGCCAAAGCGGAGGAAACTGCTCGAAGGTTTGGAACCGGAGTGGACAGGGACTTGCTGTGCGCCGCAATTCGCACTTGCACGCAGGGCATACGCGTTTCCTTGGCCGCTGACCGCGCGGTGTGTTGCAGGTTCTGAGAGGGGGCCTAACTGCCCGGCAAAGTAAGCCCGGGTATACTCGCTTGTCAATAAAAATTGCGAGACTTCGCTCAGCGGGAATAGCGAGAGGGAGTGGCGGCGAATGGAAATAGAGAGCTTCTCCGGACGTTTGCCGAGACACGGTTCTCGCCCTGTTACGTCCAGGCGCGCTTCAGTTTTCTTTCAGGAGGCGGACGAATTCCGATGCGACATGCGGCAGCCGCGCCCCGCGGCGCACGATCAGATACAGATGGCGCGGTATAGCCAACTGCTTGACCTTCACTTCGGCCAGGTCGCCGCGTTCAAGCTCCCAGCGCACGCATATGCGCGGAATGATCGCAACACCCATGCCCATTTGCACAAAGCGTTTGATGCTCTCAATGGTCGGCAACTCGATGTGCATATTGAGCGGCGTGCGGTGGCGCGCAAACAGTTCGATGACGCGCCGGCGGAACGGTGATTCGACAATATGCGCGACGAAAACTTCCTTGGCCAACTCGGTAAGCTCCACCACGCGGCGGCGCGCGAGCGGGTGGTCGGGAGGCGCGACCAGGCTCAGCTCGTCGCGGAATATCTCCGTGGCCTGAAGCTGCGGCTCGCGCGGAACAAAAGAGACGGCCCCAAGGTCGAGGCGGTAGTTCAGCACTTCGTGCGGGATGTCTCTGGAAAAGACGCGATGAACACGCACCTGGACCCCTGGGTGCTCCTGCCGAATGCGGGCCAGCGCCGGCAACAGGGCGTGAATCGAGCTCTCGTTCACGCCCAACGACAATTCGCCCCGCTCCAGGCCCTCAAGATCCGCGATGCCCTTGCGGACCTCATCGCGAAGATTCAGCAGGCGCTCAGCGTACTCTTGGAGCAGCTTGCCCGCATCGGTGAGCCGCACCGGCCGGGCGCCCCGGACGAAGAGCGGCTGGCCCAGCGAGTCTTCGAGCTTTCGGATCGTCAGACTGACGGCCGGCTGGGTGCGGTACAGCTTTTCGGCGGCGCGGGAGAAACTGCTCTCGCGCGCCACGGTCAGAAAAACCTGTAATTCCGCCAGATCCACGAAGCACCTCGGTTCGCCGCCCGGGTGAGTATAAGGCAGAATTATCAAATGTAGAATAAAGATAAATTGGACGGGAGGGCGATTCGGCTGGCACCATTGCCGGAAGGGGGATCGCATGGACGCAGTCCGTATTTTCGACACCACGCTTCGCGACGGGGAACAATCACCCGGCTTCTCGATGAACACTGCGGAAAAGGTGCGCATGGCGAGGCAGCTTGCTGCGCTCGGCGTGGACGTCATCGAAGCGGGCTTTCCAATCGCATCGCAGGGAGACCTGGAAGCAGTTCGTAAGGTTGCAGAGGAGGTGCGGGACGTCCCGATTGCGGCGTTGGCCCGCGCCAAGAAAGAAGACGTGCGAGCGGCCATCGAGGCGCTCAAATCGGCCGCCGAACCCCGGCTGCACGTGTTTCTGGCGACATCCGACCTGCATATGCGGGTAAAACTGAATATGACGCGCGAGCAGGTCCTGGAGGCGATCGATTCCATGGTGCGGCTCGGCCGGCAGCACGTTGCGGAGGTGGAGTTTTCCGCCGAGGATGCCGGGCGCACGGAAATCGGCTTTTTGTGCCGAGTCTGCCGCGTCGCCATTGATGCGGGCGCCAGCGTGTTGAACTTACCTGATACCGTGGGTTACGCCGTGCCGGAGGAATACGCCGAGATGTTCCGTCGCGTGCGCGAATACTTGGGCGACCCGCCGGGGATAACCCTGAGCGCGCATTGCCACGACGACCTGGGTCTGGCGGCGGCCAATTCGCTGGCCGCGGTCCGCGCGGGAGTGCGGCAGATCGAATGCACAATCAATGGAATCGGCGAACGCGCGGGCAATGCTTCGCTGGAGGAAGTTGTGGTCGCGTTGGCGGTGCGCAAAGAAAGCTTTGGCGTGACCACCGGCGTTCACCTGAACGAGATTTTCCCCACGAGCCGGCTGCTTTCGGAAATCACGGGAATCCAGGTGGTGCCGAACAAAGCTGTTGTCGGCTCAAACGCGTTCGCCCATGAAGCCGGGATTCACCAGGATGGGATTATCAAGAATCCGCTCACGTACGAGATCATTTCGCCGCAGACCGTCGGGGTGCCGTCGCGCTCGCTGGTGCTCGGGAAACATTCAGGGCGCAACGCGCTGCGGGTGACTCTCCGTGACTTGGGGTATGAGCCGAATGACACGGAGCTGGCAGAATGCTACCGGCGCGTCACGGCGCTTGCCGACCAAGCGAAACAGGTGCGCACGCGCGACGTGGTGTCGATTGCGCACGAGGTGATGCGCCGCCGGCCCGCCGTCGCACAGACGGCTTCCCCCGCGGCCTGACGCCTGGCCGCGACCCCCCCACCCGAGCGCAATTGCCGGTGACAGCCGCCGGGCCTGTGCGGCCGGGAGAGGCCCGAGGAGAATCTTCGCGACGATGTTGAAGAAAATCATTGTGATGCTGCCGGGAGACGGCATTGGACCGGAGGTAATCCGCGCCGCTGCGGGCATCCTCCGCGAGTGCGCGCACGAGTTCGGGCATCACTTCGATCTTCCGGAATATCCGCTCGGCGGCGCGGCCATCGACGCAAAGGGCGTGCCGCTGCCTGCCGAGACTCTGGAGGCCTGCCAGAAGGCGAATGCCGTGCTGCTCGGCGCCGTGGGCGGGCCCCGATGGGATGCGCAGCCGGTCGGGAACCGGCCCGAGAGTGGCTTGCTGGCGTTGCGGCAGGAGCTCGGCTTGTACGTGAATGTGAGACCCGTGCGCTTGCACCAGCCGCTGCGCGCCATTTCGCCGCTCAAGCACGACCGGCTCGGGGGGTTGGACATCGAGATTGTGCGCGAGCTGGCCGGAGGAATGTATTTCGGTGAGCGCGGCAGTCAGCAGATCAGCGGCGGTGAGCGGGCATTCGACACGGAATCGTACTCGACACCGGAGGTCGAGCGAATCGCCGCGTTCGCTTACGCGCGCGCAGAAAATCGCTCCCGGCGCCTCACTTCGGTGGACAAGGCGAACGTGCTCATCAGCTCGCAGCTCTGGCGGCGGACGGTAACGTCCATGAGCCAGCTTTATCCGTCGGTGCGGCTTGAGCACCTGTATGTGGACAACGCGGCGATGCAGTTGGTGCTGCGGCCGGAGCAGTTCGACGTGATCCTCACGTCGAACATGTTCGGGGACATCCTGAGCGACGAGGCCGCAGCGCTGGTGGGCTCGATTGGGTTGCTACCTTCGGCCAGTTTCGGCACGGGCACGCCGCTGTTCGAGCCGATCCACGGCTCGGCGCCGCAGCTTGCAGGAAAAGAGGCGGCGAATCCCATCGGCGCAATCCTTAGCGTGGCGATGATGCTCCGCGACACTTTCGGTCTGGGGATCGAGGCGGACTGGATCGAGCGCTCGCTCGAGCGCGTCTTGGCCGCGGGCTACCGCACGCCGGATATTGCGGAGCCGGCCGGGCGCGTCGTCGGCACATCACACTTCGCCGAAATCCTTCGGCAGGAGATGCAGCTCACCCTCGAACACGCCGGCCGTTACGGCTGGGGCGTATAACCGGGGTGGGCCTTTTGGGGGGCGTGGGAGGGAGCTCCGGCTCTCTCCCGGACCGTAGTCCGCCGATGTTGAGCGGGTGCGCAGCCCGCCTTGCGGGAAGCTGCGCGGAATGCTACCTTTTCCACTTCCTAAAGGATCGGACGCCCGTCCCTGTCGAGGTCACGATCCCAAGCACAACGAGCGGCCGGTCAAGGTCGAAGCTGCGTCTTTTCCAGTAGCGGTGCGTCGCCAAGGGTTGAATTTCACTTTCGTCTGTCACGAGCCGATTTTTTGAATGTCTGAGCCAGCCAATCCGGTGCGGGGTCAGCTTGCCGCGGACACGCGCGAGTTCGTATTCTGGCGCGTCGAAGGGAGCCTGCTCGAGCTGGGCGCACTTCGGTCGGTCGGCTATTTCACCTGGAACGCGCAGAGTTTTGCCGAACGCTGGGCCCGCCGCGCGGGGATGGCGGCGATGGCGCTGGTGCGACCCTTCGCCTACGCCAGCGGCCGCCAATTTGCCACGCGTTTGCTGCACACCCTTCTGCGCGGCGTTAGCCGCGACCGCCTGGAGCTGCTCGGCGAAGAGTATTTCCAATACGTCCTGCGGCCGCAACTTCGCCGCAGCGCTTCTGAAAAACTCTGCGAGGCGGTGCGGCAGGGACAGCGAATCGTTCTGGTGAGCCAGGGCGTCGACCACGTGATGCGGCCGCTGGCGCACCACTTCGGCGCGGAATGGCTGGCCGCAAATCGCCTGGAATTTCGAAATGGCCGCGCGACCGGCCGGCTGCTTGATCCGGTCGTGCGCCCGCGAGGGCCCTTGGCGTGGCTCGCCAGCGGGGCGACGGATGGCCGGATCGAGCGAGGGAAACTGCTTGGACAGCTTGGCTGGAACGGTCAACCGCATCGTCTGGAGGCCGCGATTCACGCAACCGCGCGCTGCCCTCGCGCTCCGGATCGCCCCGTAGTTTTTTTTGACGGTAGGCCGCATACCGGTGAGCTGCGCGTCCGCGAAACGCTTGCGGGGAAGCACATCCTGCTCGTCGGCGTCAGCGGGTTTATCGGGAAAGTCTGGCTGGTGCAGTTGCTGGAGGACCTTCCGGAGATTGGCAAGATCACGCTGCTCCTGCGGCGCAGTCGCGCAACTCCCGCGCAGAGACGCTTCGAAAAAATCGCCGAGGAATCGCCCGCGTTCGACCGGCTATACGAGACTCACGGCGAGCGCTTCGGTGCGTTCCTGCGAAGGAAGATCGAGGTCGTAGAAGGTGACGTCAGCCAGCCGGGTTTGGGGCTCGATCAGGCCACGCGGAGACGCCTGGCCTCATCGCTCGACCTCGTTGTGAACAGCGCGGGGCTCACCGATTTCAATCCCGATCTGCGCGACGCCCTCTCATCGAATGTCGATTCGGCGGTCCACCTTCTCGAATTTCTCCAAGACTGCGACCACGCCGGTTTGATGCATCTTTCCACTTGCTACGTGGCTGGAGCGCGGGATGGGCGCGTATCCGAGGAGTTGCAGGAAAACTACAATCCTGCGGGCGATCCGACGTTTGACGCCGAGCGCGAAATCGAATCCCTGCGGGAAACCATCCGGCGCGTGGAAGAGCGAGGCAAAGGTGCTGAGCTCGAAGCGGCGCTGCGACGCCAGGCGCTTGGGCGCAAGGGCGACGCATCGGCAGCATCCGCCGGAGAGCTGGACGGAGTGATGCGGCGCAACCGGGCGCGCTGGGTGCGAAACCGCCTGGCGCGCGTGGGCCTGCGGCGCGCGCAGTACCTCGGCTGGCCCAATACCTACACGTTTACAAAAAGCCTCGGCGAATCCATTCTGGCTCGGCGCGGGCGCAGCCTGCCCATTGCCATTGTGCGGCCCGCGATTGTCGAAAGCTCCATGCGTTCACCATTTCCCGGCTGGAACGAAGGCATCAACACTTCGGGGCCATTGTCCTACCTGCTCGGGACAAACTTCCGCCAGTTGCCCTCGAACGAGCGCAAGTGCCTCGACGTGATTCCGGTGGACATGGTCTGCCGCGGGATGACGCTGATTGCCGCCGCGGTCGTGACCCGGCGCCACGCGCGGCTCTATCAGCTCGCAACTTCGGCAATCAACCCATGCGACATGGGGCGCTCGATCGAGCTGACCGGCTTGGCGCACCGCAAGCACTATCGTTCGCAACAGGGAATCGACCGCTGGCTAAAGGTGAAACTCGAAAGCATCCCTGTTTCGAAGCAGCGCTATGAGCGGCTTTCGGTGCCCATGCAGAAAGCTTTCGTCTCGGGGATCAATCGCGTGGCTGCGTCACTGCGGCTGAAGAAGCCACCGCTGGCGAAGCAGGAGCGCGACCTCATACGCATCGAAAAACTCATCGAGCTGTACGAGCCGTTCATTCTGCTTAACGAACATATCTTCGAATGCGAGAACGCGCGGCTGCTTTCGGCGGCGCTTCTGCCGGAGGAGCGCGAACGGTTTGGTTTCGACCCGGAAAGTATTGACTGGTGGGACTACTGGATTAACATCCATATTCCGGCGCTGCGGCGCTGGTGCTATCCGCTCATGGAGGGGCGCTCGCTCGAACCACGGGTGCCGCGCGCGCTCGACTGGAACGGGGAAGCCGTCGGCGCGTCCGCAGCGTCGTCTTCGCCGCACTCCGACCCGCTATGGCGATCTTCGTAACCGGATCGACGGGCTACATCGGCAGCTACATCGTCGCCGGCCTTTTGCGGGACTCCCGCGATACCCTGAACCTTCTTGTGCGCGCGCATACGCTCGAGGAGGCGGAGAGACGCCTGTGGCAGTCGCTGCAACTTCATTTCGGGTTTCCGGAATTCATCGAGCATTTGCAGACGCGCGTGCACATTTACCGCGGCGACTTGACGTGCGAGCGCTTTGGGTTGGAAGACGGGGAATACCACACTCTCGTGGATACAACCGATTCGCTGATCCATTGCGCGGCTTCGCTCAACCGAAAATCGGAAAAGCAGTGCTTGAACGTAAATCTGCGCGGGTCGCTCGAGGTCATCCAGCTCGCCCGCCACGCGCAGAACCGGCACGGCCTGCGGCGGTACAGCCACGTCAGCACAGTGGCGGTGGCCGGCAAGCGGCAGGACGCCGTTGTGCAAGAAGATGAGGCCATCGACTGGACGCTCTCCGACTTCGATCCGTACGCGCGCACCAAGAAATTCTCGGAGCACATGGTGCGGCAGCTACTGCCGGACGTGCCCCGCACCATCTTCCGGCCGGCAATCGTGTTGGGCGACAGCCGCCGGCCGGAAACCACGCAGTTCGACATGGTCCGCGCGTTCGACGTGCTGGCCAGTCTTCCTGTGCTGCCTCTGCGCCCGGAAGATAAGATCGACATAGTTCCGGCGAACTACGTCGGAAAGGCGATCGTAACCATCCACCAGAAGGA
Organism: Acidobacteriota bacterium; assembly: GCA_003224195.1. Classification (GTDB taxonomy): domain Bacteria; phylum Acidobacteriota; class Terriglobia; order Acidiferrales; family UBA7541; genus Acidiferrum. The sequence continues at coordinate 20,191 of QHYP01000054.1, read as the reverse complement.
GGTACGCGCGCACGAGATCTATCATCTTTCTTCGGGGACTGCCTCGCAAACCTATCGGGAAATGACGGATGCGCTTGCCGCAGCCGCAGGCTGGCGCCGGCCTCTCTATTGGCCTGCGCTCAGGCGGCCCTTCGCTTCACTCGTGCACTGGCTCTCGCGCCGCCACGGGGCAGTGGGCTATGGCGCTTCGCTGCTCAAAGTATTCTGGCCGTACCTGGTCTGGAATACCGCTTTTGACAATTCTCGCATCGTCGCGGAATTGGGCGAGACGCCCGCGCCGTTCTCGACGTATGCCTACCCCCTTCTGAAGTTCAGCCGCAAGAATCATTTCGAATATCCGTATGTTCCCTGGCCGGAGAAGGCTCCGGCGGCAGCGGTCGCCGTAAAAGGTGCGCGCGCATGACCGATTTTCTCCTCGTGGCCTGCGTCAGCGCTCTGATCGAGATTAGGCGCATCGGCTGGATGCTCGGTCTCGGCCGCGGTTGGCGATCGGGCGAAAAGCTGAAGCTGCTCTTTGCGGGCTACAACGGGACGCGCAATACCGGCTCCGATGTGCGCGTGCAGGAGATGATCCGTCAGATTCGCCATGTGCTCGGCGGAGAGAATGTCGCGTTCAGCGTGATGACGCAGAACTTCGACCGCACACGCGGTTACTTCGAGGGGACGCAGCAAGTGCATCTGCCCGACGTTTATCCTCCTTTCCTTTTCCGCGAAGTGCGGCAGAACCACGGCGTGATTGCGTGCGAAGGCTCGATGTTCAAGAGCAAATTCGCCAACGCGCTGACGACCATGATGATCGGCTCGCTGGGTCTGGCGTCGGCGGAAAACAAGCTGTCGATCGGCTATGGCGCCGAGGCCGGCCAAATGGACGGCCTCATCGAGCGGATGTGCGGGCGTTACGTCCGGGATTCGCTGGTCATCACGCGAAATCCGGAGTCGCAGACACTGTTGAGCCAACTCGGCATTCATACCGAGCTCGGAACGGATACGGCGTGGACCTTTGACCCGCACCCGCCCGAGTATGGGCGCAGAGCGCTGCGCCAAGCGGGCTGGGATGAGCGGACGCCCATCCTGGCGCTCTGCCCAATCCATCCGTTTGCCTGGCCAGTAAAGGCGTCCATCGCGAAGTACCTCGCACGCGCCGCCACCGGCGCGTACAAGGAAAGTCAGTACCGCACGGTTTACTTCCATGAATCCGGCCCCGAGGTGGACCGAAAATACGAGCACTACATTTCCGGTTTCGGCAAAGCCGCGGGGGCGTTCGGCGAGCGCCACCGCGTGTTCCCGATCCTCGTGGCCATGGAGCGGCTGGACGCGCGGGCGTGCCGTGACCTGGCCAGGCGGCTCCCCGGCGCGCCTGTGTTTACTTCGGGCGATTACGACATGTTCCAGCTTGTGAGCATTCTACGGTGTTGCTCCCTGATGGTGTCGTCGCGGTATCACGGCATCGTGACCTCGATGCCTGCGCTGGTCGCGTCGGCGGGCGTCACGATGGACGAACGCATCCGCAATTTGATGAATGAACGCGGCCACCAACATCTGCTGCTCACCGTAGACGAGCCGGACCTCGAAGCGAAACTCCTGTCGGTGATGGAAACGTTGCGCGAGGAGCAGGAATCGGTGCGCGAGGGGATCGCACGCACGGTCGTGCGCAATCTGAAAGTGATGGCGCGAATGGGTTTGCTTTTCGAAGAAGCGGTGCGGCGTCAATATCCGGAATTTCCTCTTCGCACGGGCGTGTGGAGCTGGGAGGACTATCTGCCGCCGCTCAGCGAGAACCTCCGCGCGCTCGCCGGGCGCCATGATTCTGCCACGGCAGTGCAGGCCGCGGCCCGCTGAGCCTGCCAAGACCCATGCCCGATTTTCTCGAACACATTTTTGGACAATTGCAGCGGGCTGCGCACCGCCTCGTCCTGAAAGAGCTGCATGCGGACGGCGTGGTGCGCGTGACCGCGAGCGAACTCCTGGCGCAGGTCGAATCGGCCCGGGCGTTTGTGCTGCGTGCGGGTCTGCGGCCGGGAGATCGCTGCGCACTGCTTGGCCCCAATTCGATTCGCTGGGTGGCCATTGACTTGGCGCTGATGGCGGAACGCATCATCGTCGTGCCGCTCTACTCGCGGCAAGCCCCTGCGGAGCTTGTGGCGATGATGAAAGACTGTCAGCCGCGTTTGCTGCTGTGCAGCGAAACCCCGCTCGGAGATGCCGCTGCCTTCGCGTGGTCGGATGCGCCGCGGTGCGCGCTTTTTGAAGAAGCGCTCGGGGCCGGGGCGGCTCGCGCGGACATTGTGGTGCCGCCAGTTCAGCGCGCAGAGGACGATCTCGTCACAATCATCTATACCTCAGGAACATCCGGCGAGCCGAAAGGCGTTTGCCTGAGCGTTGGTAACGTGAATCACATTCTGAGCTGCACGACAGAGCGGTTGAATCAACTCATGGGCGCGACGCGCGAGCCGGACCGCGTGTTTCATTATCTTCCTTTCAACTTTGCGGCGTCGTGGATTCTAATGCTGTCGTGCCTCTCGCGGGAAAGCGCGCTGACGCTCTCCACCGATCTGAATCGCCTTGCCGACGAAATCCGGGCCGCGTCGCCGAACTATTTCATCAATGTGCCGACATTTCTCGAGCGCGTGCGGCGCGGTGTAGAAGGCGCGCTCTCGAAGCGCGGCGCGACGCTGCGCAACGTTTTTGCCAAGGCGCAGGCGGCGTGGGAAAGGCTGCATGTTGGGCGCGGAAATTTTTTTGACGGCGTCTGGGTGAATCTGGGCAGGATCCTGATTTTCTCGAAAATTAAGGCGCGCTTTGGGCCGCATCTCCGGGCGTTGGTTTGCGGCTCGGCTCCGCTTGCCCCGGGAACGCAGCAGTTCTTTTTGATGCTGGGGATCCCGGTCTTGCAGGTGTATGGTCTGACGGAAACGACGGGCATTTGCACCATGGACGATCCCAGACAACCGGTCGAACCGGGCCGCGTGGGCACGGCGATCCCCGGCATTGAGATGAAGCTCGGTGAGAAAGAAGAGATTCTCGTGCGCGGGCCGAATGTTTTCCCGGGTTACTGGAACCACCCGGAGGAAACCGTGCGCGTGCTGCAGGGCGGGTGGTTTCACACGGGAGATCAAGGCGAAGTGAACGTCCGCGGAAACTGGCGAATCACCGGGCGAATCAAAGACGTCATCATTCTGAATTCAGGGCACAATATTGCGCCGGAGCCGGTCGAAGAGAAGCTCCGGACGTTGATTCCTCAAGCGCAGCAGATATTCTTGGCGGGGAATGGACGCGGATATTTGTGCGCGCTTGTGACTGGCGATGTCGATTCGCGCGACGTGCAGGCGGCGCTCGACCGGCTGAATCCGGGCCTGCCGCACTACCGGCAGGTGCGGAGTTTTGCCGTATTGCGCGACGCGTTCACCGTGGAAAACGGCCTGCTGACCGTCAACGGCAAGTTGCGCCGCGACGCAATTGCGGCGCGGTACACAGGGGAGATCTCGGCGATGTATCAGAGGAAAGGCGCATGAAAGCATTTACCGGAGCGATGCTGCGATGGGAGTGGCGCGACCGTGTTCTTGAGCTGACGCTCGACCATGAACCCGCGAACGAGATTGGCTTGGCCGCGCTCGGCGAGCTGGAAAAGTTCATCACGGCGCTCGATGCGCTTTCTCCCGATACGAGCGCGTGCATCTTTGCGAGCGCTCAAAGGCGCGGTTTCAGCGCGGGGGCCGATCTGCGCGAGCTGTACCGCTTGGCAGCGGTGATGCCGGAAAAAGAGTTTCATACTGGAGCGCGAGAATTCCTGGAGCGCATGCACCGCGTGATGAACGCGATTGACGCCGCGCCGGTCGTCACGATTGCCGCCGTGCACGGGGTATGCTTCGGCGGAGGATTCGAGCTCGCGCTTGCCTGCGACATCATCGTGGCCGACAAGATGGCGCGATTTGCGTTTCCCGAGCTGCGCCTCGGCCTGATCCCCGGCTGGGGCGGGATCCCGCGACTGAAGCGCGACCTCGGCAATGCGTTCATCCGCGACCTACTGCTGACGGGCCGGAGCGTGAGCGCCGCGCGGGCGCACGCGGTCGGGCTGGTGGCGCAGCTTGCCGCCGAAGGCGAATCGCTGCGCGTGGCACGGGCGACCGCCGAGCAGATTAGAAAGTTCGATCCCGGCGCGCGCGCCGCCGCAAAGAAGTTCGTCAAGCCGATTCCGTGCGAAGAGCTTCGCCGGGAGATCGAGATCTTCTGCGAACTGCTCCGGCAGCCCGCCGTGATGGCTGGCCTCAAGAAGTTTGTGGAATCCACGGACGCCATGCCGTATCTGCCTTGAAAGAGAGGAGGGCGAACTGAGGAAACAGCATCGGGAGACAAAGGGCAGCGGTTTTGCGCACCCCCACGCGGGGTGGTAAATTTGAGGAGCCATGCGCACGCTCGAGCAGACCACCAAGGAAGTTCTGGAACTCGCTTCCCGGCATTTCAATGTTCAGCCCGGGTCTCTCACGCCCGAGGATGACTTTTTCAAGAAGCTGGGGATTGACAGTCTCCAGGCGCTCGAGCTTCTAACGCGGCTGGAGAATCACTTCGGTATCGAACTGCCGGATTACGAAATGCAGGGCGTGAGCGACTTCCGCACACTGGCCGACCGCATCCAAACCCGCTTGTAATGCTCGATCTCGCAAAATATCAATCGATTGGCGCGGCGCTGCGTGACGCGCTCGACCAATTCGCGAATGAAGTGTGCCTGATTGAGTCTGACCGCGAGCGGGAGACAGAACGCCTGACCTACCGCGAATTCAGGGAGCGCGGACATGCGCTCGCCAAAGGGCTGCAGGATTCCGATTTCTCGGGAGGAAGAACCGCAGCTTCGGGACAGAACCCCGCCGCGATCATCATGACGAATCAGCCGAAGTGGCTGATTTCAGCCTATGCCATCTTTCATTGTGGAGGCGTGCTTGTGCCCCTGGATTACAAGCTGACGCCCGACGAACATTGGCAACTGTTGAAGCATTCCGGCGTGAGCGTGCTCATCACGGAGTATCCGATCTGGCGCCAGCTTGCGGCGTCGAATGCGCTCGAGGGAAGTTGCGTGCGCACCGTGCTCGTCACGGAAGCCCCCGCCGATGCGGACCTCCATGGTGCGGAGCGCTGGGAAGAATTCCGCGGCGCGGGCGAACCCGCGTTTGTTGCGCGTCAGCGTCACGACATCGCGTGCATCGTGTATTCCTCGGGGACGGGCGGGCGTCCGAAGGGCTGCATGATCACGCACGAGAATTATCTCGAACAATGCGTCGCGCTGACCTCGCTCTATCCCTTTTGGCCCGGCATCCGGTACCTGAGCATCCTGCCGACGAACCACGCAATCGATTTCATGGTGGGCTTCTTCGGCCCTTTCATTTGCGGCGCGACGGTGGTGCATTTGCGGACGCTGCGGCCGGAATACGTGCGCGAGGCATTTCCGAAGTACAAGATCGCTTACGTGAGCCTCGTTCCGCTGGTGCTGAAGAATCTGCGGAAAGGGTTGCAAGCTCGGTTCGATGCGCTGCCGTCACGTAAGCGCAAGCTCCTAAACGCACTCGTCGCAATCAACAAAGTGCTGACGCGGGGCCGTCCGCGGCCGGCAATCAGCCGCTTGCTTCTCAGGCAGGTGCATGATGCGTTTGGCGGCGATCTGCGGGCCATCATCGTCGGCGGAGCATTCACGGAGCCGCAAACGCTGCAATTCTTCTACGATCTCGGCATCCCGGTCGCGAACGGCTATGGCCTCACCGAAGCGGGCACCGCCATTACGGTGAATGACCTGAAACCGTTCCGCGTCGGTAAGCCGTTGCCGGGAATGGAAGTGCGCATCGTGAATCCCGATGCCGAGGGCGTCGGAGAGGTCGCGGTTCGCAGCAAAACGGTCATGGCCGGCTACCTGAATGACGCGGAGCTCACCGCGGAGGCGATTGTGGACGGCTGGCTGATGACCGGCGATCTCGGGCGGTTTGACGGCGACGGCCATTTGCAGCTCTTTGGCCGGAAGAAAAACATGATCGTCACCGAGGAAGGGAAAAACATCTATCCCGAGGACATCGAAAAGGTCTTTGAGAGCCTTCCGGTGAAAGAGTTCTGTGTGTTTGCGGCGAATTACATCTGGCCGCGACGCGCGATGGCCGGCGAACAGCTCGTCCTTGTGCTGCATCTTGAGCCGGGGCAGTCGATGACCGAGGACTTGCGGAGGGAAATCAATTCGCGGAATCAGCGGCTCCTGAATTACAAGCGAATCCACGGCGTCGTCTTGTGGAATGAGGATTTTCCGCGCACCGCCTCGGTCAAGATCAAGCGCAACGCTCTGGCCGAGCGACTGGCGCAACTCGAGCGCGCCTCTGCTGTACAATCCTTGTGAACACGCCGTGAAAGAACGCTTCTTCGCTGTCGTCAACCCAACCGCAGGCGGAGGACGCTGCGGATCGCTGGCCGGCCCGGCGCTGGCGCGGCTTCGCGAGGCCGGCCTGGGCCTGGATGCCATCGCGTCCGCCGGCCCCGGCCACGCCGTGCTGCTCGCGCAGGAGGCCTACGCGCAGGGCTATCGCAAATTCCTTGCCGTGGGAGGCGACGGCACGGCACATGAAATCCTGAACGGTGTGTACGGTTCCAATTCAATCGCCCACGGAGTGAAGTTGGGGTTTTTGCCGTTGGGCACGGGCAATTCCTTTCTGCGCGATTTCACTCAAAACGGGGCCGACGCCGCCCTGCAGGCGCTTCTCGAAGGTCGCACTCGCGCCTGCGACTTGCTCCGGCTGAAACACGCCTCCGGCGAGCTCTATTCGCTCAATCTGCTGAGCCTCGGCTTTACGGCGGATGTGGCCGCGCTCACGAATCGCCGCTTCAAGCCGCTCGGCCAATTCGGCTACTTGCTGGGAGTTTTCCTGCGGCTGGTGCAATTGCGCCGGCGCGCCTTTGCGTTGCGCTGCGATGACGACCCCGACTGGGACGAGCGGCGCTGCCTGTTCCTCAGCTTCAACAACAGCAAGTACACGGGGGGAACGATGTTGATTGCGCCGCACGCCGATCCTTCCGACGGGTTCATCGAGATGGTTCGCTGGGGACCGATCGGGCGCATCGGCCTGCTGCGCACCTTGCCGAAGCTCTATGACGGCTCGCACATCCGGCATCCGCTGGCCTCGCGCCGCTCCGTGCGCCGCATCGAGTTCAAAATCCCCGTGCCCGTGGACGTGATGGTGGACGGGGAAGTGGTCACTGTCGAATGCCGCTCCCTGGAGGCGGTGCCCGGCGCAGTTGACGTGTACATATGAGGCGCGCTTGGCTGGCGGTGCGCAGCGCGCTTGTGTGGACGATCAGTCTGTTGCACTTCGGCATCACCGTGCCTGTTTTGATTGGCCTCGCGATTTTTCTCGATCCCCGTAAACATGACTGGTTGCAGCGCGCCTTTTGCAGACGGATCGTATTCTTTGCCGGAGCAAAACTTGAAGTGCGCCGCGCTTCGGATTTCGACCCGCAGCGTACCTGCATCTTCATCGCGAATCACGTGAATCTCTTCGATCCGTTTGTCCTTTACTGCGCGATTCCGCAGTTGGTTCGTGGCTGGGAGTTGGAGTCTCATTTCAGAATTCCGGTCTATGGCCGACTGATGAAGCGCTTCGGCAACGTGCCGGTCCCGGACGTGCGGCGCCCCTCGGACCTGAAGCGCATGTGGCGCAAGACGCGGGACGCGGTGGACGGAGGCACGAGCCTGATCATCTTCCCGGAGGCGAGGCGAACGCGCGACGGCCGCGTCGGCCAATTCCAGGACGGCGGCTTCCGCGTGGCGCAGCAGCTTGGCCTTCCAATTGTTCCTGTGAGCCTTGTCGGCTCCTTCCAGCATCACCGCACCGGCCACTGGATGCTTCGGCCGGCAAAGATCACTGTCTATCTGCACGGCACCATCGAAACGAACGGAATGTCCAAAGAAGAAGTGCCCGCGCTGCGCGAACGCGTGCGCAAAATCGTCGCCGCGCCGATCGAGCAGCGGCTCCGCGAGTAACGCCGGGGCCGGGCCGAATCAAAGTTTCCTTGCCTTGCCCGCCGCGAGGCCGATAACCGCTCAGTTTCGCCCACCGTGACTTCGAAGCTCTCGCAGCCGGGCTTGTTGCTCTCCGCTCAGCTTGTTCTTGATCCGCACCATCAGCGTTAGCTGCGTGCGCTTGATCTCTCTTTCCAGATTGAGCACCTTGTCCAGTTGCGCGAGGACTTGCTGTTCATCCGCCACGTCTTGTTTCAGCAAACCGCCGAGGGATTCCATCGCGTCCTGAAGCTGCCACTGCAGGTCCGAGAATCGCCCCTGCGTTTTGGTGATTTCCGTACGGATGTAACTCTTTTGGGCCTCATCCAGCCCGATCGCTTTCTGATTCTGCATGATGAGTTCGGGTGGAAACAAATTCTCCCCGACTGGATCGTTCTCCGGATGAGGTTGCTGTCCCCGCACGGCGGCGGCCAGGAGCAGAGCCCCGCACAAGATCAGCGTTTTCGTTTTCATGGATGTCTCCGTTCTACTTTCTTCAACTGTTTGCCGGGGGAAGCGGCAGCCAGCGGGAAGTACAGTTCACCAAGACGTGGGCTAGATCGCAGAATCTCGCTGGATCCGGAGCGTAGCAGGGCTTCCGTGGGCGATCTCCACTCCGCGACGCTCGCGTACAAGATTGCATTGGATTTGTTCTTGTTCACATGGAAGCGCCAGACCGAACCCAGGACGATCACCGCCACGATCACCGCCGTCGCTGCGGCCAGCGCCCCCGCGCGCGCCAGCCACGGGCGACGCCGCGGGAGGCAATACTCAGTTGCGGCGAGTACGCGTGCGCGAAACCCCGGTGACGGCTCAGTGCCTCGCACCAGAAGCGGCAGCAGCGAGTCCATCTGTTCGCGCCGCCTGCGCAGTGCGGTAAGCGCTGCCGCGCACCTCTCACAACGCTTCAAGTGGTCGCCCAGAGCGGCGTGCACCTCGTTGCTCAGCGCCGCATCCATCAGCCGTTCTGTCCACTCCGGGCAGGAATTCGTCATGTCATGACCTTCAGAAGAAGTTTTCTCGCTGCGTGCAGCCTCGACCGCACCGTTCCCGCTGGAATCCGCAGGATTGCTCCCACGGCGGCCGCGTCCATATCTTCGGTTAGGGAGAGCAACAGCACCACGCGGAATTTCTCCGGAAGTCCTGCAATCTCCTTCCACAATCGCTCTAGCAGCACGTATTCCTCGGCGCTTTGCGCTCCATCAACCGCCGCTTTCGCACTTGCGGTCTGCCACGCTCTGTCTCGATCCGCTCGCCGCCGGTGTTGCCGTATCCGGTTGAGCGCAAGGCGGAACGCGATCCGGCTCACCCACGCGCGAAACTTTTCCGGATCGCGCAGCGAGGCGAAATTTCGATAGGCCCGCAAAAACGCTTCCTGCGCGACCTCCTCAGCGTCCGAAGAGTTTCTGAGCACGCCGTAAGCGATTTGGAAGATGCGGCGCTGGTTCTCGGCCACGCGAGCCGCGAATCCGGAGTCTTGCTTGTCCGCCTCTGCTGTGGCCAGAATCGTTTCCACGCAAACGCTCATTCCGTTAACCCTGCCCTTGCCCATTCCGGCGCGGCCACTGCTTCCGCGTTACCATCACTATACATTTCCGGCGGGCCTGGTGAGCCGGTTGACGCCGGCAAAGGGCCGTTACAGGAGTTGCAATTGCTGAAACGCGGGGACGATCGGTTGCAGTTGCGCGGCCAAACGTGCCGCCTCCAATCGCTGGCGCTGATCGGCATCCAGCAGGTTCTGAAACTGCTCGAGGAAGCTCTGCTGCACTTGCCCGACTTGAACTTGCAGTTGGTGAATCTGAATCACCGTCTGCCCGATGGCGGGCGCGGGGCCGTCTGAGTCGAGAAGTCCCTGCAATTGCGTGTTCAGCGCGGTGATCTGCTGTATGAGCGGTTCGAGCGCCTTCTGGCGCGCTGTGAGAAGCTGCTGGAATTGTTGGGCCTGTGTGGAGTTTAGCTGCAAAAACTGCACCACGACGTCGAAGGGCGAGTACGCCTGATCTTTCGCTCCGGCGGGCGCGGCAGCGAAGTCCGCCCGCAGCTTCGAAGCATCGAAGCGCGAAAGTTCCTGTTCGGAGATGCTTGAGGCTGGCCTTTCGGCGGGTTTCTGCGCGTAAAGCATTCCGCATGAGCCGACAGCTAAAGCTATAAGAATGATGAAGTTTCCCACTCGCTTCATGGTCTTGCCTCCTCGGAAGACATGTACCTTCCGCGTTCAGTAAGCAAGACACCGCCACGCGCGCTTGCGTTCAGCGAATCTCACGTCGCTGCTGGAGCGTGGCTGGGCGTAGCTACATGGAGAGCTTGATGCCGGGTAGCGTGCGGCTGGCGCGCGTCTCCTGCCAGGTGTACATGATGCGGTGGATTACCGTAATCGTCGAAACGACTGCAATGACCCATAGTACCTGCGGCATCCGATTCCCAGGCCACAGCCCGCCAATAATGAGGAGCACCAGCCGCTCCGGCCTCTCCATGAAGCCCACTTTGCACTGCGGGATGAGCGATTCGGCGCGGGCCCGTGTGTAGCTGACCATGACGGAACCTGCCGTAGCCACCGCCGAGAGAACAACATAGGCCGTTCTCCCGTTCACTGAGTAATAGACGAGCAGGCCCATGTACAGCGCCATATCGGCATAGCGGTCGAGCGTTGAATCGTAGAACGCGCCGAAGGCGGTGACGCGATTTTGCCGCCGCGCCACCTGGCCATCGAGCATGTCCAGGAAGCCCGCAAGAAAGATGAGGACCGCGCCGGTGAAGAATCGTCCCGTGGCAAACATGGCCGCAGCGCCGAAATTCACTACGAGACCGAGAAAGGTGAGAAGGTTCGGGTTGATTCCTGTGGCTGCCAGCGCTCCGACAATCTTGTCGAGCAGCCACTTGCTTCCGCTTCCGATCGCTGCCGTAAAAGTTGCCATGGGATTTGGTTCGCGGAAAAGGCGCGCTGCGCAACGCAGGCCTCGGGCATCGTACACTAGGCCCGCGCTCCGCCGCAAACAGGCCGCATTGGCTGCGAAGCGAGAAGCGTTGCACAGCATTCTGCCTTGACGGGCTCCGCGAACCGTCCTAGAGTTGCAGAAATCTTTTGTCCGACTAGGACTAGGCGCGAAACGTGGCGAGCGAGCAAAATCGGCGCGATTTCTTGATTCAAGCAGGCGCGGGCCTCAGCGCCGCATGGCTCAGCGCCAACTGGCCCGCGATTCTTTCAGCAGCACAGCACGCGCACAAAGCGGCGCAGGCGGTAGCGCCGGCCAAGTTTGAAGTGCTCACACCGGAGCAGGCTGTCGAAATCGACGCCATAACAGGGCAAATCATCCCCACGGATGACACGCCTGGAGCGCGCCAAGCCGGCGTCGTCTATTTCATCGATCGCGCATTGAAGACTTTTGCAAGCGGCCAGAAAGAGGCTTTCGCGGACGGGCTCGCGCAGGTCCAGGCCAAAACGAAGGAGCTTTTCCCACCTGTGCAGAAGTTCTCTGCGGCCTCTCCGGAGCAGCAAATTGCGGTGCTCAAAGCCCTGGAAAACACGCCCGTCTTCGGGCTGTTCCGCTTCGCCACGGTTATCGGTTTCTTTTGCGACCCGGCGCGCGGCGGAAACCGGAGTGAAGTGGGCTGGAAGCTGATCGGTTTCGATAGCAGCCATGTTTTCCAGCCTCCGTTCGGCTATTACGACAAAGATTACCCCGGCTGGCAGCCAAATCCCGCGGACGCGAGCAAGAAATGAGGCAGGCAGGACCCAAGTTCGAAACCACCGACGAAGTGGACTTCGTCATTGTTGGCTCTGGTGCGGCCGGGGGCGTTCTCGCCAAGGAACTCTCCAGCAACGGCTTTCGCGTGGTGGTCCTTGAGCAGGGGCCGTACCTGACTCCCGACCAGTTCGATCACGACGATCTGCATGTCTTCTTTGAGAACGCTCTGACCAACAAGCCGCAGCTCCAGCCGACTACTTTCCGCAAGACTTCGCCGGACAAGGCCAACCCGCAACCGGCGGTGATGTACGGTCGCTGCGTCGGCGGCAGCTCCGTGCATTTCACTGCCAACTATTGGCGTTTCCATGAGATCGATTTCATCGAACGCAGCAAGCACGGTCCAGTCGCTGGCACGGGCTTCGCGGACTGGCCGATCCCCTATGCGGATCTTGAGCCGTACTACACCAAAGTGGAATGGGAAGTTGGCGTTTCCGGCCTCGCCGGCGCGAGCCCGTTCGATCCCCCGCGCTCGAAGCCCTACGCCTACCCTCCGCTCCCGGTAAAATCCGGCGGAGTGATTTTCGAGCGCGCCGCACAGAAACTCGGCTGGCATCCCTTTCCCGCGCCGATGGCCATCCTCTCGAAGCCTGCTGCCGGGCGCGGCGCCTGCGTGCACTGTGGCTACTGCCTCGGATTCGGTTGCGAAGTTGGAGCAAAATCCAGCACGGTCGCAAGCGTCATCCCCATCGCCGAACGTACCGGCCGATGCGAGATTCGGCCGGATTCAAACGTCTTTCGCATCGAGACGAATGAGCGCGGTCGAGTGACCGGTGTGGCCTACTTCGACTCGCAGAAGCGCCAGCAGTTCCAGAAGGCGAAAGTGGTGGTGGTTTCCGCCAATGGGGCGGAAACACCACGTCTGTTGCTCCTCTCGGCCTCAAAGCTTTTCCCCAATGGCCTCGCCAATTCTTCTGGCTTGGTCGGCAAGTACTTGATGCCGAACAGTTTCCTCGAAGTCTTCGGAGTCTACGAGCACCCGCTCAATGATTACAAGGGCGCAGCGGTTTCTCGTATCCTCCACGACTTTTATGAGGCTGGCGCTCAAAACGGTTACTGTGGCGGCGGGGGTTTGGACTCTCGCCTTGCAGTCACACCTGTTGGCTTCGGCCTCGGCGGCCTCCCGAGTGATGCTCCAACGTGGGGCAGCGCCTATAAATCCCTTCTGCGTGAATATTTTACGCGCACAATGAGCGTCTCCACCCACGGAACATCTCTCCCCGTGGAGAGCAACTCTTTTTCGCTCGATCCCGACCTCAAGGATGCCTGGGGGCTGCCCGCTTTGCGCGTCACTTACACCGACCACCCCGACGATCTGAAGAATACTGCCTTTTTGATGGCCCGCGCCTTGGAAATCCACCAGGCTGCCGGTGCACGCAAGACTTGGCACCAACCCGTCCAGGAAACGCAGTTTTTCGTGCATCTCCTCGGAACCTGCCGCATGGGCAACGACTCGAAAACGTCGGTTATCAATGCCGACCATCGTGCACACGATGTCCCCAATCTCTTCCTATGCGACGGGAGCAGTTTTGTTACCTCGGGGCGCGGCCAGCCGACCATGACCATCCAGGCGCTCGCTTACCGGGCTGCTGATCGCATCACTGCCCTTGCAAAACGGGGCGATCTCTCTGTCTGAGCAGTTTTCGCTGAACATTCGCCTGTTCGCTTACTGTCCCACCCTCAGGTAGGAACCTGTGTAGGAACTCCCTGGTTTTTCTCTATAACCTTTTGTATACAAGCCGTTTGCGTCTCTTTGCCCCCTGCGGCCTTTCCGAGGATAATTCTGTAAGGGGGAAGGGAGCCTAACCCCTGCACGACGATGACCGCACGACCTATCATCGACCGCCGACCCGGGCGGAGTTCTTCCGCCATCTCCGGACCGGTCCCTGACCGTACTGTCGCGCGCGCCCGGGCCCTCCGTGATTTGCTGAAGAATCAGATGTCCGCCATCGTGGATTTCTGCGATGACGCGATCATTGCCAAGACTTTGGACGGCATCATTGTGGCTTGGAATCCTGCGGCCGACCGAATGTACGGCTATTCGGCGCAGGAAGCCATCGGCAAGCCGATCACGTTCCTCTACCCTCCGGACGCCTCGGGTGAGCTCGCTCTGATTCTGTGGCGAATCCGGAGGCGCGAGCGAATCCACCACTTCGAAACGGTTCGCGTGCGGAAGGACGGCTCGCGGATCCATGTCTCTTTGACTATTTCACCCATTCTCGGGCCTCGTGGGAGGGTCCTCGGCGCATCGGTCATCGCTCGCGACATCACGGCAAAGAAAATCGCTGAGGAGGAAGCCCGCCAGAGAGAAGCGCACCTGCGCCTGCTGATCGAGCAAGTGCCGGTCGCGTTCTGGACCACCGATCAAGATCTCCGCATTACCTCTTGCGGGGGATCGGCCCTCGCCGCTATCGGCTTGAAACCAAACCAGTTTGAGGATGCTTCACTCTTCGACCGGGAAGCGACAACTTCTCCCGAGACCCCCGCTGTTGTTGCCCATCGCCGAGTCATCGCGGGCGAACGGGTCGAGTACGAAACGTCGCGCCTCGGTCGCGTCTTTCACGCCAGGGTCGAAGCCCTTCGCGACGCTAAGTCCAACATTATCGGCTGCATCGGCGTCGCCTTGGATATCACCGAACGCAAAAAATCCGAGGAACGTGTCCAATACCTGGCCACGCACGATTCGCTCACCGACTTGGGTAACTATCGTCTGCTCGTCGAGGCTTTTGACGGCGAGCTGAGGCGCTCCGACCGCACTGGGCGCCCATTTTGCGTCCTGCTGCTTGATATGGATGCATTAAAAACTGTCAATGACCAGTATGGCCACCTCGTTGGCAGCCGGGCGCTCTGCCGGCTGGCTCGCGTGCTCAGAGGCCACTGTCGCTCGATTGATACGGCTGCACGTTACGGTGGGGATGAGTTCGCCGTTCTCTTGGTCGAGACGGAGAAGGAAGTGGCCTCCCGCGTGGCCGAGCGCATCGCCGAACAGCTGGCTGCGGACGGCGAGAAGCCGCCCCTTTCGGTGAGCATCGGCGTGGCCATGTACCCGGGCGACGGCCGCACAACGGAAACTCTCCTCGCGGCCGCAGATCGCGCCCTCTACGCGAAGAAGTCGCACATCCAGCGCAGCGCATCCTCCTTGCCATAACGGTGCCGGCGAACCAGACTGCAAAATTTAGTGGGAAAGAGGAATGACCCTCTGCTGAGCAGATGGTGGGCCTGGGTGGACTTGAACCACCGACCTCACCCTTATCAGGGGTGCGCTCTAGCCACCTGAGCTACAGGCCCGGGCGAAATGCAACCATCGAATTCTAGCACGCGCGCCAGCGCTGTGCACACGCCCAACGCCCCATAGAGTTTCCGAGTTCACAAAGCGGCGGCCGTCCACGCCCTGCGAGGCTACTGCACAAACCCCACATTCGGCGCAGGAGCGGGTTCCGGCGCTTCCTTGATCGTGCCGAACTGCGCTTCGTAGCGCGCGATGTTTTCTCCCAGGGCGCGCCAGATTCTCTTGGCGTGGCCCGGGCTGACGATCATGCTGCCCAGCAGTTTTCCCTGTGTTCCGTTCGGGAAGATGTAGATGAAGTTGAGCGTAAACTCTTCCACATTATGGTGAATCATCAGCAGATTGCTGTACAGCCCCATCAACTCTTTTTCGTCTGTTGGTCCATCGGATGTTCTTCTCCTGTGTTGCCTCCCGAAAATAACATAACCAGCGGCGTTCCGTTCCTCCCAGCCGGGGCCGGTTGCAGGGAACGCAAATTCTCTCTCGAACTCCGTTGACAGCAATCTCTGTTAAGCGTAGTTTAGTAGGGGGATTTACTCTAGTTAACTTCGACTATGTCCTCCACGCTACCGCCACAACTTGAATCTGGATCGAACCTCGTCGGCCCGGCCGAGCACTCCCTCCCCGCAGCAGCTTTGGCCCGCGCTCGCGCGGGAATCCAACCGACGCTCCCCGAGGCCTATCGGACCATCCCAGTAGCCCCTGGAAGCTCCTGGCTGAGAAAGGCGTTCGCATTTGCCGGTCCCGGTTATCTGGTCGCTGTCGGCTACATGGACCCAGGGAACTGGGCCACGGATCTGGGTGGCGGCTCGAAGTTCGGCTACACGCTCTTGAGCGTGGTCCTGCTCAGCAGCCTCATGGCCATGTTGCTCCAGGCGCTTTCGGCCAAGCTCGGCATCGTCATGGGACGCGATCTGGCGCAGGCCTGCCGCGAGTCTTACTCGCGCCGCACCACGATTGTGTTATGGGTCCTCTGCGAAATCGCCATCGCTGCCTGCGATCTTGCTGAAGTCCTCGGCTCGGCCGTCGCCCTGAAATTGCTCTTCGGGCTGCCCTTGCTCACCGGAGTCCTGATCACTGCGTTCGATGTTCTGATCGTTCTGGCGCTGCAGGGCCGCGGCTTCCGCCTGATCGAATCGTTTGTCATCACGCTCATCGCCACCATTGCGGTTTGCTTCGCCTACGAGATCTTCTTCGCCCAGCCGCTCTGGCACCAGTCGGTCCGCGGTCTTCTCCCCCGCGCGGAAATCCTGCGCGACCGCGAGATGCTTTACATTGCCATTGGCATCCTCGGCGCAACCGTGATGCCGCACAATCTCTATCTCCATTCGAGCATCGTGCAGACCCGCGCTTTTGGGTCCTCCTCCGCGAATAAACGCGAAGCGCTCCGCTTCGCCGTTTTCGATTCCACCCTCGCCCTTGCCTTCGCCTTCTTCGTCAACGCCGCGATCCTGGTTCTCGCTGCCGCCGCGTTTCATTCGCGGGGCATCACGCACGTCGCCGAAATCAAAGACGCCTATCAATTGCTGACTCCAGTGCTGGGCGCGGGCTTGGCCAGCACGCTCTTTGCACTGGCTCTGCTCGCCTCCGGGCAAAACTCGACGCTCACCGGCACGCTCGCCGGGCAAATCGTCATGGAAGGCTTTCTCGATTTGCGGTTGAAGCCCTGGGTGCGGCGCCTGATTACACGCGCGCTCGCCATCATCCCCGCGGTTTTCGTCATCGGCTTCGCCGGAGAGGGAAAGGTGACTGCGCTGCTCATTTTTAGTCAGGTGATTCTGAGTTTTCAGTTGCCGTTCGCCGTCATCCCGCTCGTCCGCTTCACCAACGACCGCGGGAAGATGGGCGCCTTTGCGAATTCGCGGCTCACGGCAGTCCTTTCCTGGCTCGTCGCGGCCGCGATCCTGGCCTTCAACGCCGAGCTGGTCTGGCTATCCCTCCGCGCGCAGTAGCATTGAAGTTGGTTTTGTCGTGCGCTCGTAGTGTGGGAAAATTCGCATTCTCCTATGAGCGCGCGCCCGCCCAGAAGTCGCCGCCTGCCGAAGGTGGCCTTTGTTCTTGTTCTCACAGCGATGGCTGGTGTGATTCTCTACGCCGTTTTCCAAAACTCGGATTGGAAAATACCAGAAGGCGCCAAATCCCTGAAAAATCCCGTCGTGACCTCGCCGGACGCTCTCCGGGCCGCGCGCGACCTCTATCGGGATGAGTGTGCTCACTGTCACGGCGACACAGGCAAAGGCGACGGACCCGACGCAAACAAATACAAGCCGGCCCCGGCGGACTTGACGGAAGCGAGACACATGCAGCCACAGAGCGACGGCGAGTTTTTCTACAAAATCACCGGCGGAAAGCGCCCCATGCCTGCCTTCAAAAAGCGCTTGACGGAGGAGCAGCGTTGGCAACTTGTGTTGCTGCTTCGCGCGTTCACCGCGAAGGCAAACACTTCTGGAGGGCCGTCCGACTCGCAGCGCAAGTAGCATTTACCGCCCTGCCGGCATCTCGTCGGCGCGATGCAAGTTTCCGGCGCTCCCCACGCTGGTTCTATACTGCACGGCTTTCTATCGCGCAAGCTCAGTAAGCAGGATGCTCTTCCCATTCGAGCGCGCGCTCGCTATTCTGACGGCGCCGCGAATGATTCCCCGTCTTGCACTTCTCTGCTGGTCCGCTTTGCTGCTCGGGGCCGCCGTGCCGCTCGCCATCGGCTGGGCGCGTATCGTTCCGGCGGACGATCCCGGAGACAGGGTGTCACAAGACCGCTTCGCCATTGTGCTTTTGGTCTTGGTGACCCTTAGCTTTGTTCTGCAACTCCCCGGCTTCTCGACTTTGACGATCGGACGATGGCTCGCAACGGCAATACCTCAGCCATGGGCGCGCCAGATTATTTCTTGGGGAGCGGTGTTNNNCTCCGCCCCAATTCGCTGCGACGGGCGCTCATCGCCTCCGGAGTTCTGGTCCCGGCCTTATGGTTGGTTGGACCTTACCTCGCCGCACGCTGGGCGGGCTCCTGACAGAAACGGCGCCGGCGACTTCTGGGCCACCCGGCGTTTTCTTGGTAGATGAGGTGTTCTCCGCCGCGATAACTCTTAAGCCGTCGCAGTTTTCACCTGCTGTAGCGCCGCAGCCACTTCCTTCAGATCCGGGACCACCGGAATGTCGTAGTTCTTGATCCACGCCACTTTGCCGGCTTTATTGACGATGACCACGGCGCGGCCCGTGATGCCCTTGTCGGGAAGATAGACGCCGTACTTTTCTGCCATCGCCCCGCGCGGTTGGAAGTCGGCGAGGAGCGAATACTTGATGCCCATCTTCTCGGCAAAGGCCTTGTGCGACCACACGCTGTCCACGCTCACGCCGAGCACTTCGGCATCGAGCGTCTCGAATTTCTTCATGTCGTTCACGAAGCACGCATGCTCGTTCGTGCAAGTCGGGCTCCAGTCCAGCGGATAGAACACCAGCA
>QHYP01000054.1:0-1569 GCA_003224195.1 Acidobacteriota bacterium | reverse complement strand
TGGGGATGTCCGCCTGCCATCATAGCGGACGCGGCTTCTGCTGACAAACCGTCCCCGCCCGCGACCCCCCCGCTACTCGCTCCCGCGCGAGCCTGATCAGGGCGTATCTCCTTAACTTCCATATCCGTCCGCGCTACACTTTTGCTTATCCGGAGGACGCTGCCATCAATGCAGAAGTTGCGCGCCGCGCTCCGTCGATCGCTTCGCGATCGCCCAATGTCATGATGAAACTCGGCGAACTGGTGGATCGTTATCACGCTCTTGCGGCGAAACACGGCGCGCCCGTCGCGCTGGCCGCGTTTGAGCTGCCGCAGGAAGAAACCGAGCGCCTCTTCAGCGGCTACGAAGAGGACTACCATATCGGACGCTTCTTCCGCTTTGACGAGATCGACGGCGCCCGCTATTCCATCAACGGTTTTCCCGCCACCCACGTCTCGATCGAGTCCGAAATCCAGACGATTCTCTGATCTCCCGCGGCTGGGCGGCCTTTATTTCCGGCGGTTGCTTGACAGTTCCGAGTACCCACGAGTAGAGTCGCCCCGGTTTTCTTTGCGTTTCAGCGGCGGCAGTTGACCGCTACGCGGTCACACCGTCAATTGACCGCTTGCGGCGTTTACCCCGACCTGTCGGGGCGCTCAAACTTGGTTGGCGGAGCGTATTTCCAGGCACCGGCTCCCATGGACGTTGCAAACCACGACATTCTGATGGTCGGTGGAGGTGGGGCAGGCCTCCGAGCCGCCATCGCTGTTTCCGAAGTCAATCCCAAACTAAGCGTGGCAGTCGTCTCCAAGGTATATCCCATGCGCAGCCATACGGTTTCGGCCGAAGGAGGCGCTGCTGGTGTCGTCAAGACGGGGGACACTCTCGACGAGCATGCTTACGACACGATCTCCGGCGGCGATTGGTTGTGCGATCAGGACGCCGTCGAGATTTTCGTCAAGGAGGCACCCGAGGAATTGCTCCGGCTGGAGCACTGGGGCTGTCCCTGGAGCCGCGATCCGGATGGACACATCGCGGTGCGCGCCTTCGGCGGCATGAAGAAGATGCGCACGTGGTTCGCCGCCGACAAAACCGGCTTCCACATGCTCCATACTCTCTTTCAAACCACTCTCAAATACGATGCGATTGCCCGCTATGACGAGTGGTTCGTGACCAGGTTGCTCGTGGATGACGGCCGCGTTCAAGGCGTGGTGGCGATCGAACTGATGTCCGGAAAGATCCAAGCGATCACCGCCCGGGCCGTAATCCTCTGCACCGGAGGGTGCGGACGCGTTTTTCCTTTTACCACCAACGCCAACATCAAGACCGGGGATGGCATGGCGCTGGCCTACGCCGCGGGCGCGCCTTTGAAGGACATGGAATTTGTCCAGTACCATCCTACGGGCCTACCTTTTACGGGGATCCTGATCACGGAGGCCGCGCGCTCGGAAGGCGGTTACCTGCTAAACAAAGACGGCTATCGCTACCTGCAAGACTACAATCTGGGAACGCCTCAGCCAAAGCCGGTCTTGCGCTCGATGGAGCTAGGTCCGCGCGACCGCCTCTCTCAAGCCTTCGTCAAGGAGCAGG
>QHYP01000262.1 GCA_003224195.1 Acidobacteriota bacterium | reverse complement strand
CCCCGATCACCAGGAACACCGAGACCACCCCAATCATAGCCGTGGCGATCACCCCGGTCAGATTCTTCCACAGGTCCATGAGCGTCGCGGAATCAAAGATCCCGCAGTTATCCGTCTCGTTGGGAGACAGATGCCGGCGCGCCCGCATCAATGCGCGCGCCTCATCCTGCGTCCGTTCCATCCATTCCGCCCCGCGCGCCTGGATGTTCACCCAGATCGTCTCCTGCGTGCCATATATCTTGAAATACGTCTGGATGGGAATGTACGCGAAGTTGTCCTGCGACTGGCCGAGCACCGATCCGATCGGTTTCGCAATGCCAACAACCTGGAACGGCCGCCCGTCGATGAGTATTTCGCGCCCGATGGCGTCTACGTTGGGAAACAGTTTCGTGGCGACGTCCTGGCCGATCATCGTCATCAGCGCGCGGCTCTGATCGTCGCCCTCGGAAATGTATCGGCCATCCGCGGGTGTCACGATGTCGATATCAACCAT
>QHYP01000261.1 GCA_003224195.1 Acidobacteriota bacterium | reverse complement strand
AGAAATACGTTCGATCCAAGATTGGCCACCCGGTCGGCAATATACCGATTCACCCCCGAAATCAGAGCAATCACCACAATCAGCGTGGAAACGGAAAGGATAATCCCCAGCAGCATCAAGAAGGAACGCATCTTGTGCGCGCGCAGCGTCTCCAGCGCCACGCTGACCGGCTCCCGCAGCAACACACGGCGTTTCATCCGTTCACACCCATCCGTCTATTCTACGATTAATGAGGAGACAAGGTTTCGCCTGGACGGCTCAAGTCCTGCCCTGCCGCGATCTCGGGGCCGAGCCACACGCTTCCCGGCACGATCGCGGGAGTCCTTCTTTTGCGAAGCGAAAGGAGGCTCTTCACGGCTTTGTCTCCAGCTTCCGTTGCGATCATCTTCCCCGACGGGTACGTGGCCAACATCGGCGGCCCGATGACCATCGAGAGCGAAGAAGGCACAGCGAGGATCAATCCGGGCACGGGCACGAAAGCCGGCGTGGTCGTTGCGCCGCTGATTGGCTTAGGTCTCGGCACGGCGATCGGCGCCGCCGCACACACCACGCAAACGACCAACTTCGCCGGGATGACGATGACTACGAGCACGCCGAAAGGCATAGCTATCGGGAGTACGGTAGGCCTTGTCGCCGGGGGCGTTGTCTCGCTTGTGCTGCTTGCGCGGAGCCACCATTTCTACATGGCAACGGGTTCGGAACTGGAGATGGTCTTGCCGCAAGCGGTGACCCTAGCCCAGGGAAAGACGGCTGATGCGGGGCGGGGTCAGGGGAGGTAGAGGCGGGGGACGCGGGAGGAGATGGCACAGAGGAGGTCGGAGGTGACGGTGCCGATGGAGCGAGCGACGAGGTGGGCGGGGTGAGAGTGCAAACCGTCGGTGCCGTAGATCGTGGCGACATCGCCCTCTGCAACACCGGGAATGTCGGTGACGTCGACCATGGTGACGTCCATGGAGATGATGCCGACAATCGGGGCGAGCTTGCCGCGAAGGAGGACGCTGCCGCGGTTGCCGAGCGAGCGGTGGAGACCGTCGCCGTAGCCGGCGGCCAGAACGGCGATGCGCGAGGGGCGCTTGGGGACGAATTTGGCGTTGTAGCCGACGCCTTCGCCGGGAGGGACGGCGCGCAGGCCGATGACGCGAGTGCGCAGGCTCATCACGGGCTTGAGCGGCAGACGGGCTTCGATTTCGGCGCGGCGCTCGGCCGGGTCGTAACCGGGATGATAGCCGTAGAGCAAAGCGCCGGGGCGCACCATGTCCGCCCAGGATTCGGGGCGCGTGGCGATGGCGGCGCTATTGGCGAGATGGATGATTCCCGGGTCGATGCCGAGCGCGCGGAGGCGATCGAGGGCGGCGTAGAAGCGCGCCGTGTGGCACCGGCTCGAAGACTTCCGAAGAAGCGAAGTGCGTAAAGACGCCATCGAGGCGGAGATGCGGAGACTTGGCTAGGTGCCGCGCGAAACAGTCCACGTCGGCGGGCGCGATGCCCAGGCGGTTCATCCCGGAGTCGATTTTCAGGTGGAATGGAACGGAGGCCCGCTTGGCGCGGCGGCGGGAGGCGGCTTGTTCCAAGAGCGCGAGCTGTTCGCAGCGCGTGATGGCCGGCGTCAAGTGGTAGTCGAAGAGACGCTTCTCTTCGCCGGGCCAGAAGCCGGTAAGAACGAGAATCGGGCGGCGGACACCGGCTTTGCGGACTTCCGTGCCTTCGGCGGTGCAGGTGACGCCGAACCACTCCGAGCCAGCCTTCTCCAGGGCTTTGGCGACTTGCGGCCCGCCGTGGCCGTAGCCATTGCCTTTGACGATAGAGAGGATTTTACGCGGGGCTTTGCGCTTCTCCCCGGGCGGATTTACATAGGCGCGGATGGAATGAAGATTGAATTCGAGGGCGGAAAGAGAAACCTCCGCCCAGACGGGCCGCCCGATGAAGTTTACGCGGTTCATTTCAATTGTGACCGCATAGCGGTCAACTGCGCCGAAGCCATGCGCTCCCCGAAAGAAACTAAGTTTACGACATTCGTACGGGCGGAGCCGAATGCGACCGCGCGTGCTGCCGCGAGAGAGGCAACACGGGGAGCTTGAAGCAGGTTGCGAGCCGAACCAGGACGGAGACAGCAAAGAGCTTGGGACTGCGGGATAAGTCCAGGCAGCAGTGGAAGTTGAGATCCTTCAGCCATCGTCACGCGATGGCCTCGGGATGACGCGCTCGGGGCGCGGGATACATCCGTTCCAGAACAGTGTGGCTCGGTGGGTACAGCCGCGCAATGTAAATAGGCCTGCGGCGTTTGGTCGTCAAGATTCCTTTTCGAACAATTTGTGTGTGATTGTAGGGGCACGATATATCGTGCCCCTACACCAGCACATTGTGGCATCCAGGCTTACGCTGCGCCGCACTTATGCAGCGGAGAGGATTACGCGTCGTCGGGGATGAACTGCGAGAAGGCATCGGGGGCGGCTTCCTCGAAGCGCGTCTGGCGGCTCTTGAAGATGAGGCGGACGCGGTCGGTGGGGCCATTGCGCTGCTTGGCGACAAGCAGCTCGGCTTGATCGCGCTCTTCGGGCAGAGCATCAACTTTGAAGAAGTTGGGCCGATAGATGAACATGACGACGTCGGCGTCCTGCTCGATGGCGCCGGATTCGCGGAGGTCGGCGAGCTGCGGGCGGCGCTCGTCACGCTCGGGTGCGCGGGTGAGCTGGCTGAGAACGAGGACGGGGACCTGCAACTCTTTGGCGAGGCCTTTGAGGCCGCGGGTGATGCTGGAAACCTCTTCGTTGCGATTCGAGAAGCGGCCGCGGGCGCTGATGAGCTGGAGATAGTCCACAATGAGCAGCGCGAGGCCGCCCTTTTCTCTTTTCAGCCGGCGGGCCTTGGCGCCGATTTCGACGACGGTCAGCGAGCTGGCATCGTCGATCCACAGCGGCGCCGAGGCGATTTGCCCGAGCGCCTCGGTCATGCGGCGCCAATCCTCGCGGCCGAGATGGCCGGTGCGGAATTTGTGGGCGTCAATCTGCGCGACGGATGCCACCAAACGCTGAAGGAGCGATTCTTTGGACATTTCCAGGCTGAAGATGGCCACGGGAAGCCCGGCGCGGACGCCGATATTTTCGGCGAAGTTGAGAGCCAGGGCGGTCTTCCCTTGCGAGGGGCGGGCGGCGAGGATAATCAGCTCGGAGGGCTGAAGGCCCGAGGTCAGCTTGTCGAGCTCGCCGTAGCCGGTGGATGCGCCGGTGATGCTCTTGCCCTCGCGAAAGATTTTTTCCAGGCGCTCGAAGTTGGCGTGGACGATTTCCTTCATCGAGACGAGACCGACGCGGATACGGTCTTCGGCGAGGGCGAAGATCGAAGATTCGGCGCCGTCGAGGATGCCGTCGGCGCCCTCCTCGCCTTCAAAGGCGCGCTCCTGGATGGCGTGAGTGGCGTGAATCAAGTTGCGAAGGAGCGCCTTCTCTTTGACGATGCGGACGTAATGCTCGATGTTGGCGGAACGCGGCACACCGTCCACGAGCGAGGCGAGGTAAGGCGTGCCACCGCAGGATTCGAGCTCGCCGCGGCGGTCGAGCGCGTCGTTGAGCGTCACGAGGTCAATGGCCTGCTGGGTTTCCCCCAAGGCGACCATCTGCTGAAAGACGCGGCGATGCGGATCGAAGAAGAAATCCTCGGGCCGGAGGTTTTCGATGGCGGCGTTGAGCGCTTGATTGTCCAGCAGGATGGCGCCAAGGATGGAGCGCTCCGCGTCCAGATGCTGCGGGAGGGGACGTTCGAGAGTGGTTTCGTTCGGCATAGAGAGTGTGAGGTCTATTCGCTTTTTCTTCGCCAGTTATAACACTCCGGCGGTCAGGGCGCAAGAGCCTGTTTGCCTGATGTTCGAGTTGCCGTTTGATCTCACCGAACCGGCGGAATGATGGAAGAAAGGGCAGCGCGCGTCAATCCGACAAGGCTGTGGAAGATTTCAGAACGGTGGAAAACCCGCGAAGCTGAGTTGACGCTGGGGCACGATATATCGTGCCCCTACAGAGGCTTCGTTTATTCCGAGAGAGCTAGGATTCTTTTTCGACGATGGCTTTGACGGTGGCGGCGACGTCGCGGAAGACCTTCACGGTAACGGAATGCTCGCCGAGCGTTTTGATGGGATCGGGAATCTGAATCTGGCGCTTGTCGATCTGGAAGCCCTGCGCGGCCAGCGCTTCGGCGATGTCCGCCGACGTGACCGAGCCAAACAGCTGGTCCTTCTCACCGGTCTTGCGTGTAAACTTGACCAAAACGGCATTCAGGAGCTCGGTTTGCTTTTCGGCGGCGGCATGCTCGGTGGCAGTTCGCTTCGCCAGGGCTCCGCGAATGCGCTCAAGCTGCTTCATGTTGCCGGGCGTAGCTTCGATGGCCAGCTTGCGCGGCAAGAGAAAATTGCGGGCGTAGCCCGGGGCGACGGTCACGACTTCGCCGCGGTTGCCCAACTTTTCGACGTCCTCTTTAAGAATAATCTCCATGGAAGCTTCCTCCGGGTCTTTGGCGCTACGCGTCAGTGCGGCCGCTGGACGGGCGTCGGGTCGGCGGCGGTGGCGAACGGCATGAGCGCAATGTTGCGCGCGCGCTTGATGGCCACGCCGAGCCAGCGTTGGTGGCGCGAGCACGTGCCGGTCATGCGGCGCGGCAGGATTTTGCCCTTGTCCTGAACGAAGGGCGCCAGAAGCTCGGGCCTTTTGTAGTCGATAAAGTCGATCTTCTCGACGCAGAACTTGCACACTTTCTTCTTACGAAAATACTGGCGCTTGCCGCGCCGCGGCCCGCCAGGACCTCCGCCCGGCCCGCCTTCGCGGCGTCCGCCGCCTCCGCCTTCACGGCGCGGAGGAGCACCACCACCGCTCTGTGGCTGTGGATTTTGTTCGTCCGGCATCGGGTTTTACCTCTCTTCCCTTTCCTAGATTTTTCGATGCAGCGTCCGAGCAGCAAGATGTTCAACTTGCCGCGGCGGCGTGCTCGCCGGCAGCCGCCTGGCGCCGCGAACGCCGGCCGGCGCGCTTGTCGCGGCGGCGGGTGAGTTTCTGCTGCCGCTTCAGGTCTTCATCCAAACGGATCGTCAGATATTTGATCACCGCGTCCTGCACGCGGAGGCGCCGCTCGAGCTCGGAGATCAACTCGCCGTGCGTGGTTTTGATCTGGAAATACACATACATGCCTTCGCGGTGCTTGGCCACGCGGTAGGCGAGCTTGCGCGTGCCCCACTGCTCGACTTTTTCGATCTTGCCGCCCTTCTCGGCGCAGGTGTGCTCGAGCGCGGTGATGATTTTCTTGATCTCCTCCTCCGGCGTCGCGGGCCGGCAGATGAAGATCAGATCGTATAGACGTTCTTCCATGAGTACCTCGATTCCCTTCTTTTGCACCGCGCATCCGGAGCGCAGTCAGTCTCTTTCCGGCAAAGCCGGAATCTTCGATCGCGAATAAAGCGCACTCCGCAAAACCTTGTACGGGCGCAGCATGCCGCGCCCCTACGGCAAAGGATTGCCTGCGGCCGGCGGATTGCGGTGATTGAAGCGATTCATGGCCGGTGCCAGGCCGTGCGTCAGTATCAATTCGACCGCATTCGCCGCTTCCTCAATCATCGTTGCGGCAACTTCCAGCTCCGCCTTTTTCATGGGCCGGAGAACGTACGCCGCCAAATCGCCGACCGGATGGTCCGGGCCAACGCCCAGCCGGACTCGCGCGAATTCTTCCGTGCCCAGAGCGTTGACGACGGACTTCGCGCCGTTGTGCGTGCCGGGGCTGCCGCGCTCACGGATGCGGATCGTGCCCCAGGGCAGGTCCCGCTCGTCCCAAACCAGGAGCAGGCCGGC
>QHYP01000260.1:4150-8548 GCA_003224195.1 Acidobacteriota bacterium | reverse complement strand
TCGGAGACCACAGGCATGCCCGCATCGGTGACCAAAGCGATTTTCGCGCCCTGCTCGAGCGAGATGAGCAACTCCGCGGCGCGCGTCATCTCGTTGTGCTCGTGATAGCTGACGAGCGGCTTGTGGATGTCGTAATGCTCGAGGAGTTTGCGGGTGTGGCGAGTGTCCTCGCAGGCGATTTGATCCGCCTCGCGCAAAATGCGCAATGCCCGGAGCGTGATGTCCTCGAGATTGCCGATGGGCGTGGCCACCAGGTAAAGGCAGCCGCGGGCAGGAGAGTTGACGTTTGCGCGGGAAGTGGATTCGCGAGGCATACACCAAAAACCGGCGTGGATGAGTCTATCATGCGGCAGAAGGAAGTGCGGCCGCGTGTTATACTTTTATATTTGCTGGCCGCCAGGAGGATTTTCCGTGCCGCTGTACGAATATGAGTGCGTGAAGTGTGGCCGCCGCACGGAGCGCATCGAGAAAGTCTCGGGTCCGCACCTGAAGAGCTGCCCGCACTGCGGAGGGAAGGTCGAGCGTGTGCAGGCTGCTCCCGCGATCCAGTTCAAGGGATCGGGCTGGTACGTGACCGACTATGCGCAAAAGCCCAGCGGAGCGGCCGGACCCGAATCCGCCAAAGAAGCGTCGAGCGACGGGGCAGCCGCAGGCGGCGACACGAAAACGAAAGAGCCTGCGGCAAAAGAGAAACAAGTCAAGAAAAGGAAATGACGACGTTCAACGGCCGTGCTCACACATTTGGCGTTTCGACTATAAGTCCAACGATTTAAGATACTTGCGGAACTCCGCGCCGAGTTCCGGATTTTGCAATGCAATCTCTACTGTCGCCTTTAAGAAGCCGAGCTTGTCTCCCGCGTCGTAGGAAATCCCTTCATAAATGAGGGCCCACAAGCCGCGTTCCTTCGCGAGGATGCGCAACGCGTCCGTGAGCTGGATTTCGTTCCCCGAGCCCGGTTTTGTGCGCGCGAGGCAGTCAAAAATATCGGGCGGAAGGACGTATCGCCCGGTGATGGCAAGATTCGATGGTGCTTTGCCTGGCTTGGGCTTTTCGACGAGGTCGCGAATGCGGAGCAGCCGCTGGCCCCACGGCGCCTGGGGTTTCGGCTCACCGTCCACGACACCGTAGAGGTGCGTCTTCTCGCGAGGAACTTGTTCCACGGCAATGGCACCGATCCCGGTCGCTTCATAGACCTCAACGAGTTGCTTCGTCGCGGGCCGGTTGCCGGGGATGATGACGTCGCCGAGGAGCACGGCAAAAGGCTCGTCGCCAACCAGGTCGCGCGCGACCAGTACGGCGTGGCCCAGGCCAAGCGGCTCCTTTTGCCGCGTATAGCTGACGCGCACCATGTTGCTGATCCGGCGGACCATTTCCGCCTGATCTTTCTTGCCCTTTTCCTCGAGAAAGCGTTCGAGCGACGGCGCCAGATCGAAATGATCTTCGATGGCGTTCTTGCCCTTGCCGGTCACAATGATGATGTGCTCGATGCCCGACGCCACGCACTCCTCGGCCACGTATTGGATGAGTGGCTTGTCCACGACGGGCAGCATTTCTTTGGGCTGTGCCTTGGTCGCCGGCAGAAAGCGTGTGCCTAGGCCCGCGGCGGGGAGAACGGCCTTGCGAACCCGTCGTGCGGAGGAGGGGGATTGTGCTTTGACGTTGCTCATGATTGGGCGTGTATCTCTTTGCGTTGAAATTCCAGCCAAGCGAAAGTAAAGGCATTGAGCAAGCTTTGTCAATCAAGCAGCACGTGCGCAATCAGCGGAAGACTTGGTAAGACAATTGCCGAGATCGGGTGGCGCGTTTGATTCCGGCCTCTGAGAGCCAGTGCACTCCCTCTTGCCAGGAAGTCCAAGCGAGGTAAGGGTTTTCAATGTGCACGCGCAGCGGCGCGCCGGACCACACTTCGGAGATAGGACCTGCTTGGTTCCGAACCTTCAAAAGGCGGCGAGCGGCAGTGGAAGGCAGAAACTTTGTAGAATCGGCGAGCACGTAGACGGGTATCCGGAGCCTCCGAGCGCTGCAAACTGCGGCCGAGGTCCCAACCTTGTTGAGGAAGGCCGATTCCGTGACGGCGTCCGCGCCAACGACGACCATGGCGGCCTTCCCGAGTGAGTCGAGCCAGGCTGGGTCTGTGAGGAGAGTCACTCGCAGGCCCGCAAGGGAGAGCTCACGAGCGGCGCGGCGGCCTTCGAAGTTCGGTCGGCCTTCGGCGCAGAAAACCCCTCTGATTCTTCTTCTGGCACGCACTACCGCACCGATTGCCGTACCGCTGTAGGAGAACATCGCCACGCGGATATTCCCGTGCCCTGAGAGCAGGCTTTCAAAATGTGCGGCGATGGCGGTGGGAGCAGTCGTTAGTCGCGCCTCAAACGCGGCGACCACTTCCGGAAAACGGCCAAACGCTGCTGCCGAGTTCGCGGCGCGGCGGCATTCGATTGCCAAACGAGCGACGGGGGCCATTTCGGGCTGCGCGGAGAGAAGTAAACGCGCGGCGGTCCGGAGTTCGGCGGTCCTGGGACTGGGGGAATTGGCAAGACGCTGCCGAAGTGCCGCACAAACTATACGAGCGAGCTGCGATGCTCCGGAGGTTTTGTCGCGAGCAATTCTCTCGAGCGCGCGCCGAAGCTTTTCATCCACGTGCGTATGCTAGCATAGGAGTTGGAGCGGCTCTGGAGCTGCTCGCACCACCCAATGACCACGCGGATCCTCGGGATTGAATCTTCCTGCGATGAGACGGCCGCCGCCGTTGTCACGGATGGGCGCGAGATTCTATCCAACGTCGTGGCTTCGCAGGTGGACCTTCACTGCAAATATGGTGGTGTCGTGCCGGAACTGGCTTCGCGCGAGCATTTGCGCAGGATTGTGCCTGTGGTGCGTGAGGCGCTTGCGCAGGCGGGCATGAAACTCGCGGATATGGACGCCATCGCCGTGACGCAGGGGCCGGGGCTGGTTGGGTCATTGCTTGTGGGCATCACTTATGGGAAGACGCTCGCGACGGCGTTGGAAAAGCCGCTTGTAGCGGTGAATCACCTGGAGGGCCACGTTCACGCGGTCTTCCTGGAAGCGCATCGCGTGGGCCGCAAGCCGGAGCTTCCAGCCGTCTGCTTGATCGTGTCAGGCGGGCACACCGTTCTTTACCTCGTGCAGGCGGACAAAAAGGCGGCCGTTGACGCGCCACCAGTTCTTCAATATCGCAGGCTCGGCCAGACGCGCGATGATGCAGCCGGCGAAGCTTACGACAAGGTGGCGAAGCTTCTGGGCCTGGGTTATCCCGGCGGGCCGATTCTGGACTGCTTGGCGGCTGCGGCAGCGGGAATCAGCGCGCCGGTGAAATTCGGCCGGACGAAGACGCGAGGCAATCCTCTCGATTTCAGCTTCAGCGGTTTGAAAACCGCAGTGCTGTATTTCGTGCGCGAACACGCGGAGTTTGCGCCGGAGATCCGCGCGCGCGAGGAAGCGCTCGAGCGCGGCGAGCGCAAATCTGACCAGTTACTGCCGCTGTGCAGCCGCGCCACGCTCGGTCTGGTGAAAGCGTTTCAGGATGCTGTGGTGCGCGACCTGGTCGAGCGCGCGTTTGCTGCGGCAGAAGAGCAGAACGCTACGAGCATCCTGGTGTCAGGAGGCGTCGCCGCCAACAGCCAACTGCGCGCGGAATTCGAGCAGCGAGCGCAAGCAGCCGCCATCGACGTCTTTTTTCCGAGCCGCGCACTTTCCACCGACAACGCAGCGATGATCGCCGCGGCCGCCTATCCGCGCCTGCGGTCCGGCATAGTGGCTGACGTGCGCTTGAACGCTGACCCGAGCCTCGCCCTTGCCTGACGCGAATCATGCCCAATGCGTCGGGCCGAACTGACTCGCGCTCTGACTGACATCCCCTCTCGCGCTTACGATACAATCCCGGCTCCATGCGAATCGCAGTCGATACGGGCGGAACGTTTACCGATTGTATTTTTGTTCGCGGCGGCCGCCTGGAAATTCTAAAGGTTCTCTCGCAACCCAAGAATCCCGCTGCGGCCATCGCCGGGGCCGTGGGAAAGTGTCTGTCAACTGTGGGAATTGCGAGAACAGAGCCGCTGGACCTGGTCTGCGGGACGACCGTGGGCACCAATGCGCTGCTCGAGAGGCGCGGCGGACGGGTCACACTCGTCACCACGGAGGGCTTCGAGGATGTCCTCGAGATTGGGCGGCAGGCACGGCCAAAGTTGTATGACTTCTTTGTCGAAAAGCCTCAGCCGCTTGTGCCGCCCGAGCGCAGGCTGGGTGCAAGGGAACGTCTGGCCGCAGATGGCTCCGTAGTCACCGCGCTGGCGAAGGCCGAGGTGCGAAGAATCGCGCGACTCGTCCGGAAAACCGGTGCGGATACGGTAGCAGTGTGCTTCCTCTTTTCGTTTCGC
>QHYP01000260.1:0-4130 GCA_003224195.1 Acidobacteriota bacterium | reverse complement strand
GAGCGGGGTATCTGGTTTCGGTCTCGCATGAAATCTTGCCCGAGTTCCGCGAATTCGAGCGGACCTCCACGACCGTGATTAACGCTTATTTGGCGCCGGTGATGAGCGGCTACCTCGGGGAAACGCAGCGGTGGGCGCAGGAAATGCCGCACGCCACTGGTCGGCGAACGGCCACAGAGATTCGCGTGCGCGTGATGCAATCGAATGGCGGGATCATTTCCGCCAAAGCCGCTTCGCGCGAACCCGTGCGGACGATTCTCTCCGGCCCTGCTGGCGGGGTGATCGGCGCGCAGTATGCGGCTCGGCTCTCCGGGTTCGAGAATGTCATCACGTTTGATATGGGCGGCACGTCCACGGATGTGGCCCTCGCGGGTGGAGGATTGGGCACGACGAATGAATCCACCGTAGCCGGGCTTCCCGTGGCGGTGCCCATGCTGGAAATTCATACCGTGGGCGCGGGCGGAGGCTCGATTGCCCGCTTCGATCGCGGCGGGGCGTTGCGCGTGGGACCTGAGAGCGCCGGCGCCGATCCCGGGCCGATCTGTTACGGGCGCGGCGAAAAGCCGACCGTCACGGACGCGCATGCGGTGCTCGGCCACTTCGGGGATCGGGGGCTACTTGGCGGAGAATTTCCGTTGGATATCCAGCGAGCGCGCCGGCTGATGGAAAAGCAGCGCGGCGCGTTTCGCTCGATCGAAGAGTTTGCCAGCGGAATCTTGGAAGTCGCGAACGCAGTGATGGAGAAAGCGATTCGCGTCATCTCCATCGAGCGAGGCCACGACCCTCGCGATTACGTTTTGGTGGCGTTTGGCGGCGCCGGCGGTCTCCACGCGTGCGACCTGGCGTCATCGCTCGAAATGCGCGGCGTTCTCCTGCCGCGTTTTCCGGGCGCACTCTCGGCATTGGGGATTCTGCGCGCCGACGTGGTCAAGGACGTGTCGCGGACGGTTCTTTTGCGCGTGGAATCGGCGCGCGATTCGCGCGACAGATTACGCCGGCTCTTTCGGCCGCTCGAGCAAGAAGGGATCCGGTCACTCCACAAGGAAGGGTTCCGGGACTCCGAGATCGGCATGGAGCGCTGGCTGGATCTGCGCTACGTCGGGCAGGCTTACGAACTGAGCGTCGCTGCTGCCGGCGACTTCGTGGCAGCGTTTCACGCAACGCACGAGCGCCGATACGGTTACGCCGATCGAGCCCGCGCGGTCGAGATGGTCAACGTGCGCTGTCGCGTGACGGGGCGGACCGAGAAGCCGGCGCTGCCAAGGGTCGCGCGTGCGGCGCAGCCGGAGCGGCCAACCGGGCGCGGTGAGATTCGATGCTTGTTTGCGGGGCGTGCGCGGGGAGCAAAATGGATCGAGCGCGATGGGCTGCACGCGGGACACCGGTTTGCGGGCCCCGCGGTGATCACTGAATACAGCGCCACGACGCTTGTGCCGCCCGGATGGACTGCGCGCGTCGATGCCTACGGCCAGATTTTCTTGTCCCCAGCCGCTAGGAGGCGAACCGGTGCGCGTTGACCCGACCCGCCTGGAGATTTTCAAGAATCTCTTCCATTCCGCGGCAGAGGAAATGGGCGCAACGCTGCGGCGCTCGGCCTTTTCGCCCAACATCAAGGAGCGGCGCGACTATTCGTGCGCGGTCTACGAAGCAGACGGCGAAGTGTTGGCGATGGGTGATCACATGCCGGTACATCTTGGCTCGATGCCTGCGTCAGTGGCGGCGGCGCGCCGGGCGTTCGCCCTGGCTCCAGGGGATATGGTGGTACTCAACGATCCCTTTTCCGGCGGGACTCATCTGCCGGATCTCACTATGGTGATGCCGGTGTATTTGCCGGGGCGCAGACGGCCGACGTTCTACGCAGCGAACCGGGCGCACCACGCCGATATTGGCGGGGCGCTGGCGGGCTCGATGGGGCCCGCGCGAGAGATTTATCAGGAGGGGTTGCGGATTCCACCAGTCAAGATTTTCGAGGACGGAAGGCTCAAGCGGGACGTGATGGCGTTGCTGCTGGCTAACGTGCGCACTCCCGCCGAACGAGAAGGCGAGCGGAAATATGGGGAAGCGGAGGTGCTCCGTTACGCCCGGCATTTGCTGGACTATTCGGCGGCTATGATGCGGTCGGCGCTCGTAGCGCTTCCCCGAGGTACGTTCGCCGCGGAGGATTTCTTGGATGACGACGGCGTAAGCGATCACCCGCTGCGGATTGCCGTGCGGATCCGCCTGGATAAGAACAAAGCAGAAGTGGATTTCTCCGGATCCTCCCCCCAGTGCAAAGGAAACGTGAACGCGGTCGAAGCCATCGCCGTTTCGGCGGTTTACTACGTATTTCGATGCCTGCTGGCAGAAGAAGTCCCCGCCACATCAGGCCTGCTGCGCCCGATCCGGGTGATTGCTCCTCCCGGGACCATCGTGAACGCGCGGCCGCCGGCGGCTGTGGCCGGGGGGAACGTAGAAACCTCACAGCGCATCGTGGACACGCTTTTGCGCGCCCTGGCAAAGGCGATTCCAGCTCGGATTCCCGCAGCCAGCCAGGGAACGATGAACAATTTTACGCTTGGCGGGCTCGATCCTCGGAACGCCAATGCGCCCTTCGCCTATTACGAGACGACAGCAGGGGGAATGGGCGCCAGGCCCGGCCTTGAGGGCGCTTCGGCAATCCACACCCATATGACCAATTCATGGCACACGCCCGTCGAAGTACTCGAGCAGGTCTATCCCGTTCGCTTGCACGCGTATCGCGTC
This sequence comes from Acidobacteriota bacterium, assembly GCA_003224195.1. GTDB lineage: Bacteria > Acidobacteriota > Terriglobia > Acidiferrales > UBA7541 > Acidiferrum. Next base: position 1,388 of record QHYP01000260.1, on the reverse strand, counting down.
CGTCGGGGATCCGGCGGAAGGGGCCAATACCGCGGTGGCGATGGCATCATTCGTGAGATGGAGCTACTCACCGACGCGGACGTGGGACTTCTGTGCGACCGCCGCAGGCGGGCGCCGTATGGATTGAGCGGCGGCGAGGCGGGGAAGCCGGGGAAGAACAAACTCCTCCGGAAGGGGAAAGTGACCGTTCTGCCGGGCAAGTGTTCTTTTCACGCCGTGGCGGGCAGCGTTCTGCGGATAGAAACGCCCGGCGGAGGCGGGTGGGGAAGATCAAAAAAGAAAACCGGCGCATAAGCAGAGTGACTTATGCGCCGGAACAGAATTTCTACCGGGCTATTCGAACCTTTCCTGCATGATGGGGAACTGCAACTTTGCTTTGGCGAGGGACTTCACGACAAGCGATTCGGCTGACTCTGAGGTTGTGTTCCGCGAGGTGGCCATTTCGCTCACGAGCAGATACTTCGCCCTCTCGAGCATTTTCTTTTCACGGAAAGAGAGGGGCTTGGTGCGGCTGAGAGATACAAGACTCTTGAGCACGACAGCGACTTCAAGAAGTGAACCCGTGCGCATGCGCTCGGAGTTTTCCTTGAAGCGGTGCTTCCAGTCGTGGTGTGAATTGAGCTTTCCCTTTTCGAGAAAGCCCAGCACTTTGGTTGTGTCCACAGAGCGGATCACGGGCCGGAGGCCGACGGCCTCTGCGTTCGATTGCGGCACCATGACGCGCAAACCGCTCGATACGATGCGGATCATGAAGTAGCGTTCCGTCCTGCCGTTCAGCAATCCATAACTGATTTGTTCTACAACACCAACGCCATGATTCGGGTAAACAACTCTCTCGCTGATCTTATAGTCCATTGTGCGGATGCCCCCCTGGATGCAGGAACAGGATAGGGCATTGGTATGGGCGCGTCAAGATATTTGGTCTGGAATCAAAGAGTTAGGGAAAAAGGAGTGTCGCTTTGGCAGTCCAATTGCTCCCAAGCGGGCGCAATTCGGATTGCCCCGCCTGGGATGAGATAACTTTCAGGGTGCAGGACCGATCCGGCTAGGGTGATGTCTATGAGGAGTTTGGGCCCGGCTGCATAGGTCGGAAACGTAGTATAGAATCTGCATGTGATTCTCTTGAGTGTGGATACATGTGATGCCCGGGGAAGTGTGGCTGTCCTCTGCGATGGGATCGAGTCGGCTGTGGCTGTGCATGATAGCTCAGAAGACTACTCTTCCTGGCTGATTCCCGCTGCAGAGTCCGTGCTGAATAAAGCTGGGCTCCGGTTCAAGGATGTGGATGTCTATGCGGTTGCGACCGGGCCGGGCTCGTTCACTGGTCTTCGAGTCGGACTCACGACAATTAAAGGACTTGCGGAGGTTTATGGGCGGAGGATTGCTCC
>QHYP01000053.1:28010-29201 GCA_003224195.1 Acidobacteriota bacterium | reverse complement strand
CAGCCAAAAACAAATCCAAGGAGAAACCCTGACAAGGACCGCGTAACAAACATGAAGCCCCGCCCAACCCAATTCGGTGTGCGCGAGAATACAGCGTCCTCACGACAGCATGCCTCGCGCCTTGCAATACGTTCGCTGCCGGTTGAATCAGTCCGGAAATCAGAAACCGCGAATGGGTCAGAACTAGCGCCGCGACCAACACCCTACGAGGCAGGACAGTCGCAGCTATCTCTTAACGGCCTTCAGAACGAAGCCACAGGGGGAACAAACACAGGAAGGGGCCGACTGCTTACGGTGGAAGAAGTGGCCATCCTGCTGCACGTCCCTGTTTCGTGGGCGTATGGACGCACACGCAAACGATCTTTAGAGCGATTGCCGGGCTACCGGATTGGAAAGTACTGGCGCTTCCTCGAGGATGAAATCCATGAATGGGTCAAGCGTCAACGTGGAGAGCCCCATGCCGCTTGACACGCGGGGTACACTCAACGGTGACACAGGAAAAGGCGGGCGAGTCAACGGAAAGGAAACCATGGCTCGACGCCGTTATCAGGAGGGTTCTTTGTTCTCGCGTGGCAGAGTTGGTCGGAGAGTGTGGGTTGCTCGCTGGAGGGAAGACGTGCTGGAGACTGATGGAACTGTGAGGCGTGTCATGCGTTCGCAGGTCCTCGGTCCGGTCAAGTCGATCCCAACTAAACGACACGCTCGACAAATGATGAACGCTCTGCTGCGCCCAATCAACCAGGGGCTCCGAAGACCCCAACCGACCATGACCTTCGGACACTTCGCTCGAAAGTGGGAGGAAGCCGTTCTCCCTACGTATCGAGCGTCCACGCGTAACTTTTACCGGGATATTCTTCGCAGGCATCTGGTGCCCAAATTCGCTCAATACCGACTGTGCGACATTCACACACCGGATCTGCAAATATTCCTCAACCAGAAGGCAGAACAGTATGCACCATCTGTTCTGTACCATATCCGCGCGACCGTGAGTCGCGTTTGCGCCAGCGCCAAAGAATGGGGGTATTTGGATTCAAATGCCGTCGTCGGCATTCGTCTGCCCCACAAACGACCGGTCCAACCTAAGGTGACGCTTCAACCGGGAGAGGTCTGCAAAGTCCTTGACCAGGTGGAAGGGCGTTACCGCATGCTCGTCTTTCTGATTGCGGTCACGGGAATGCGCGTCTCCGAACT
>QHYP01000053.1:0-27990 GCA_003224195.1 Acidobacteriota bacterium | reverse complement strand
TCGATTTCGAACGCCGCTTGCTACATATCCGGCGGGCGTATTATCGAGGCAATTTCGGCCTGCCGAAGACACACACCAGCGAACGCGTGATCCCCATCAGCGACGGTTTGTTGTATGCATTGCAACGGCACAACCGGCACGTCAGGAAGAGTGCTATGGACTTGGTATTTCCCAACGCCGATGGAAAACCTTATGAGGCCTCGAACCTCTTGCAACGGGTTCTACACCCTGCGCTGGCGAGCTGCGGCCTGAGAAAAACAGGTTGGAGGGTTTTTCGAAGGTCGGTAGCAACGACACTCAGCGAAATGGGAGAACCTGTGAGAACGACGCAGCAGGTTCTCGGCCACTCATCGCCGCACACCACACTGGCGTTCTACACGCAGTCGGTCGAGGAGTCTGAGCGAAATGCGATTTCGAAGCTTGAGCAAATAATGTTCCCAAGTTCGAGAAAGGGTCTCCGCTAATCCTTTGAAAAGATTGGCTGGGAGGCCTGGACTCGAACCAGGATAGCCAGATCCAGAGTCTGGAGTCCTACCGATTGGACGACCTCCCAGCCGATGGGAGGAAAAAAACGAATCGCGACGCATCCGGCTGTCCCGGCGGCCACGACTCATCTTAGCTACTTTAGACAGGAATGCGTGGAGCGTCAACCGCGGGCGCGGCCTGAAGCCACGGATGTCCGCGCTTCCGTCTCCGGTTTTTTCTCGACGACGACCATCTGGCTCTTCTGGATTTCGAATTCATCGCCGGCCCAGGTGATGCGATTCGAGCCAAAGCTGACCAGCCAAACACCGAAGTGAATGGCATCGCGCAAGGGCACGAGCCAAAGTCTGCGCCGCAGGACATCGTCCCCGACGCCCCACACTCCAACCGCCCATGCCATGGCCATCCGCAAAATCACATACGCCGCCACATAGGCCGCGCCGATCCATCTTGCCGGCGCGACGACGGCCGCGAGCACCGCCCAGGGCAGTCCGTGCGTGAATAGCAGCCCCGCGTAGGAAAGCGGCCGACACAGGCGGACTGTGCGCGCCCATCGGACCTGGTGCTCGAAAAACCCCCTCGGCGTTTGCGCTGGGTACATCGTCCAGACGGCTTCCCGAGAGAGAACGACTTTCCCGCCCGCCTGCGCCACGCGATGGCCCAGTTCGTAATCGTCTGAATGCTTATCAGCGATGGTTGCGAAGCCTCCGATCCTGTCGAGCCAGCTTTTGGTTGTGACCATCGAAGCCCCGAGGGCAAAAGTCATCCCTTCGAACCACTCCGCCATCAGGACTCCGGCGAAAAAATCGCTCGACGTTCCGACGGCTTCGAGCTCCGCGCCGAGATTTCTTTCGGCGATCCCGCGATAGAAGCAGGTAACGAGACCGGTACGCGGATCGGCGAATGGGGCGACGACGTCGCGCAAATACCGCGGCCCGACCCGCACATCGCCATCGCTGATGACCAGGATGTCATTCCGCGCTTCGCGGACAAGCCGAGCTAGTTTGTTGATCTTGCGATTCGCCCCCAGCCTCTCAGCGCCGGCGAATAGGCGGATGCGGCGTTCCGGAAATTCCCGCTGCAAACGCTGGATGAGCGGGACCGCGGGATCCTTGTCGTCGTTCACCGCGAAGAGAAGCTCGTAGTCGGGGTAGTCTTGGAGGCAGAAGCTCAGAAAATTTTCGTAGGAGCCGAAATCGAGGCCGCGCACCGGCTTGAGCACGCTGACGGGCGGCGTAATGGGAGGCAGGCTGCGTGCGCGCTCGCGGCGAAAAAAACGTAGGGCGGCTACGGACGCTAACACGTAATAAGCGAGCGGCGCCACCGCCAGCAGCAAGGTCGCATCGCTCCATATACCGTTCAAATGCATGGTTCCGCTTGTCTTCGGCCTGCTCTACCTTCTTCTTCTTCTTCTTCTTCGGCGCCTTCGGCTCTCATTTTCTTGCGGCTTCATTCAACGGCACCAAAGATCCGCCGCGCACACGATAAGCCAATCCGCGCCACCGCACCGTATCCGAGAAATAGCTCGCCACGTATACGGCAAAATTCAGAGCGTCGCGCACGGGCACAAGCCAGATCCTCTTGCGCACGACGGGATCGCCCAACCCCCACGCGCCGATCACCCACGCCACCGTCAGCCGCAGCACGAGATAGGCTAACAGATAGCCGGCCGCGATTGTTGTTGATGGGGCCACCGCTGCCGCAAGCAGCGACCAGGGCAGCCCGAACGTCATGGCCATGCCGAGATATCCCGCAGGCCGGATGCCGCGGAGCATGATGGACCATCGCAATTCGTGCTTGAAGACATGGCTCAGCTTTTCATTGGGAAACACCATCCACACCGGCTTGCGCGTCAACTCCACGCGATAGCCCCTCTTCGCGATTTCGTTGCCCAGGACGAAGTCATCGGAATGATGGTCCACCATGGACTCGAACCCGCCGATTTCCGCCAAGCGCGCTTTCGTCGTCGCCATTGTCCAGCCGAGCGCAAAGTCAATTCCGCCAAGCTTTCGCGCGACGAGCGTGCTCGCCGAAGCGTCAGTCGGCACTCCCACCGCATCCACGTCCGCTGCGAAGCCGCCCTCCGTCAATCCACGGAAGAAGGCGGTCACCACACCTACCTTCAGGTCGGCAAATGGAGCGGCCACATCGAGCAAGTAGTCCGGCTCGACGCGAACGTCGCTGTCGCTGATGACCAGCAAATCGTACTTCGCCTCTTTCACCAAGCGGCACAGATTGCTCATCTTGGGACTTGTCCCGGATCGCTCGATCCCTGCCACAAGACGTATCGCGCATTTCGGGAATTCCCGCTGTAATTTCTGAATGATCGGGATCACCGGATCGTCCGGCTCAACGACCGCGAACACCACCTCGTACTCCGGGTAGTCCAGGCGGCAGAAACTCGCGAAGTTTTCGTAGCCTTCACGGTCCAGACCGCGGACGGGCTTCAGAATGCTCGCGGGCGGAGTAAACGACCGGTCGAGGGACGGCAGCCTCCGGAGCTTGCGAAAGTATTCCCAGCCGCAGTATGCCGCGAGCGCGTAGTAGGCAAAAGGAGAGAGCGCCGCAAGGAGCACTGCCCACTGCAACAGACGCAAGACCATTCCCTACCTTCCTTGAAGTCGCAACGCGTATCGGGAACCGAGGCTCCGCCCGTCCTAGATTCTCGCGCCGAATGCGCGACCAACCATAGAGTATGACATGGAGATCATGCGAAACTCCGCTGCACTGCAATGGCGCCACGCTCAGGGTTGGCTGGTTTGGGCCTGCGCAGGGGCGCGGGCGAACCGCGCCGCAAGCGCACATGCGAGCACCCCCAAGAATATGACGATCACGGGATCCACCGGATGGCGATAATCCACTCCCGGATGAGTGACGTAATACACCAGCGGATAGCTAAACAAGACAAGCACGAGCGGGACCGCCGCATCCCGGCTGATGCGCCGGGCCTGGCGCAAGCCCAGCAGCAGCAGGATCGTCATCAGGCTGCAAAATCCGATGTTGGGGATTGCCGTCGGCTCTTGCGACAGAAACACGGGATTAAACGACCAGTAGCCGGTCCAAGTATAGACAACGCGTTTGAACGTGAGCCACAGAAAAAGCCCGGGGTGATTGCGTAGATTTTTGAGCGAGGTGGACCGCTTTTCGTCGGCATAGCCGAGTTCACCGAGTCGGCGGTACTCTTCCATCTCCGCGTCGTTGTGCGCAGGATTCGTCCAGTCCGGATAGAGATCGGAAGTGTCGCCGGTGTTGCTTTCCCAAAAAATCATCCAAAACGTGGCCCGAAAAGGAATGAAGCGCCCGAATGCTTGGTAGTTGCGGACAAACCACGGCGTGACCGTCAGCAACAGCGTCAGCAGAGCAGCAGCCGCGCGAAAGCGCCATTCGACACCGCGGCGACGCCGGCGCCAGGCGAGCCATCCCAGAAGAAAGGGCAAGGTCGAAAGGATAACGGCGTTTTCCAACGCTGCCACACCCCAGACTAACCCGTACCCGATCCAGCGCGGGATGCTGCTCTGCTCCTGCAGCGCCAGCGTACACCAAAGGAGCAGCGCCATGAAAAGCGCATCGAGACAAAATCCCCACACGCGGCCGCTCACAAGATAGATGGCGTAGGGATGGAAAGCCCAAATCCAGATTGCCCAAGAAGCAGCGCCCGGCCCAAAGCTCCGATTCGCCACGAAATAGACGGGAATGCAAGTGAGCGCCGAAAAGAGGGCGTTCAATATAAGGATGACCCATGCCGATGCGTGCGAGTAGATGCCGAATACCCGGAACACGCCAGCGAGAAGATACGGGTAGACTGGCGTAGTCCACGCCGTCTTGCCGGTCTGGCCGAAAAGCGGCGAACTGAAGCCTTCGCCTGCTGCGATGGAGCGCGCGATGCGCCCTTCTTCCCAGCCAAAGTCCCAGTGGTCGCGAGCCGGATCGAGCACATCGCCGATCAGGAAAGGAATCACGGCGACGCGGAGTGTGAGCGCGACAACGACGACGATCAAAAGCTTGCGCGTGGAGTTCAGGCTCGCCATGTGAGCGCCGGCTCAATCACTTGCTGTCTTGGCTGCCGCAATCGTTAGCTGGCCGCGCATGAGTGGATGGTTCACATAGACGGCTTTCCCGCCGCCTTCTTCCAGAAGATACGTTGTATCCGCCGGCAGCCGCTTCCGCGCCTCTTCGCGCTGTTCTGGGGGAACAAACAGGAAAACGCGCTGCGCGCTGCGCCACAGCGGCATAAATTCCTCATCGGTCAAGAAAAGATGCGGCGCGTCCGGATAGTACGATCCGGGAGCCAAATTGTTGTACTGCCCGTTCCAGAGAAGTAAACGGCGGCCCGCATAAAACGCAATGCTCGACCCGGCGTCGAACTCGCCGTACAAGACGAGCTGGTCTTGCGGCTGAAGATAGGGTTCAACCCTTTGGAGAAGCGGTCGCGTGGAAAGATAAGGCGAGAAGACGCCGAACGCAAGATTGGCCGCCAGGAAAAACTCACCCATCGTGATCGCCGTCAGAACCGTCGCCGCGATGGGCTTGGACGTCCGCCGGAGCCACCAGGCTACTGAAAAACCAACCAAGAACACCACAGCAGCCAGCGCGGCAGGCAAGCGCAGAGCCGCGAAGGCCTGCGGTGTTAGATCGAGGAAATGCGCCATCGAAACGCGGTAGAAATCGTTTTCACGCTCTTGGAGCAGTGTTGATATGTCTCCCCTGACCACAACACCCGCTGAGACCCACAATAGGTAGCCAAGTCCGGCGGCGACAGCAACGCCGAGACCCGCCAGCGCGCCCTGCATCCTCCCCACCCAGGGCCGCGACGTTTCTTCCGCTCGCGCGAGACCGGTGCCAAGAAGCAAAGCGATCGCGGGCCACGCGCCGTAACTGTAATACTCCATCCGCGAACCAAACGTCAGCGAGAAGAACAAAAGAATGAATCCAGCCCACAAGAACAGCAAAAGCCGCGTTTGCCCCTCAACGGAGAGTTGCTTCCACGCGCGTGGACGCGGGATTTGATTCCAGACTCCTGCCAGAAACACGCTCCACGGAAAGAACCAGATCAGATGGGCGCCCAGCCACAGCCACAGCGGCACGGCATCGTAATCCGGTGGAAACCTCGTGCCCATGGCGCGCTTGAAATGTTCGTTGACGAAGTAGGACCAGAAGAAAGTATTCGCTCGCAGGCTGGCCAGGACGTGCCAGGGAGCGGCGATGGCCAGGAAAATCACGGCACTGGAAAAGAGGCGCAGCTCGCGCCAGCGGCTCCAGCCCCGCGTGGCGGTGACGAACAGGCCGATGATCATTACCGGAAACACTACGCCGACCAGCCCGCGCGTAAGCATCGCCAGCGCCGTGAGAGCCGCGGCGCTCCAATACGCTTTGCGCGGATCGAGCGAGCCCGTCCAGCCGCGTAGGAAGAGATAAAAAATCGCCGTGAACTCGAGCGCGTAGATCGCCTCGGGGATCGTGATTCGTGTGAACAGAAAAAAGCCCGCGCTTGTCGCCGCCACGAGCCCGCTGTAGAGGCCCGCCCGCACGCCAAAAAAACGCCGGGCAAACGCGTTCACCAGCAGGATCAGGCCCACCATTGCCAAGGCCACCGGGAGACGGGTCGAGAATGCCGTCGCGCCGAGCAGACGATAGCTGCCCGCAACAAGCCAGTAATGCAGCGGCGCCTTCATCAGATAGCGAATGCCGTTCATGTGCAGCACGACCCAGTCGCCGCGCTGAAGCATCTCGCGAGAGACCATGGCATGTGAGGCGTCGGCGTCGTCGAGGAGAGCCGGATAGAAAGCGTTCCCGACGTAGATGCCCGCCGCAAGGAAGAGCAGCAGGAAAACCGCGCGGCCCCGGCGCGGGCCACAGGCTTGCGGAAGCGGCGCGGCCGCGGTGACCGGAGCCGGCGGAACAACGGTTGCGACTTCACTCATGACAATCCTGACCGCAAGGGCGAGTCAGCTCGCGGCTACCAGCGCCACGCCGGCACACACGAGTAACACGCCCGCCCAGCGCTTCGGACTGACTTCCTCTTTTAGAAGGTACTTTGCGCCGAGCGTCCCCACAACGTAGCTCAGCGCCGATGCGGGTATCACGACGCTGATCGGCTCCCAGGAAAGCAGCACGAGAAGCACGTAAAAGGCGAAAGCCAGCAGCGGCACGCCGGTCCAGAACCACCCATTGCGCACCGCCCTTCCGAGAAAGTGCAGGACGAACCGCGGCCTCAGCCGAACCGGTTCCCCGACTGATTTCATCCCATGCGTGATGGCAATCTCTCCCGTCGAACCGCCCAGAATGAACGCCGCCAGAAGAACGGCGCTGCGAAGCATCATGTCGCAGCCTCCGTAGTGCGCGGCTTCGTCTGACCAACCAGGAAAACGCCCGCGCAAATCAGAACGACGCCGAACCACCGCCGCGTCGTGACCGTTTCGCCGAGAAATAGCACCGCCAGGAGAGTCACCAGCGCATAACCAAACGCCCCCGCAGGCATGACGTAGCTGTAGTCCGCCCACGACAGCACGGTCATGTAGAAAACCAGGAATCCCAGAAGAAATGCGATCGCGAGCCAGATCGTTGGGTTGGAGATGGTCAACCGGAAGGCGTGAGTTAACCCGGAAAAACTGAGTTGGACGACTCCGATCTGGTTCATTCCACGTTTGAGCAAGAGATCACCCGTATTGGCGCACAGAACCATCGCCAAGACCATAACCAGGGTCTTGAAACGCAACCTTCGCTCGTGTCCCATTCTGTGCTGTTTAGTCGTTCGCGGAAACGGACCGCGTCTCCGGGACGGAGATCAGCGTCTTCTTCTTCGGCGTGCCCTGGCTCTGGCGCGCCCACTTCAAACGCTCCGCGCGGAGCTTCAGAAAGTCCACCGCCTCATGATAAAGGCGCTTGCGCTCGTGTTCGTCCCACAAGGCTTCGCGCACGATGCGCCAGACGACGCGCGGCCGAAAATAATACTCATCGTAGAATTGATTGACGCCGGCCATCATCTCTTCCCGCGAGAGATGCGGATACTCGATATGGGGGAGCTGGTGGCCTCCGGTATCAGCCAGCGCTTCCACCCTCAGAAATCCCTCGCGAGCCATCTGATCGTGGAGTTCCGTGCCGGGCATGGCATGAGCGAGCGAAACTTGAATCGTCTCGCAATCGACTTCCTTGGCGAATTCGATTGTCTGTTGGATGGTCTCTTTCGTCTCGCCGGGCAGCCCGATGATGAAGTCGCCGTGGACCTTGATGCCGACCTTCTTGCAGTTCTTCACAAAGGCGCGGCCCATTTCCACCGTCGCACCCTTCTTGATGTTTTTGAGGATTTGCGGAGCGCCTGACTCCAGGCCCACGATGAAAAGCCGCGCGCCGGCGTCGGCCATGGCCTTGATCGTTTCATAGTCGCTGTGCACGCGCGCTGTGCTGGACCAGCGGAATTTGAGCGTTTTGAGGCGCTCGCAAAGTTCGACGACGCGGTCTTTGCGGATGTTGAACGTGTCGTCGTCGAAGAAAATCTCTTTCATCTGCGGAAAGCATTCGAGCGCCAGCTCCACTTCCCTCGCGACGTTCTCCACGGAACGCACCCGCCAGGCGTGTCCGGAGATGGTCTGCGGCCACATGCAGAAGGTACAGAGCGCGGGGCAACCCCGCGTCGTGTAGAAGGAGATGAACGGATGGAGCAAGAAAGGAACGTTATAACGCTCGATCTGCAAATCGCGCTTGTAGATTTCCGTCGCGAACGGCAGAGCATCTAGTTCAACGGTGTGCAACTGCGGACGCGGCGCGTTGTGGACGATTTTGCCGTCCTTCCGATAGCTGATCCCCAGAATTTCGCTGAGCGGCTTTCCCCGCGCGAATTCGACAACGGAATGATCGAACTCCCCCTGCGTGACGAAATCGATGTCTTCGCTGGCGTTCAGCGTCTCTTCCGGCTTGTTGTGACCGTAGGGACCCACGAAGGCGATTTTGAGGTCCGGTTTCGTCTCCTTGATCTTGCGAATCAGCTTGACGTCGCTTCCGAAGCCCACGGTGGAGGTGAAGAGGATCAGAAATTCGTAGTCTTTCGCAATTTCAATCGTCTGCTGCCAATTCACCTTATGCGGCGAGGCGTCGAGAAGACGGCTGCCGGGGAGCATTCCAGCGGGATAGGTGAGCCAGACCGGGTACCAGTAGGACTCTATCTCACGGGTCGCGGGCCACCGCGAGCTGGCTCCGCCGTCAAAGTTTTCGAAGCTTGGTGGATTCAGCAATAATGTCTTCATTACATCCGGCATTCTTCACCCTCAGCAATTGAGCAGATTTCGGACTTGGCTCTTCGATTGCGCCTCTTGCCCCTGCCGCATTTAGGTCGGCCCCAGAGCCCCATATCTCCAAGTGGTTATTTTACAGGACATAATGGCCCGGCCCCAAGACTTTCCGTCGTTTAGATGCACCTTTGCGCCCAAAGGCTAAATGGCGGATTCTGCGGCACTTCCGGGAACACCCGCCTCGCGCGCGGCAGTCCTCAGCAGCTCCCAGATTCGATCCACCCAGTCGAGATGTTCCGGCTTCATCAAAACAGAGCGCAGACAGGTGACGGATTCTCGGTCTCTTTTCCAAGGTTTGTTTGAATTCTCGAAGAACTTCACTGGCAAATCCGCCACGGCAAAGTGTAATCCGCGCTGCGCTGCGGCGTCGAAGATCTTGCGCGAAAGCGCTGAAGCCTGGCTCACGCTCTCGGCCCGCGGGGCGAATATCAGGATGTCCAGCTCGGGCGCAAACGCAGTAATGAAGTATGCTTCTGTTTTAAGCTTCTCATACAGCGCCAGGGCCGCCCGCCTTCCCAGCGACAAACTCTTTGCGAATTCGCCTCCCTTCGTCAGGGGCAGCAGTTCTTGCGTGGCCCAGAGCGCCACCGCCGACGCGCCCGGGCGCGAGCATTCCAGACTGATTTCCCCCAGATGCAGCTCGGTGGAACTGAAATACGTGTAGGGCGAATCGTGCTTGTAGAAGCGGCCCACGGCCGGATCGCGGAAAAGCACGCACCCGCAACCGTAAGGCTGGAGACCGTGTTTGTGCGGATCGATGACGATGGAATCCGCCTCACCGAGCCGAGCGAAAGCCTGGCGCGCCGGGCCTTCTAGATTGTCCGCGAGGACAAAATAGCCGCCGTACGCCGCGTCAGCGTGGAGACGGAAGCCATGGCGCTCGCGCAGAGCAAGGATTTCGGGAAGCGGGTCCACCGAGCCGGTCGCGGTTGTGCCCATGGTCGCGACGACCGTACCCACGTCGCCGCGCGCGAGCCGGCTTGCCAACGCTGCTACATCCATGCGTCCGCGCGGGTCGCACGGAATCGCCTCAAATTCCTCCTTCAAGACCCCGCAGATGCGCCCGTGCGTGTAATGCGCCTGTTCGGAAGCGACGATCTTTTTTCCCGGATGCACTTGCCCCGCAACCCACAGCGCCTCGAGGTTCGCCATTGTGCCGCCGCTGCACAGATGCCCGAGAAAATCCTTCCGGCCAAACATGGCTGCGATTTGCGCTACCGCCTCCTTCTCCATCGCGGAGCTGGCGCGCCCGCCGTCCAGCGCGTGGTTATTCGGGTTGACCCACATCGCCAGCGCGTAAGCCAGCCGCGCCACCGGATGCGGCGGCTTGAGCATCTGGCCCGCGTAAAGAGGGTGAAAATAGGGGTAGTTATCTTGCAGGCGTTCAGCCACCTCTGCGAGCACTTCCATCAGCCGCTCGCGGCCGGGCAGCTCCGCTCGGAATCCGGGCAGCGACGCGAAGCCCGCATCGAGCCTCTTCGCGGCTTCCTCCAATATCCGGAGTGTGTCGCGGTCCAACATCAGCCCGGCTCAGGCGGCGATGGCGAGCATCTGACCCCCGTGGGATCCGAGATCACTGAAATAGATTCTCGAGGCGGCCCGCGGCGCGGAGCAACTCGAGCTGCACCTGCTGCCGCTGGAAATTGGCGTCCAGAAACGCCATCCACTTATCATTCTCCTCGAGGCGCGCGTTTTCCATGTCGCGGAGGCTGGCTTTGCCCTCATCGAACTGCGACTGAAGGACGGCCACATTCTGTTGCGCGAGCTGCAGTTCGAGCCGCGCCACCTCCTTCGCAGCATCTAATTCGCGCACTCGGCGCGTCTTCTGGCGCACCTCGGCGGAAACTTCGTTTTTCTTGTTCGCCAAAGTAGCTTTCGCAGCATCGAAGTTGATCTGTGCCAGGTTGATGGCGGCCCTGGTGTGGGCGCTGAAGAGAGGAATTTGCATATTCATCCCGAGATTGTAATTGTTGTGCTGGAATTTTCGGAAGAATTCGTCGTAACTCTGGAAATGCGAAAGCCTGCTATACACGCCCCCCAGCTCAAAAATCGGCCATCGGCCCCGCTTTTCGCCTCTTAGGCGGAATTCCTTGGCGCGGACGTCGGATTCTGCCAGCCGCAACCCGGAGTTGTTCTCGAGAGCCGCCGCAATCAGGTCTGCGCCAGCCTGGTCGGCTGCGCCCGGCAAATCCTCGGGGGTCACCTCAATCGGTTGGTCTTGCGCGAGCCCGAGCTGATTCCGCAGCAGCACCTCCAACTCATCCTGACGGCCTTCGAGCCGCAAAATCCGCTGGGTGATGCGCGCCCGCGTGAGTTGCGCTTTTGTCACTTCCACGGGCAGCTCGAATCCTTCGGCCTGCCTTTCCTGAGTCACTCCAAGAATCTTATCCGCGCTTTGTTGTTCCTTTTGCAGAAGATCGAGCGAATGCCGCACCTTCGCCAACTCCAAATAAGCAGCCGCGGTGCGCACAATCACTGCGTTGCGCACATCATCCAGCACAAGTCTTTGGGATTTCGCCTGCTCCTGCAGCTCCCTGGATTGTCCGCGAAGCGGCTCGTTGAACACCTGTTCGCGGTAGCTCATGTTGAACACGGATGGCGCTTGTCCTCCGGGAGTTTCGGGGATGCCGTTCGAATAGCCCAGCCCGGATCCGGCATACAGATTGGGCAGGAATTCGGCTTTGGTGATCAGGGCGGCGTGCTGCGCGACGCTTGCCTGGATCTTCGCAATCTGGATGTCCCGGCTATTTTGCAGAGCCAGCTCGACCGCGCGCTTGAGGGTGAGAGCCGTCGGCGCTGGCGCATTCTCCTGCGCGCGTGTCGCGCCGCCGATAAGAAGCGCGAGCGCGACGCCGCCGGCCCATCTCGGCGCGATCCTCGGGCGTCCGGACATCTTATACTCGCCTTTGGCTTTCATGCTCGCCTCCCGCCGATTTCTAGTGAATCCGTTCGCCCCGCTCATTCTATCTCGCCGGGATCGCCACTCCCCGCCCGTCGCTCATTCGTAGCGGAGAGATTCGATGGGCTGGAGCTTTGCCGCCTGATTCGCCGGCAAGTAGCCGAAAAAAAGTCCTGTCGAGCAGGAGACCAGAAACGCGATGATGACCGACAGGCCCGAAACCGGCACGCGCAAATTCCCGGGCAAGAGCGGCTGGATCGCCACCGGGATCGCCAAACCGATCAAAATCCCCAGAATCGCTCCGCCGCCGCTGATCAGAAACGCTTCAATCAAAAACTGATACATGATCTCGCGCCGGGCTGCGCCGATCGCCTTGCGGATGCCGATCTCTCGCGTTCGCTCCTTCACCGTAACGAGCATGATGTTCATGATTCCGACCCCGCTGATCAGCAATGCGATAAAGGCAATCACCACCAGCACAATGGAAAGGGCAAGAGAAATGAGCCGCGCCGCTTCGAGTATCGCCGTGAGTGTCTGCACGTTGTACTCGGCTCCGCCAGCGTGCCTGCTTCGGATAAGCTGCCTCAGCCCGCGCTCGACGATCGGCACGTCTTCAGGCTTCGCCGCCTGCGCGTAAATGACCCGGAGAACGTCCTCGCCCGTGTAATACTTCATCAACGTGAGCGGGACGATCGCCGACTCCTTCTGAATTTCCGACAGGCCAAACGTGGCCACGCGTTCGCGAAAGACTCCAATCACGGTGAACGTCAGTTCGCCAAGTCGAATCGTCTCGCCGATCGGGTTCTCATGGCCGAATACGCGGTCGGAAAGTTCCTTGGTAACGAGGCAGACCTTGTTCCGGGATTGCATGTCATCGGCATCGAAATACCGGCCGCGGAGAATCACCAGGTGGCGGATTGCCTGGAAGCCCATGGTCACGCCGATCAGGGTCACCGGCCGCTCCGCACCATTGACCACCACGACCATGGGCCAATCACGGGTTGCCGCTACCACAGTCACGCCCGGAAGTGACTGTGCCGCCTCGAGGTCAGACCATGTCAGCTCATTGCTGAGCGGCTCCGGCCTGTCCAGCGCGCGAACAAGCTCCACCCAGATGAGGTTCGAGCCGATGCTCTCGATCTGCGCCAGGACAAACTTGCGGCCCGTCAGCGCCACCGTAACCACAAGCACGATGCATGCGCTGCCGATGACGACGCCCAATGCGGTCAAGCAGGCACGAAGCTTGTTCGCGCGCAGGGCGTCAATCGAGACGGACAGCGTTTCGCGCAGGTCCATCATCCCTTTTCACTCAGGTAACCGAAAAACGATACCATACGGCTCCATCTTCCAATTCGTTGAGACGCGCCTCCTCGAAGGCTCTTGCACCGTTTCAGGATCACCTGATTTTCGCCAGATGCTTCAGCGCTTCCTTTGCGGTCTTGTCCTTGGGATCAAGCTCGATGGCGGCCTGGTATTCCGTCACGGCAGCGGCGGTCTTGCCCTGCTGTTCGAGAAGGCGGCCCAGCCAGTTGTGCACTGCGGAAAGTCGCGGGAAGTCGGAGCGCACCCGTGCATGCTTGAGGTACCTGCGCAGCAGGTGCTCGGCCTCCTCCGGCTGTTCTCCACGCAATATGAACGCAAGCGCGCGATAAAAATCGCCGCGGGGATCGGCGGGATCGGTTTTCTGCCCAACCTCCGCTACGGCCAGCAAACGATCCGGCTGGCTCCGCTTCATCGCATAATCGCCGATGTCATAGATCAGATCGGCGCTTTTCGGCGAGGCTTCGAGCGCACTGGCGAATTCCGCATCGGCTCCAAGAAAATCCTTTTTCTGCCGCCGGCAATTTCCCCGCGCGAAATGGCCCTCGGCCGCATCCATCACGGCGAGTTCGGCGATTTGTACTCCGGCGCGCTCATCGTTTCCTCCAGCGATTCCCGGCGCCCGGCAGAGGTATTCGATCAAGTCCTGCCGCGCGGCAAAATTGCGGCCGTCGAGCTGTACTGCCGTCTCGAATTCCCTGTGGGCCTTCCGCGCCAGGGAAAGCGCGGAAAACCACATGGCACGATCGGCTTTTTCTCCATACGCTTTCCCGAGCCAGTGGTGATACTCCGAATTCTGCGGCGCCAGGGCAACGGCGCGCTCGCCGCTCCGCACCGCCTTGTCGCTCTGCTCGAGCTCGAAGTAGCTCCGCAGCAGCCAGTACTGAATTTCCGCATTCTGTGGATCGCTCGAGGCCGCGTCCTCAAGAATCTGCGCCGCTTTTGTGTATTCACTCAGTTCAAAGGCCTTGCGCGCGGTTTCCAGCGCCGCAATCAGGTCGCCTCGCGATGCCTGAGCACCGGGCATACTGATCGAAAGGAAAAACGCGAGAGCAAAAATCACCCGGGAGAAAGCCATGATGAAGTCCTTGGCCACAGAGAACTATCGAGTGCTGACGACGCGCACAGCCATTCCATCTTTGAGGTCCACATCACCGGGGAGCGCGACCATCTCTCCTTCCTGCAGGCCGCCTGCAACCTCGTAACTTGTCGCGCTGGCAACGTCCACCTGAATTTCGCGCTTCTCCAGGTATTTCTTGCCGACGCCCAGCGAACTGTCTTTCACAACGTAGACATAACGGCGGCCGCCCTCCACGTCCACTGCGCCCCGCGGGACAGTCAGGACATTGAACCGCTGCTTCGCGATGATCCTCACGCTTACGTTGATGTTGGGCAGAAGCTCCAGCTTGTCGTTATTCACGGAGCAGAGCAATTCGCCCACGCTGCGCGAATTGCGAGGAACCACTTGTTTGGGAATTACCTCCGTGCGGCCCTGCCACGCGCGATTGGGCAGGGCGTCCCAGGTGATGACGACCGGCTGCTCGGGTTCGAGCCCGCCCAGCTCCGGCTCGTCGATGAAAGCGCGCACCCGCACTTTGCGCAGATCGGCCATTTCCGCTAGCAGGTCGCCAACCTTCACGGGATCGCCGGTCCTGACCGGCAACGAATATAACGTGCCGTCAATCGGCGCGGTAATTCGCCCCATGCCCGTTTTTTTCTCGAGGACCTCGATTTCGGCCTTCGATTGGTCCACCTGCAGCGCGGCGCGCTCGGCATCGAGTCTCACCTGCTGGTCGAACTCCTGTTTCGCCGCCGTAAGACGCCGGACAAGATCCTGCGCTTTCGCCAGGTCCAATTCATTCTGCGCGAGTTCCGCGCGCGTAGCGGCCTGTTCCTGGAAAAGTCTTGCGAGCGCGTCGTGATTCTTTTGCAGCCGGTCGCGGTCGGCGATGGCGTTCGCGAGATCTCCGTTGACGCGAGCTGCATCGCCCGCTCGGCCGCCCGCGCGGGCGGCGCGCAGGTCATCCTCGGCGCGCAAGCGGTTGGCGTGGGCTTGCGCGAGCTGCGCAACGGCATCTTTCACGTCCAGTTCCAAGAGCAACTGGCCCTTCTTCACCGCGCGGCCTTCCACCGCCGAGACCTTCGCCACAAACGTGGCCAGTTCCGCCCGGATCACCGACGGGGCGATCGGCTCAACCTTGCCGTTGCTCGAAATCGAGGCCACCAGATTTTCGCGCTGCGGCATGACGGCCGCAATTTTGGCCGCCGGCTGCCGCCCGCTCAAACGATAGAGACCGTACGCGGCCGCGGCGGCCAGAACCAGAAACAGCAAGATGCGGTTTCTCAGTCTTCGATCCATGAAGATTTACTGTCAATGCAAATTGATTCGCCCCTGAGTTCGACAACCGAGAATACCATCGGACCCAGCGGGAGTTCGGCCCGATTTCAGGCCCAAGAGGTTGGAGCGGCAATAGCCATCAAGAACGGCGCATCGGTTCTCCTTCGGTGTTCGGCGGCGAGACTATGCCAACCCGCGCTGTCCGGTTGACCCCCTACGGTTCTGCGCTGCAAACCCGTTCATCCAAAAGATATACATTCTAGCAATTCCTTCGCGGCATTCTCCACCCGCGGCAAACGGTCGGTGCCAGCCTGGCGCCTCTTTGCGCTTCGTCCAAATTCCTGGATGCGTGCGCTTCCACCCAAGATGCCGCAGAACTCGCGCGGGCACGGGCTCTGCCGAAAGGCCGCGCATGCAATCACTCACCCTCATGCTAGAATCTGCACATGAGCGGCGAGCCTGCCCAAACGGCGCACAAGCCCGAACACAAACCCGTGGACCCGAAAGGGCCTTTTCTCCACAGAGTTTGCATTCAATGCAACAACATGTTCCGGGTGACGCCGGAGAACTACGACGCAAAACAGTGCCCCAATTGCCACAAAGGCTGACGAAACGATGACGTTCGTCAGTCCTGAGGAGCGCAGCGCGGTTGGCGTCTACCCCGACTTGGTCGGGGCGCCCCGGATGGTTCTTCGGGGTGAGCCGAAGGAGCCTGGCGCGCCGCATCCCGGTTTCATGCGATAGTAACAATCCGCCGTAAAGCGTCGATCCAAAGGAATGTTCTGATGATTGAAGCTCGCGGTCTGTGCAAGCGATTTCAGGACAAGAAGCGCGGCGAAATCCGCGCCGTGGAGGGAGTCAGTTTTCGCTGCCTGCCCGGCCAAATTTACGGCCTGCTCGGCGCGAACGGCGCAGGCAAGACCACCACGCTCCGTATGCTGGCCACCATCCTCGAGCCTACTGACGGCACCGCCATCGTCGCCGGGTACGACATCGTGGAACAATCCGAAAAAGTGCGTGCCAACGTGGGCTTCCTCTCCACCGCGACGGCGCTCTATCCCCGGCTGACCGCGCAGGAGATGGTCGAGTATTTCGGCCGCCTGAACGGCCTCGATGAGGCCACTCTCAAGCGCCGCATCGACGAAATCTTCGGCCGGCTCGATATGGACGGCTTCCGCGACCGCCGCTGCGACAAGCTCTCCACGGGCATGAAGCAGAAGGTCTCCATCGCCCGCACGCTCGTCCACGATCCGCCGGTGATGATCTTCGATGAGCCGACACTTGGCCTCGACGTGATGACCGCCCGCACCATCGTGGAATTCATCCGCGAGTGCCGTAATCGCGGCAAGACCGTGATTTTTTCCACCCACGTGATGAGCGAAGTCGAAAAGCTCTGCGACAACATTGGAATCATCCACGACGGCAAGCTTCTCGCCGAGGGCCCGCTTCGCGAATTGCGCGCAAAGTACGGCGAGCAGGATCTGGAAGAAATCTTCGTGAAAGTCGTGGGCCCGCACCACGTTGCCGTGGAGGCGTGACCGCCATGAACGCACGCAATGTTGGTTTCGTTTACCGCAAGGAGCTGACCGAGTGGCTCCGCGACCGCCGCACCCTCATTTCGACGGTCGTGATTCCTCTCCTTGCCTTTCCGCTCATGATGGTCGGCTTCAGCGCGCTGGCCATCATGCTCGTCGGCCAAGCCAAGAAAGAAACACCCAAAGTGATGATCCTGGGCGGCGAGGATTCTCCCGCGGTTCTCGAAGGACTTCGCAAACTCGACAACCTGGAGATTGTCCCCAGCACGTCCAATTGGAAGGAAATGATCTCGAACAAAGAGATTCGTGCCGCCGTGGCCATCCCCGATGGCTTCCAAGCTGCGCTTGCCACCGGCGAAGCCAAAACTGTGCTGATTTATTTCTATGAAGGCGAGTTGAAGTCCTCTTTCGGCGCCGACCGAATCGAAAAATTTTTCAAAGACTACCGGGACAGAGTCGTTCGCGACCGCCTCGCCGCCAAGAACTTGCCTGAAACCATCCTCAAGCCCTTCGAGGTCAAGCAGCAAAACGTCGCTCCGCCGGAAAAGGTGGGCGGCGCTGCCTTCGGCGGCTTCATCGGCTACATGGTGATCCTTCTGTGCATGACGGGAGCCATGTACCCCGCCATTGACCTGACGGCCGGCGAAAAGGAGCGCGGCACGATGGAGACGATTCTCTCGAGCCCACTCGCGCGCCTCGACCTTGTCCTCGGAAAATTTCTCCTCGTCTTGTCCGCCTCGCTCGCCACGGCCACGCTTTCCGTCATCTCCATGGGCAGTTCGTTCTCGATTCTCGGGAAATTCCATGCCTTCAGTGGCGGACAGGGCGCTGATTTACATCTCCAGATCGGCGTGAAGTCGGCTGCCGCTGTCTTTCTCATGGCGCTGCCGCTTGCCGTCCTCTTTTCCGCTCTCCTTTTGACGATTGCTCTTTTCGCAAAGAGCCACAAAGAAGCGCAGAGCTATCTCACGCCGATGACCTTTGCCGTGGTCATCCCGGCGGTTGCATCGCTCATGCCGGGCATCGAATTGTCGCCGAAGCTCGCCGTCATCCCCATCCTCAATACCAGCCTTATCTGCAAGGAAATCGTTGGCGGGACGTACCACTGGAACTACATTGCGCTCATTTTCCTTTCCACCTGCGTCTATGCGGCCGCCGCGCTCTTTCTCGCCACGAAAATGTTCCAGCGCGAATCCGTCCTCTTCCGCTCCTAGGATCGCTCCGCGGTCGAGAAGCGCACCGCGCTATATCGCGCTTATGCTCACGACTCACCCAATCTCTTTACCTGCGTCCAAATGCTAGAATTCTTTGTTCATGAGCGCTGACCCGCTGATTTCCGTTCGTTCGCTCTCCAAGCACTTCCGCACTTTCGAGCGGCGGGAAGGCATCGTTGGCGGCCTCATCAATCTCTTCCACCGCGAATACCGGATCGTGAAGGCCGTGGACAACATTACGTTCTCCATCGGCCGAGGCGACATGGTCGGCTACATCGGCCCCAACGGCGCCGGGAAATCCACTACCATCAAAATGCTGACCGGAATTCTCGTTCCCACCTCGGGCGAGATCCTTTCCAACGGTTTCGTTCCCTGGCGCCAGCGCGCGGCCTACGTCAAAACCATCGGCGTCGTTTTCGGCCAGCGCACCCAACTCTGGTGGGACATCGCCGTGATCGAGTCCTTCAAGCTCCTCCGCCGCATCTACGACGTTTCGCAGCGCGACTTCGACGAGCGCATGGAGCTGTTCGATCAGGTGCTCGGCCTGCGCGCATTTCTGCACACTCCGGTTCGCAAGCTCTCGCTCGGCCAGCGCATGCGCTGCGATTTGGCCGCCGCGCTGCTCCATAACCCGCCGATTCTCTTCCTCGACGAGCCTACCATCGGCCTCGACGTCGTGGCCAAGGACCACATTCGGCAGTTTCTCCGCGCCATCAATGAGCGTTACAAAACTACCGTTCTGCTCACGACGCACGACCTGGACGACATCGAACAGCTCTGCCGCCGTATCATGATCATCGATCGCGGCGCGCTGTTGTACGACGGCCCGCTCGCCGGACTGAAAGAACGGCTCCTGCGGACCAAGCAGATCAAATTCATCCTGCGCGACGGCGAGCAGGCGCCGCGGCTCGCGGCCTTCGAGCACTCTCTCTCTGCTTCGGCGCAGAATGGCTTGCTCCATCTCGAGCGCCTCGACGAAATGACCTGCCGCTTGCGCTTCGACCGCTCCTCGGTTTCCACCTCCGACCTGATCCGGCGCATTCTCGCGGCGGTCGAAGTCCGCGACTTCGTCATTGAAGACGAGCCCATCGAGGAAATCGTCAAGCGCATCTATTCCGGCGAAGTGTTCGCCGCGCCGCCCGGCCCGCAACCATGACCACGGCCGCTCATCCGCTCACAGCGCGCCGCGGCCGCTTGCAAGCCTCGTTCGCCAAATATGCCGAATTCATCCGCATCGGCTTCGTCAACATTCTCGCCTTCCGTCTGCGCTACTACACCGGCATCATCACCTACCTCATCAACGTCACCGTGTACTACTTCATCTGGCGAGCCGTCTTTGCCAATGCAGCCGGTTCTCTCCTCGGCTTTTCGCTTGCGCAAATGCTGACCTACGTCAACGTGGGCTGGATCATCCGCTCGTTCTACTGGAACACCATCGATCAGGAGATGGCCTACGAGGTGATCGAAGGCAAGATCGCCATGGATCTCATCAAGCCCGTCTCCGTCGAGTGGATGTGGCTGACGCGCGCCATGGGTGAATCCGGATTCCGCCTGATTCTCCTGACCGCGCCGACGGCAATTGTCATCGCCTTACTCTTCCCCGTTTTGCCGCCGGCATCGCATCTTCACTTTGTGCTCTTCCTGTTCGCGGCCCTCGGCAGCTTTCTCCTGATGGTCGCGATCAATTTCCTGATCGGCACCTGCGCGATCCCCCTCAAATCCATTCTGGCGCTGATTCGCGCGAAGTACTGGCTGATCGAACTTCTCTCCGGATTGCTGATTCCTCTGAATTTCTTCCCGCGCGCTTTCCAGCTCATCTCTTCTTGGCTGCCCTTTGAGCACATCGCGTACACGCCGCTTCAAATCTATCTGGGGCGTCTTTCGCCCGCCGCATCGCTGCGGCGGGTCGCGCTCGAATATGTTTGGGTCGCGGCGCTGCTGTTGCTGGGCCATCTCTGGTGGACGCGCGCCACGCGCAAGATCACCATCCACGGAGGTTAAAGCGGTGGGAAGAATCTTCCGTCAAATCGAACGCCATGTAGGCCTCTTCGGAGCCTATTTCGCGCAATATGCCAAGGTGCGCGTCGCCTATCGCGGCGATTTCTTCATCACTCTTGGCACGTCCTTCGCCGCAACGCTCTTTTCCTTCGGCTTTGTGTATTTCCTTTTCCAGCGAATTTCCTACCTGGCCGCCTGGGACAAATATGAAGTTTTCTTCCTCTACGGCTTCTCCCTGATTCCCTTTGGCCTGTTCAACGTCCTTTCCCTCAACCTTTACGAATTCGGCTCGACGTACATTATGGAAGGCAAGTTCGACCGCGTCCTTCTCCGCCCCATTTCGTCGCTCTTCCAGGTTCTCTTCGAAACCTTCCGCATCGAATCCTTCCAGGAAGTCGTTACCGGCCTCGTCGTCGTCCTCTGGTCCGCGCGCATGCTCAGCTATCGCTGGCATGCTCTTGATGTTCTCCTCCTCGCAGTTTTTGCGCTCTGCGGCGCCGTCATCTATATCTCCGTGTTCCTCTTCCTCAGCACGTTCTCTTTTTGGTTTGAGGACCGCATCGGCGTTCACCCGCCCTTCTGGAATCTCATCGCCTTCGGCCGCTACCCGCTCTCGATCTACAGCGGTTATATCCAGTTCCTGCTGAGCTGGATCATCCCCTTCGGCTTCGCCACGTTTTATCCTTCCGCGCGACTCCTCGGCCACGCGGAATTCCGCGCCTACGCTCCGCTCGTGCCACTCATTGCCGTCGCAACGTTTGCCGTCGCGGCCACATCTTGGCGCCTCGGCCTTCGCCGCTATTCCTCTACTGGCTCTTGAATCCCAGCCGGTACCCGCTCATGACCCCGCTCATATTTCTCCAGCGAACTTTGAAGTCTCTCTTCCGCATCATTCTGGCGTTGCTCATTCTCCTCCCGATCCTTTCGGGCGTGATCGGCTGGTTCGCGGCGCCCGGGGCGCTTCATCCCCCTCGGAGGGAGATGACCGCGACGCTTGTCACAGAGGCCGACGCCGAATTCTCACTCATCGGCGCGAAACGCGTGGACTTCCAAGTACGCGCACCGGACGGCGTCATTCTCCGGGGATGGAAGGTGCGCCCCGCGCAATCAAACAGCAACTGGGTCCTGCTCTATCATGGTGTGGCGGACAATCGCATGGGTGTCCTGGGGCAAGCTGCGTTTCTTCTCCGTGCGAGCTACAGCGTCGTGATGATGGATGCGCGCGCCCATGGCGCCAGCGAGGGAGCAATGGCCACGTACGGCTGGCTTGAGCGCAACGACACGCGCGGGATCGTCGAAGTTCTCGAGTCCTCAGAGACTGTGGGACATCTCTACGCTTTGGGAGAATCCATGGGCGCAGCAATAGCTCTGCAATCCGCTGCCGTCGAACCCCGCATCGAAGCCGTCGCCGCCGAATCCTCCTTCAGCAATCTGCGCGAAGCCGCCTATGACTATTCCGGTTTGCACTGGAGTCCCTGGCTCGGCAAGACGCTCTTTCTACCGGGCGCGTGGATTGTCACCCATCGCGCAGAGAAAGAAGCGGGGTTTCGTGCGGCCGATGTTTCTCCGGAAAAGTCTGTGGCCGCGCGCCCCTTCCCGGTGCTGCTGATCTGCGATGCTGCCGACACGACCCTTCCCTGCCGCCACTCCAGGCGGATCCACGCCGCCGCGCGCGGTCCGAAGCAGCTCTGGGTCGTGCCGCGCGCGTTTCATACCGCGGCGCTCGGGTTCCAACCCGAAGAATTCAAGCGCCGCGTTTTGGAATTCTTTGCTTCCTCCGCGAGCCGCTGACTAAACGCTGTCCATCCAAGCGAAGAGAACATCCGTTCGCGCCGGGGTCACGCGGAGCGGGCGTGATCATGGCGGGCTTCCCAATCCTGGCTGAGCCGCCGCACCGTCTCCCGCAGGCGCACGGCGAGATCGGTGATGGTTTCGAGCCGGCGCAGCGCGTCCTGTGGCAGCCGGCCGTCGTTCCGTCGGCGCACTTCCGCCAGAAGCAGCTCGGCGTTTCCGAGGATGCCGGTCAATGGATTGTTCAGTTCGTGCCGCAGGACTTCACCGAAATCTTCTTCGACTTCCGGCGAGGTTCGGTGGGCGCTGCTCTGGGAGGCTTGCGCCACGGCAGATTCCTGCTCAGTCAAAAGCCGTAGCCGGCGCTCGACGAGGCTGCAAGCTACGGGCAGGAATTCTCCGGCGCGGGCGACGAAATCGGCGGCGCCTGTGGCAAGAAGTCCGCCGATTTGGGACTGTCGCTCGGCCGTCGCGACGACCACCAGTGGAGCGAGCGCCGCCAGGCGCGCCGCAACCTCCAGGGCTTGCGCGCCCGTGGGAACGTCGCTCCCGGGTCGCAAGAGTCCGGTTTCCTCCAGCACGATGATATCCGGGGGGACGACGGCGGCGAAATCGCGTGCCTCTTCCGCTGAACCGCTCGTCTCCACCCGCACGGCGTCGCTTTCGAGCTCCTTCGCGCACGCGGCGGAAAACGCCGGGTCCCGGCTTACGAGTAAGACGTGACGGATCGGGGTATTCATTTGTTCCTCACAGCAGCGGATTGGGATTTGACCGGAGTGCGCAACCGCAGCGCGCTCCGAATGGCCTCCGTCAGTTCGTCCACGTGGAACGGCTTTGCCACGCAGGCGAGATGATTGCGCTCGAGAAACTCGAGCGTCGAGGCCGAAACCGTGTCGCCGGAAACAAAAACGGCGTGCTCGCGAAGAGGGTTGTTCGTGCGCACCAGCGCTTCATAGAAGTGCTGTCCGTCGAGGCCCGGCATTTTCAGGTCGCAGATAACGAGGTCGTAGTTGCGCTGACCGGCGCGCTTGAGCGCTTCGCGTCCATCGAGCAAGATTTCCGCCTGGAGGCCCAGGTCTTCGAGCACGTCCCCGATCAGCCGCGCCACCGTCGGCTCATCTTCCACGACGAGGACGCGGGCTGCGGTTCGCGAACTCGTGGCCCCCGGAGCTGCCCTCCGCTCCCGAGGGACGCGTGCCGCCTTGGCGCGCCGCGCTTCCGCGGGAACCAGCGCCGGCTGCTCTTCGACGGCCGCCGGGAGTTCGACGGTAAAGACCGCGCCGCCACCGGGACGGTTCGCCGCGCGGATCTGGCCGCCATGCTCGCGCACCACGCCGAGCACAATGGAAAGCCCCAGACCGGTACCCAGCCCCGCCGGCTTGGTCGTAAAGAACGGGTCGAAGATACGCGCCAAGATCGTCGGCGGAATCCCCGGGCCGGTGTCGGAAACTTCGAGTTGTAAGCGGTCTTGGTTCAGACGGCGCGTTTGCACCCGAATCGTGCCCCGGCCGGCATCCTGCTCGATCGCTTGCTGCGCATTCGCCACCAGGTTCATGACCACCTGCTGCAATTGGTCCGCATCTCCCAGCACTGGGGGCAAACCGGGGTCGAGGTCCATCTCGATGCGAATCTTGTCGGCGGACAAAGCGAATCGGCGCAGCTCGATGGCGCGAACGATGAGCTGATTCATCAGGACCGTGCGCCGCACGGGCCGGGCGTCACGGCCTGTCTGTAGAAGATCCCGCAGGATGCGGCTGGCCCGCTCCGCTTCCTGATAGATCTGGCGGAGTTCCTCGCCGGCGCCCGCTACGTCGCGCAGCAGGAGCCTCTGCGCATAGCCGAGGATCGAGGTCAGCGGATTGCTCAGTTCGTGCGCCACTCCCGTGACCATCTGCCCAAGAGCAGCCAGCTTTTCCGTCTGCAGAAGCTTGGACTGGAAGACGCGCTGGGCCGTAAGGTCGCGGTAAATCTCGAGCCAGCCAATCCGCCTTCCTTCGCCATCCACTACGGGCCGCGCTGCGCGCTCCAGAATCCGGGCCGCCGGTCGCACCAGATGAATTTCCTCGCGCACGCCGCCCTCCCCAAGCTGTGCCAGTTCCCGCCACCGCTCCGCCAGGGCTGCCGGTTCGGCCGCGTTCTCCGCCAGCCGCGCAATCAGCGCGTCCAGAGTGCCGATCCGGGCGATCTCTCCCGGATCGAGTCCGGCAATCTGGGCGAAGCGCGTGTTCATCGCGCGCACCCGCTGCTGCGAATCAAACAGGACAACCCCCTGCTCCAGCCACTCGAGCAGATTGCGCAATTCGGTTTCAGCGGCTGCGACTGTCGGCCGGCTTTCACCTTGGGCGGGGGCCTCCTCGAAGAGAACGGCGTACAAATCGTCCGCTACCGGGACAGGCGTGTGAAACCGGATGCGGATGCCGTTTGCAAATTCTGCTTCGGCAGGCCCAACGTTGGGGTCGCGTGCTGTCGAGGCGCGCTCCCACCAGGATGCCATGAGGTCTCGGTCCTCCGGCCGGAAGAGCGCGGCGAATTGGGGACGGGTCGGCGACGCCTGCAGGGGTCCCAAAAGGATTTGCGCCCCCGGACTCTTTCCGACCACCTCTCCGCGTGAATCGAGAATCAGGCGAGGCTCAGTCCGCTGGCGAACAAAGGTGTGCGCTCGTGCGGCACGCTGGGCTTCCTGCCGCTGTCTCGAACGCTGGGCCAGCGCCCTGCCCGCCAGCAGGGCGCGCAGTTCGAGACGCTCCAAGGTGGAGAGTGCGGCGTGGTCCTGGTCGAGCCCCGCCAGCAGCACTCCGCGCACCTCTCTGCCCCACCGCAGCGGGATCGCCACGAAGCGCACAACTCCGGCATCGGCAAGCGGCCCCGAGCCGTCCGCACCGGTGATGCGCCCCGATTCCAATGCCTGCCGCCAGAGCCCCGCGAGTGGTTCGCTCTCCAATTGCGTGCGAACGTCAGGATCGCCGCCGGCGCCGGCAGGATCGAATTTTGAGCCCTGCTCCTTGCTCGGGCATCCGACGACGGCAAAGCTTGCGCCCACGGTGACGCAACAATCTGCAGCGATGTTCCTGAGCAGTTCCTCAACCGCCGGACTTTCCTCAATGGGGTGAAGAAGTTTGCCGACCAGCGTCAGGTCCGCGAGGCGATTACTCGCCATGCGCCGCTCATCCGCAACGGACAATGCCAGGGAAAGCTCTGCGGCGATTCCCTCCATCTCCTCCCGCGGGAACACGGCGTTCCGGCTTCTGGATGCCGCCAGAAGAAGACCCTGCCAGTGGCCCTGACGCTCGACGGGAGCCCACAGGGCTCGCCGCATCTCGACGAGCGGGCCAAGAATCGGCGTATCCGGAGAGATGTCGAGCGTCGACCGCTCAGCGGTCGCACGGAAAGAAGACTGCGCGCTCCGTTCCGCCGCCGTGAGCGGCTTAAGAAAGTAGGAAATCTCTGGGGAGAGTCTCGTCCACGAGGCAGGAGTGAGCTCCTGCTGCGAGTCCCAAACGATTCCCCGAAAGTCTCCCGGCCCGGACGCCTCCGCAAGCCAGACGCCCAGCCGATCCGCGCGCAACTGATCGCGAAGTTGTTGCATGGCCGCTTGGATGAGTTCCTCTCTGGAAGCGCCAGCGATGGCCGCCTCGGCCACCGTCCGCCCCGTGCCACTCTTCTTTTCTCCCCGCCCAAACAGGCGCATCCCTCCCCCGCAGCTCGGTGGACACCCCGCCGCCTGTCGCAACGGCCGGAGAGGGTGCCGGCAGATCTGGCAGGCTGGATGTACCGCTTGAATGGATACAATTGCACTGCTGCTTCCATCCACGGTTGAAACAAGTGTCGCGGCGTCAATGGGTTGCAAGAATGGTTTGGACGCTTGGGCACATGCGGAGTTCCATGTCGAGAATTCCCGCTGTGGAATTCCCGGAGTGGAATTGCGGGAGGCTCGCGGCTCAAGGGATCATGGAGAACTGGACCAGTAGCCTATGGGCATGGCGGTTGTGCGCCGGTGAAAGTGTCCGGCCCTAACTTCCCAAGGGGGCTATTGGACGTTCTGTTTGATCTGGTATTGCTTGAGCTTGCGGTAGAGGGTGGTTTTGCCGATGCCCAGCAGGCGCGCTGCCGCCAGTTTATCCCCGCCCGTCTCCCGCAGGGTGCGCAGGATTGCCCGGCGCTCCATCTCCTCCAGGGGAAGCACTTCTTCCTTGTCCGGAACTCGATCCGTGGAAGGATACACAAGGTTGGATGGCAGATCGCCCACATGCACGACCGGCCCTGAACCTAGCGCCACCCCCCGTTCGATGGCATTTTCCAGTTCCCGCACATTGCCGGGCCAGTCGTATGCCATCAGTCGGCGCATCGCCTCCTCGGAAATCGTGCGCGTTGATTCTTGTTCGTCGGAATATCTCTCCAGGAATGCTGTGACCAGAAGCGGGATGTCGTTTCTGCGTTCGCGCAGAGGCGGGAGTTTGATCTGCACGACGTTCAACCGGAAATAAAGATCTTGGCGAAAGGTTCCATTGCGTATGGCGGTCTCGAGGTCCCGATTCGTCGCCGCGATGACGCGCACGTTGATCGGCCGGCGCTCGGTGGCGCCTACCGGCTTCACTTCCCGCTCTTGCAACACACGCAGGAGCTTCGATTGCAAGTCCACCGGCATGTCGCCGATTTCGTCGAAGAATAAGGTCCCTCCTTCGGCCGCCTCGAGAAGTCCTTGCTTGGAATGCAGCGCGCCCGTAAAGGCTCCTTTTACATAGCCAAACAGCTCAGATTCGATTAGCGTGGGCACCAGCGCCGAGCAATCCACAGGGACGAATGGCTTGTCCCGCCGCGGACCGTTGAAGTGGATCGAGCGCGCAACCAATTCCTTCCCCGTGCCGCTCTCACCTAGAATAAGGACAGGGTAATTATGCTGGCTGACCCTCTCGGTCAGCTTGTAAACCCGCTGCATCTTTTGTGAGGCGCCGATGAGCCCGCCGAAACCCGGGCGGGTGCGCAGTTGCTCGCGCAAAAGCCGATTTTCTCGGTCCAGTTCAATGTCGCGCACGACGCGCTCGAGCCGTGTCTGCATTTCTTCCACGCGGAACGGCTTTGTGACATAGTCCACCGCACCAAGACGCATCGCCTCCACGGCGGAGTTGATCGTGCCGTACTGGGTCAAAACAACTACGGCCACCTGCGGATGCATGTCGCGGACGCGTTTCAGCAGATCCAGGCCCCCGGCCTGCGGCAGCTTAAGGTCGGTGATGAGTACGTCGACGGGCAGCTGTTCCATGAGCTCGAGGGCTTCTTCGGCGCTGGACGCCGCGTGCGCTTTCATCCCACAAAGCACCGCCACCTCCACGCAGTGCTGCCGAGAACTCGGCTCATCATCCACGACGAGGATGTGCATTGGAGCGACCGAAGGTTGAAGCCCGGGTTCGAGCGTCGGCTCAGTCGTTTTGAAGGAGCTCCGATCCGGTTCGCTGTGGCCCATATTCATGAATCAAGCACCTGCTATGCCATTTTGGAACGGAGGTTTCCCTCCCTGAAATCAATCGCTTAGCTACTCACAGTGCTCTGCGTTCTATTCCAATTCGGGAAAAGTGTCAACGGATATAGCTGCGACCTATATCTAACCACCGCATTATCAAAGTGTTGCCGATTTGAGCCCTCTGCTCTTCCCCTTTTGGGCAGCAGCCATCTGCTGTGAAGGCAGCCAGCGCGCAGTTATCGGAGTGGAGCGGCAAAGTGCACAATAGCCCGCCCCTTTCACGATACACTTCGCATAGACCCATGGCCACGATGCACGTGTTGGACACCAATTGGACAGGGCGGCCGCGCTCGATTGCCGCAAGTCTATTGTTGGGAGATGGCCAGGCTGCCCTTGTAGATCCAGGACCGGCCTCCACCCTGGAGACCCTTCGTGGGAAGCTCCGGGGCCACGGACTGGGGGTCGCCGATCTGGATGCCGTACTCCTAACGCATATTCATCTCGATCATGCCGGCGCCGCGGGTTCACTCGTGCGGGAAAACCCGCGCCTCGCCGTATACGTGCATAGAAACGGAGCGGCGCACATGGCCGACCCGGCAAAGCTCCTCACCAGCGCCGCCCGGCTCTTTGGCGACAACCTTTATCGCCTGTTTGGGGAATTCCTCGCCG
>QHYP01000259.1:1924-6120 GCA_003224195.1 Acidobacteriota bacterium | reverse complement strand
AGGGAGTCGCTTGGCCCTCTTGCCCTCGCCGGCGCCCCCGTCCTCGTCCGCCGCGCCGGCCGGGGCGTCTGCGCTTCCTTTGCGCATCATCTTCGGCGGCTAAACCCGTCGCCCTCGGCCCTGCCTCGCTGGGCGCGGGAGTTTCCATCGTCAGCGTTTCTTCATCCGCCGGCTCCGGCAGCGCCGCATCCCGGGCGGTCTCTTGCTCTGTTCGCTCTGCCCTCGATGCAATCTCCGGCGCATCCGCCAGCCCAAGGAGCTCCCCGGCAACTGGCACGGAACCGGAAAGCCGCACCGCCGCCTCTTCTGCTTTTTTCTTCCATTCGGTGCGGCGAAAACGCTGTGCCGCAAGACCGTACCAACGCGCAGCGTCTTCGGACTTGCCCGCGCTCTCCAAATGCTTTGCCAGCTCGAATGCGACCATTGCGTCACGCGTCTTCTCAAAGAGTTTCTCGAGCTGGGTTGCGGCGTCCGGCGCCGCTCTGGCGCGGCGAATGCGTGCTTGCACTTGTCTCCAGTTGCTCATGATTGCCTGCATTGTAACAGCCTCGACAACGCGCCGCCAGGAAAGGGGCCTTGCGCCCAGTGCGTTGTGCGCGTTGCATATTTCGCGTGCGCTGTGGTTTCTCGATTGACGCTCGAATTTTCCCTGCGTATTCTTGCAGGGAACCCTCTTGGAGGTGGAATGCCGAGCTTTCGCGGATGCCTCGCGGCGCTCCTCTGCGCCAGCCTGATTGCCGCGCCTTCGTGGAGCGCCCCGGTCAACGCGCTCGGTACCGTCGTCGCCGCCGACCGCGCCCACCTGAGCGACACGGCCGCCTCGCCCGGCGCCACGGTCTTCTCAGGCGATCGCGTCAATACCGAAGCGGGCGGCAGCCTGCAACTGCGCACGAGCGGATCGCGCGTCTTCTTTGCCGCATCGAGTTCCGCCGCGCTCACCGAATCCGCCGGCACGCCGCAACTGACTCTACTTTCCGGCACGACCGTTTTTTCCACCGCCACGAGCAAGGGTCTCGAACTACTCTTCAACGACGCGCACCTCCGCCCGCTGGCCGATGGTCCGACCATCGCGCAAGTGCGCATCGCCGGGCCGAAAGAGTTGCTGGTGACCACGCGCCGCGGCGCTCTGCTCTTCTCGCTCGAGGGCGATTCCGAAGTCCTCCCGGAGGGCAACACCTTCCGCGTGACTCTGGATCCGCCGGAAGCGGCCGCAGCGCAGGGCCCGCGCGGGGTGGGCGCTCCCGGCTACGGCAAAACGGCGCGCAAGGCGGGCCGGAACCGCTTCGCAATTCTCGTCATTACCGCGGGGATCGTAGTGCCCACCATCCTCGCGCTCCACGAAGCCTGGGAAAGCCCCGACAAACCGTAGCCATCCCCCAGCGCCTCTGCGCAAATCAATTTGCAATCTCAGATGTTCGCGATGACTTCGATTTCGATCAGTGCGTCTTTGGGAAGGCGCGCCACCTGGACGGTCGAGCGGGCCGGCGCTGCCGTGGGGAAATAACGTCCATAGACTTCATTCATCGCCGCAAAATCATTGATGTCGTTCAGAAACACGGTCGTCTTGAGGACGTGGTGAAGGTTCGCCCCCGCCGCCTCGAGAATCCCTTTCACGTTCTCGAGGGTCCGCTCGGTTTGCTGGCGGATGTCGCCACCCAGGAATTCGTTCGTCTTTGGATCGAGCGCGACTTGCCCAGAGATGAACAGAAGGCCGCCGGACTTGATGGCCTGCGAGTACGGCCCAATGGGTTTGGGACCGCGATCGGTGAGGACGACATCCTTCATGGGAGCATCTCCTTGGAAGAAGTGACAGCCGGCGCGGCGTCGTTTGCATACCGCGCGCGAAACTCCTGCGGGATACCGGGGTGCTTCAGCCACAGACGCACAAACGCCGCCGTATTCTGGTGCGTCTCCGCCTCGAGCGCGGCGATCAGGTCATCGAGGTTGAAGCCGCGCTGGCGCCGCGCCTGAATCATATCCCGAAGGGCATTGGCAAGGGGCTGCTGGCCATACTGGTCCTGCAAGGCGTAGAAAAAAAGCAGGCCCTTTTCTCTGGCGTGCGTTTCCTGGCCGTTCTGCGCCTGCGCGCCCAAAGGGATCGACGCGAGCGCCCGGCGGATGATTTCACTGCGCACTTGTGGGCCTTCGATAGCCTCGCGTCCGAGTGCCGCAGCAAATATGGGGAGCGCGGAGATGGGCGGCTCCTGCTCCCAGAAAGCTGGATTCTGCCCGTATCCCAACCAGCTCGCCGCGAGCGAAGGCGCAGCGGCAACCGCAAAACCGGGAAAGCCCGCGGAAAGATCCACCAAAACGCTGTCCAGTGATGCGACTTCCGCGATGGTCACGTTTTCCGGCAGCAGCAAGCGCGTCATAGCCGGAGAAAGCCGTGGGACGCAACTTCCCGCGACCGGGCACTCGGCGATCCAGAGGGCACGGGCATCTTTGCGACGCGTGCCGAAAACCGCGTCGTATGCCCTGATAGCGCGGGCGAGCGAATCTTGTGCCTGTTGCAAAGCGGCCTGCTCCTGGCTGGTCCGCGTCCAGATATAGATGGTTTGGCCTGCCGAATCAAAGCGAGTTGCCGTATACTGCCCGGCCACCACGAAGGGGTAGTGATCCCCTGGGTGTTGAGTGAACTTGACCACGTTTTCGCCGCCCGCTCGCTCTGTCTTTCCTTCGCGTCCGCTCGCATGGACGAGAAATCCTTGCGGCACACGAACGGAAAGCTCCCACTTTTTGGGAGGAATGCCGCCGGAACCAAAAAGGCCCCGGGCGGGAATTAATTCGGGATCCCAACCTTCCGCGGGCAAATAGAACGCGTCCGCGGCGAAGTTCAATTGCGAGGCTTCACCCACCGGCCGACCAAATTCAAAAGCGAGATGCAAACGGTGGCCCTGCCGCGGCGGCCATGGAACCGGCAGAACGAACAGTGTATCGCGCGGCCGCGAGACGAATTCCGACGGCGGCTCGCTTTGCAGAGGCGCGGCATCCCACTCCGCGCGAAGCTGCGTCACTCGGAAGCGCCGCGGTCCGG
The DNA here is from genome assembly GCA_003224195.1 of Acidobacteriota bacterium. Lineage (GTDB taxonomy): Bacteria > Acidobacteriota > Terriglobia > Acidiferrales > UBA7541 > Acidiferrum. Next base: position 3,086 of record QHYP01000259.1, on the reverse strand, counting down.
GCAAGCGAATCTCGATCGAGGGGAGCGGCTGAGTTCCGGAATTCCGCAGGTCGTAGTTTGCGTCTACCGCGATGCGCGGATCCGTACCGGGCACAAAATGCACTTGGACTGTTTGTTTTTCAATCGTGTAGCCCGGACCAAGAGGAACCGTGCACGAGGATATCCAGAGCGCCAGTGCAGGGAGAAGCGCAAGGCGAAAAACACGGTTGGAACGCGGGCGGAACAAGACGGTTCGATTGTATCCAGGCCGGCGTGAAGAAGCAAAAACGAGAGGACGCAGAGAGGCGAGACTTCCTGGAGCGGGAGCGCGGGGGGGCATTTTTGTGGCCTCCCAGCCTTACCTATGGACATCCCAAAGGAGCCATGTTACTGTCCTATGCGCATCGCATAGGAGCCACAATGGCTCAAATCAAATCCGAAGTCTTGCAAGGGACGCTTGACCTGATGGTGCTCAAGACTCTGGACGCGCTTGGCCCGCTTCACGGCTACGGCATCGCCCGCCGGATCGAACAGATCAGCGAAGAACTGCTGAAGCTCAATGAAGGCACGGTCTATGCATCGCTCCTGCGCCTCGCGCAAAAGGGGTGGATCAGCTCGAAATGGGGGGTCTCGGAGAACAACCGCAGGGCGAAGTTCTATTCGCTCACCAAAACCGGCCGGAAACAACTCGCCCATGAGACCGAGAATTGGGAGCGCTTCTCCGGCGTCATCGGAAGGCTGTTACAGATAGACGAGAGGTAACACATGCTAGCGAAAGTCCGCGCCATGTTGTCCCGAATTCGCGGCATGCTGGAACGGCGGCGCTTCGAGCGAGAATTTGATGAAGAAGCCCGAGCACATCTGGCCATGCTGGAGGGGCGATTCCTGCGGCAGGGCATGAATGCCGAAGAGGCGCACTATGCCGCGCGCCGGCAGTTTGGAGGCCTCACACAATTGAGGGACAACCTTCGCGAACGCCGCAGCCTTCCGCAGATCGAAACTTTCTCACGCGACGTGCAGTATGCATTTCGCCAGCTCCGCAAAGCGCCGACGTTCACCCTCGCCGCCATCCTTGTGGTCGCGCTCGGCATTGGAGCCACCATCGCGCTCTTCGCGGTCGTGCGCTCCGTACTACTGAAACCGCTCCCCTTCAAGGAACCGGCGCGGCTGGTCCGCTTATATG
>QHYP01000259.1:0-1919 GCA_003224195.1 Acidobacteriota bacterium | reverse complement strand
GTACAACGTGATCGCCGGGGGCGTATTTGAAGAGTGGAAAAAGCAAAGCCACGGCTTCACCGACTTGGCGATTCTTTTGAGTGAGGACGAATATAACCTTTCCGGAGCGGGCGGACAGCTTCCCGAAAAAGTGCGGGCTACCCAGTGCTCGTGGAATTTGTTTCCAATCCTTGGCGTAGAACCCGCGCTCGGCCGAGGATTCACTGCCGCAGACGATCAGCCGTCCGCCAATGCGACCGTCGTTCTGAGCTGGGGTTTGTGGAAGCGGCGCTTCGGCGGCGATCCCGCGATCCTAAATCAAACAATCCATCTGAACGCGAAACCTTACAGCGTCGTCGGCGTAATGCCGTGGTGGTTCGCATATCCGGATCAGAGCGTGCAGGTGTGGACGCCGATTTACCATGAACAATTTCCTCAGCGATGGCAGCAATTCGATGAGCATATGTTCGCGGCCGTCGGACGTCTGAAACCCGGAGTATCCGAAAGCGAGGCAACGGCGGAGCTTTCCGTCATCGTGCGCCGCCTGCACGATCAGCATCTCGATAATCCGTTCATCAACAAAGTCGCAAACAGCCAGCCATTATTGGAGTCCATCGTTGGAGAGATTAAGACTCCTCTGTACGTGCTGCTTGCGGCGACGGGCTGCCTGCTTTTGATTGCGTGTCTGAATGTCGCCAGTCTTTTGGTCGCCCGCGGCGCCGCCCGGCGAAGAGAACTTGCCATTCGCACCGCGCTGGGCAGCAGCCGCTGGCGGTTGCTTGGCGAGCACCTGACCGAGAGTTTCCTGCTGTCGGTCGCGGGTGGCGCTGCGGGTCTCCTGATCGCGTATGGTGTGATTCATTGGTTCGTCGCCTCACGCCAGGACATGAGCCGAGTCGAGGCTATTCAAATGGACGGCGTGGTTGCGGCTTTTGGCGCAGGGCTAATTCTCTTGTGCGCGTTTTTTGCGGGAATGACCTCTTTTCTTTCGATCAAGAGCGATCAGATACTTTCTTCCCTCCAGGAATCCTCGCGTTCGCATAGCGCCGGGCAGGGACGAGTGCGCCTGCGCAAATGGCTGGTTTCCCTTGAAGTGGGCCTTACCGTGGTCCTGCTCATCGGAGCGGGTTTATTGCTGAAGAGCTACGCACGGCTGCGGTCGTCCGATCTCGGTTGCATCACAAATAATGTGCTCACGATGGGTGTCACGCTCCCCGAGGCGCAATATACTCGGCCCGCGCAGCGTGTGAATTTTTTTGAGACCCTGCTCTCAGGTGTGCGTTCTCTGCCCGGCGTTCAAGCCGCCGTACTCGTAAGTGCAGTTCCGGGGCAGGGTTATTGGCAGGACAACGGTTTTACGATTGCCGAACACCCGCCACTGCCGCTGGGCAAGAGTCAATATGCAATCGTCCGCTGGGCCGAGCCGGGATATTTCGCAGCTCTTGGGATTCCGTTGTTGAGCGGACGAACTTTCAATGATGACCAGCGGCCTGAGCGAGCCTGGAAAGTTATTGTCAGTGATTCGTTCGTACGGCGATATTTCCCGGACGAGGATCCCATCGGCAAGCACCTGCTTACGCTTGGGATGAACTCTTTTGAAGTCATTGGGGTTGTGGGCGACACGCGCTTTCTTATCGCCAAGCCACCGGAGCCCACTATGTATTTTCCGGTGCTTTACTCGGACACCCTGGGTGTGAGGCTTGCTGTGCGGTCCGGCCGCGATGTGACTTCCTTGGCTTTGCCTATCCAAAAAATCGTGCAACAGCTTGATCCGGAGCTGCCAATCTCCGATGTGCTGACGATGGACCAGCTCATCGGCAAGTCGACGCTTGACGCCAGCTTTGACGCAACACTTCTACTTGCGTTCGCTGTGCTATCGCTGGTGCTGGCCGCGGTGGGTCTGTTCGGAGTGCTCTCGTACGTCGCAATGCAACGCGCAA
>QHYP01000258.1 GCA_003224195.1 Acidobacteriota bacterium | reverse complement strand
TCGCTCTACGCGCGATACATCGGCGCATAATTCCTCCCCGCTTCGGGACCCCTTCCAAAGAATGTGAGGCTGCTCCCGGGGCGTTCAGCGCATGACTCCGCTGCGACCGAAGGGAGAGCGCATCGAGGCGCGGTCAAGGTTCTCGCGGAGGTTCATCAGCGTCAGAAACGTGCTGAGCACGCGGGCTTTCAAATCGTCCGTGAGGGGCAGGCCGCTGGTGGCCACTCGAGCGAGCCGCTCGCCGTTCTCCCCGATAAAGCCGATGATCTCCTTCTGGCGATCCTGCGGAGCGTTGCCGAGCACGGTTTCCCGCCTCATGTCCGAACAGGCGTGCTCGAGCGAAAGCGTGAAATGCAGAATGCACAGCCCTTGCTCGGCGAGGGCGCTCGGTACGCTCGACTTGCAGGCCGGAGATTTGCACGTACTGGGCATGGCAAGGGCCGTAATGGCGATTCGTAACATTCCCCGCAGGGAAAATCCAGTCTTGAGGAAAGGCGTGGCGCGAACTGGATATCGGCCGTGCGGACAGGCACGCGGCGGCGAAATAAAGTTTGACAGGGACCCCGGCAGATCGTATAAATATACAGTCGAATGCATATTTACGGATTGCGGATGGGCACGGGCAAGAAATTCCGGCAAGGACAGATCCTCCGGCTGGTGTCAGCGGAACACATTGACAGCCAGGATGATCTCCGGCGGCGGCTGGCGCACCAGCGGCTGCGGGTGACGCAGGCCACGCTTTCGCGCGACATCCACGAGCTGAAGCTGGTCAAGACGGACGACGGCTACAAGCCGGGCGCGCCGCTTGCGGAGGAGAGCGTCAGCTTGCCGCCCTTCACGCGGGCGGTGCGCGAGTTCCTGGTGGACATCCGGCCGGCCGAAAATTTGCTTGTCCTGAAAACTCCACCCGGCGGAGCTCAGCCGCTGGCGGCGGCGCTGGACAGCGCGAAATTCGGCGAAGTGGCGGGAACCATCGCGGGCGACGACACGGTGCTGATCGTCACGCCGAAGCGGAAGGCGCGCGAGGCGTTGCAGTCAAGGATCGAGGAATTGCTGAAATGAGAGATCCACGACACGTCGCCGTGGCGGGAGTGTCGGGCTACACGGGGCTCGAGCTTGCGCGGATCTTGTTGCGGCATCCGGCGGTGGAGAAACCGGTCTTTTATCTGCGGGACACCAGCGGCGCAAAGTGCCTCGGCGAACTCTTTCCGCAATTCCGGAGCTGGGGCGAAGCGCCCGTGCGGCCGCTTTCGGTTGAAGCCATCGTGAAAAGCGATGCCGGTACGGCGTTTCTGGCGACGCCGCACGAGGCATCGGCGGAGATCGCGCCGGCGCTTGTCGCGGCTGGCCTGCGCGTCGTGGATTTGAGCGGCGCGTTTCGATTTCGCTCGGGCGATACGTTTTCTTCCTGGTACAAGCTGCCTGCCCCGCCTGCGGCCTTGCTGGAGCAGGCCGTTTACGGATTGCCCGAGCTGTACGCCGACGCGCTGCCGCAGGCGAAACTCGTGGCGAATCCGGGCTGTTACGCTACATCGGTCATCCTCGCCCTGCGGCCACTGGCCGAGGCGGGATGGATCGCGGCGGGGCGCGGCGTCATCTGCGATTGCAAATCCGGTGCGACCGGCGCGGGCAAAGAACCGCGTCACGACCTGCATTTCGCCGAGGTGGACGAAAATTTCCGCGCCTACGGGCTCTTCACGCACCGGCATACACCGGAAATCCTGGAGCACACGGGCCTCGCGAACTCGCAAGTCATCTTTTCCACGCACCTGCTGCCTCTGGCGCGCGGGATCCTCTCCACGAACTACGTGTGGCTGGAAAAGCCGCGGCAAGCGGCCGAGGTCGAAGCGCTGTACCGGCAATTCTACGCGGGGCGGCCAATGGTGCGTATCTGGCCGGTGGGGGAATTGCCGGAGCTGCAGCATGTGGCGCACACGAATTTCTGCGACGTCGGATTCGCGCTGGACGCGCCGGGCGAGCGTTTGATCGTCGTGTCCTGCCTCGACAACCTGGGCAAGGGCGCGTCGGGCCAGGCGGTGCAAAACTTCAATCATATGCTGGGCCTGGAGGAGACAACTGGACTGCAATGAGACTCGTGATCAAGTTTGCGGGAGCTTTGCTGGAAGACGCGGCGACGGTGAGCGCGCTGGCGCAGCAGGTGGCGGCGCTCGCGCGCGAAGGACACGAAATCCTGGTCGTACACGGCGGCGCGCGGTTTTTCACCGAGACGCTGAAACGCATGAATATCGAGAGCCGCTTCGTTGCGGGCTTGCGCGTGACCGATCAGGAGACCCGCGACGCGGCCGTGATGGTCTTCGCCGGGCTGCTGAATAAGCGGCTGGCGGCCGCGATTTCCGCCAAAGGCCAGCCGGCCGTCGGGATTTCGGCGGCGGATGCGGCATGCTTCCGCGCGGAGCCGCTGATCTACAACGAAGTGGAAGGCGGGCTCGGCTTTGTGGGCTATCTCACGGGCGTGAACGTGGCGTTTCTCGAATCGCTCTGGCGCGAGGGGCTGGTGCCGGTGGCGCCGTGCCTGGGACTCGGCAGCGACGGCGAACTTTATAACATCAATGCGGATCACATGGCCGCGGCCTGCGCGGAATACGTCCACGCGGATCAATTGATTTATCTCACGGATGTTGCCGGAGTGCTGCAGGGCGAAAAAATTCTGCCGGCGATTGCGTGCGAGGAGATTGGAAACCTGGTGCAGAGGCATGTCGTCTCGGGGGGTATGGTCTTGAAGCTGGAGGCGGCGAAGCGGGCGCTCGAGGGCGGCGTGGGTGAGGTCCGTATCGTCGGCGGCGTTGCGCCGGGCGCGCTGCTGAACGCGGCGCGGGCTGCGGGCAACGGAGCTGCGCGCAAGCCAGCGGCACTGTCGGGCACGCTCGTGACGCGCGAACGCCTCCTCCTCGCGCAGGCGGCGCAGGTGACGGCCTAAAGCGATGCCGGCGAAGAAAAAGAATTCGGGCGGACGCAAAGACGCGGTTGGCGCAAACGCGGCGCTGCGCGATGCCGAACAGTTTCTGCTGCCGACCTACAAGCGACCGCCGATTGTGTTCACGCACGGCCGCGGCGGGTATGTCTTCGACGCGCGCGGAAAGAAATACCTCGACTTCTTGGGCGGCATTGCCGTCAACGCGCTCGGCCACGCGCACCCGCGAATCGTTCGTGTGATCCGGCGCGAGGCGGCGCGCGCGATCCACCTCTCGAACCTCTATCACAATGCCTGGCAGGGGCCGCTCGCGAAGAAGCTGGTTGAGTGGTCCGGACTGCAACGCGCATTCTTCACCAACAGCGGCACGGAAGCAATCGAGGGCGCGCTGAAACTGGCCCGGATCCATGCGCGAAAACGCGCGGGCGACACGACAGCGGATACACACCAAGTGCGCTTTCTCGCGCT
>QHYP01000257.1 GCA_003224195.1 Acidobacteriota bacterium | reverse complement strand
TACCTTCTTGATAGCTGTGTTCAGGCTGTGATCGAAGTCAACAAACGTATCCACCGGCCAGAGCCTCTGCTTGAGCTCTTCACGCGTAACGACCTCGCCGGGGCGCTCCAACAGCATCGCCAGGACCTGCAGCGGTTGCACCTGCAGCTTGATCTTGCGACCCGCCTTGTACAGTTCTCCGGCACGAAGGTCCACCTGGAACACATTGAACCGGAGTACCCCCGAAGTTCGGGATTCCTGTGGCATACAAGTGCCTCTGCTTGCGATGAATATATCACGGCCGCCGAAATCGCGATTGCAGCCCACTGGACGGTTCTTAAGTCCTTCGGCGCCGTGAGATTAACTGTTCATCGATAGTTCTCCTCGAGTTCATCCGCAGTGCATTGCCAGCGTTGCGCTTTTGCGCGAAAGTGCGGCCCGTCTCGAGGCATTGGGTGGAGGCAAAAATGCCACAAGAGAGCGGCAGGTCAGCATAAATGGCTGCCGGCAGAACTCAAAAGGAGGGTCACATGAAAAAGTCAATTTTTGCGATTGCAATTCTGGTGGGCCTCTTCGTCGCGGCCGTGGCTGGGCCCGCTCAGGCGCAGCAATCCTTCCGGGTACAGGTCCCGTTCGCCTTCGTCGCAAATGCGGTCACACTTCCAGCTGGGGAATACGACATTCAGCGCCAGGCAAACGGTGGAGTAGCGCTGCTGATCCTTAGCAAGAACAGCGGTCCATCGGCCATTGTGATGACCAATGCCATGCAGTCAAAGGATTGGCAACCGGAAACGTGCCTGGTCTTCCATCGCTACGGTAATCGCTATTTCCTTGCGCAAGTGTGGACCGCGGGAGACCGGCGTGGACGCGAAATCTACAAGTCGCCCGCAGAGAAAGAGCTGGCAAAGAACGAAACACGCAGCGAAGTCACTTTGCTGGCCCTGTTATCCTCCGCCAAACAGTGATGCCCCCACTGTTTCGACAGGGCCAACCCCATGGGAATCCGGAGCGCCCAGCTCCGGATTCCCATTCTGTTTCTTAGTCATTGGCCTTTGGCAACGATCTGCATTTTGCCCTGCGAGAATTTCCTCACCACCGGACGCGCGTGCTTCGCGAAAAGCAATTCCTGTTGCCCGTTTGCGCCGAGTCAAGGGATGATACTGCCTGCGCTACGCGAGCTTTCATGACCCTCGAGATCCTTCTGCTTGGGCTCGGCGTCGGAGTTCTGGTGGGGCTGTTTGGGATTGGCGGCGGTGCTGTCCTTGTCCCCGCGTTAGTCTACCTGCTGCGCATGGACCAGCACCTGGCGCAAGGCACCTCGCTCTTCGTTCTGCTTCCGCCAGTCGGCTTGGGCGCTCTCTTCGCTTACTGGAAGTGCGGCGATGTGGATTTGCCTCCCGGTATCCTCTGCGCTCTTGGGATCTTGGCCGGCGGATATCTGGGCAGCTTGATTGCCATTCCCATGTCGTCGAACAACCTGAAGGGTGCGCTCGGCTGCTTCCTCATGCTTTCGGCAATTTTGCTCTGGAGGAAAACAAAGCTCGTAGCTGTGTCTGATTCACGGGAGAAAAAACGTGCCTGACCGCCTGCTCCGCCAGTCGGGCATCTTTGCCGCCGCCTTACTTTGCGGAGTTGCCGCGGGGCTCTTCGGGGTTGGCGGAGGCGTGCTGCTGGTGCCCCTGCTTGTTTTGCTTTTCGGTTTCTCGCAGCATCGCGCCCAGGGCACGAGCCTGATCGCTCTGGTGCCGCCCACGGGCCTGCTCGCTTTTCTCGCCTATTCGAAAGAGGGGTACGTCTCCTGGCGAGTCGGTTTGGAGCTCCTTCCGGGCATGTTTGTGGGGAGCATTTTCGGCGGCAATCTTGCGGAATCACTGAAGCCGCAGCGCATGCGCCAAGCCTTTGCGGGGCTGCTGTTCGTCCTCGGCGCCTGGCAAGTGATCGCGGCGTGGTGGCGCTGACCGGCCATGATCGACATCCATTGCCACATTCTCCCGGGAATGGACGACGGGCCGGAGCAACTTGAGCACGCGATGACCATGGCCGAAGACGCCATCGCCGACGGCATTACCCACGTCATCGCCACTCCCCATGCCAACAACCACTACCACTTCGACTACCAACGTGTGCGCCGCATCCGCGGCGCGTTGCAGGAGCGCCTCGGTGACCGGCTGCACGTCGCCACAGGCTGTGACTTCCATCTCAACCCGGAAAATCTCGCCGCTCTCAAAGTTGACCCCGCGCGCTTCTGCCTCAATCAGCGGAACTATCTCCTCGTCGAATTCGACGAGTTCGCTATTCCGCCCTCGATGGACCAAACGCTTCATCAACTGCAGCTCGCCGGCCTGCGACCCATCATCACGCATCCGGAACGCAACGGGATTCTTCGCGCGCAGCCGGACCGGTTGCTCCGCTGGGTGCGCATGGGCTGCTCCGTGCAAGTCACCGCCGGCGCGCTGACGGCAGGGTTCGGCCCCGGCGCGCAGCGCGACGCCGAAGAATGGATCGGGCGCGGCCTGGTTCACTTGGTGGCCAGTGATGCGCACAACACGCGCAATCGCCGCCTGCTGCTCAGCCCCGCTTACGAAGCGCTCGCCGCGCGCTTTGACGAGGACCTCGCGCGAAACCTGCTGATCGAAAATCCGCGCGCTGTCTTCGAAGGCCGCCCGCTGCCCTATGTTCCCGAAGTTCTCGATGAAAAACCGCGTCGTCGCCGCAAACGCTTCTTCTTTTTCTGACCCTCGTCTGGTTACGGGAAGAGGTTCATCTCTGTGGCGCGGGGTTTCGGTGGAGCGCCTCCCCGAAACCCGAGGCCGCTCCACACCGCGCCGCCAAGCGCGCCGACCAGCACGAACAGGGCAACCACCGCTCCAAGAACGGGAATTAACTGCAATACAGCGAGCGCCGAAATGCCCGTGGCCAGCGAAGTCAGATTCGAGCGCGGCAAGGTCAACTCCCCGATCGCCTGGGCGACTCCCGCGGTACCCACGGCGAATAGTATTCCCGCTACACCAAGCACGGAAAGATTTGCTGCAGCCTCCCAACGGCCCAGCCGGTCCGTAGTATCCAACAAAATACCGAAAACAATGCATAACACGAGCCCAATGAGGCCGACCAAAAACGGATGATCTGTGATTGCCTCCTCGATCGCCTGGACTCTTCTCGGACGCAGCACCAGTGTCACCAAAGAAACAATGGTCGAGTACAGCCCGAGTACCGCAAGCGCGCCGCGCAACCCGATGTATCGCTGGCCCGGAACATGAATCCACGGGTACGACTCCGGCTCGGCGCCTTCGGGTGTATGGGCTCCCGGCTCCCTTTCAACTGGCCCGCCTATAGCGAAAAGGTCGCCGCCCGCGCGGGCTCCCGTCCGAACCCGTACCATCCCGCCGACCGCCTTGGCGTCGCCTCCCACCGATCCACTTATGTCGATATCTCCGCCGATGGTCACCACATTGCCGCCTACGCCCCCGCGCGCCACAACCACCGAACAAAAGATACAGGTGAGGTCGCCGGGGACGGTTCCCGGCCCCTGCACAATGATGGTGCGAAAGTAGGAGACCCGCCCTCCCTCTTGTGCATTAGCATCGGCCGCCACCAGCAGAAGGAGGCTCGCGAGGAGAAAATGCTTCATACGCCTCCAGCAAATTCAAAAAGCTGGCTTCAAGGGCAAGCCCGCCCAGGCATTCGCCAGGCCCAAGACTTCACGCACCACGTCCAGTGCATCGCTCGAACTCCGCCACCAATGCGCCCCGTCATAAGGATCGTCGCGCACCGCCCGAACAATACACCGCATCCCCGGGATCGCGCGCTTGCGCCAGAGCGCGCGGACACGCCGGGTATGGGCCTTTGTCGTCACCAGGATGACGGAAGACCCGCGCTCGCGTTCGAGCGCTTGGGAAACGGCGTCCACTTCCGCTGCCGTGTTCGCGCAATCCGGCTCGAGAACGCGGATGGCATCCGCCGGCACGCCGAGATGGATCAACACGCGCTGGCTATAGAACGCTTCGCCCACGTAGGGAATCCCCATCGCTCCGAGTTCCGCGCCGGGACCCGCAGGTCGCGTCACCCAAACTTGCGGCGCCCAACCCTCGCGATAGAGCGCCGCGGCTTCCCGCGCCCGCATCGGCATTCGGCCGCTGAGAATCACGACCGCATCAGCTTTCCCAAGTGGATCTTCCACGATAAGCCATCGGCCAACGCCCAACGCGCCCGCGAGTACGAGAAACACGAGTCCCAGGAAAATCGCAATCCAAAGCCGCGCCCGGACGCGCGGGCGCGCAGCAGCAGCTTGGAACGGCGCCATGACGTCTGCGCATCGTATCCTTCGCGCTGCATGCGGTCAATCGCGGCGCGCCGCGCGCAATCCTTTGTCCCTTTAGGCGATTCGTGCCCTTCCGAAGCGCTAATAGGAAGACGTCATGCTTACACCTACGATGGAAGAGCGAAAGGCGTTCCGTTGCCCCTACGCGCATCCGACGCCGCCGTTTGGTCAATCGCCGCGCGACAGGCTAAAATACTCCACTGTTTTTTAGGAGCGCCTCGCCGATGCGAGCTGTCGTCACGGGCGGAGCTGGCTTTCTCGGGTCGCATCTCTGTGACCGCCTTATCGCCGAGGGCTGGGACGTCCTTGCACTCGACAATTTGATCACCGGCGTGGACTCCAACGTCGGTCATCTCCTGAATTCTCCGCGCTTCCGCATCGCCCGCGCGGATGTCTCCATGTACATCGACGTGCCGGGCCCGGTGGACTATGTTCTCCACTTCGCCTCTCCCGCGAGCCCCGTGGATTACTTGAAACTACCCATCCAGACGCTGCGCGCTGGGCTTGTGCCGAGCGAAGTCGGCGAAGTTCTTCCTCGCCTCGACGAGTGAGGTCTACGGCGACCCCCACGTGCACCCGCAGGACGAGACCTATTGGGGTCACGTCAACCCTGTAGGGCCGCGCAGCTGCTACGACGAAGCAAAACGATTCGCCGAAGCGATGACCATGGCCTATCACCGGTTTCACGGCGTCGAGACGCGCATCGTGCGCATCTTCAACACCTACGGCCCGCGCATGCGCCTGAACGACGGCCGCGCGCTTCCAAACTTCGTTTACCAGGCGCTCGCCCGCCAACCCCTCACCGTTTATGGCGACGGCCAGCAGACGCGTAGCTTCTGCTACGTCTCCGACTTGGTCGAGGGAATCTACCGGCTGATGCAGTCCGGCGAACATCTTCCCGTCAACATCGGCAACCCGCAGGAAATCACCATTCTCGAATTCGCCGGGCGCATCCGCGCGCATTTCCCGGATGCGCCTCCGATCGTCTTCAAGCCTCTTCCGCAGGACGACCCCAAGCGCCGCTGTCCGGACATTTCCAAAGCCAAGCGACTCTTGAACTGGGAACCCAAAGTCGGACTCGAAGAAGGACTTGGTTTGACGCTCGATTATTTCAAAAAGCAGTACGCAGCGGCCGCCAAGTGAGCTCCGGCGGCCGCTATTCCATTCGGCCGAAGCAGTGGTATTCGAAGCCCAGCTCTCGCATCCGCCGCGGCGAGTAAAGATTGCGCCCGTCAATCACCAGCTTCCGCGCCATCTGTTTGCCCGCCCGCTCCCAGTCGATCTGACGGAAGACGTCCCACTCCGTGCACACCAGCGCCGCGTCCGCGTCCTGCAGCGCTTCGTACGGATCCGCGTGGTAGCTCACCTGCGGAAAAACAGCCTTCGCGCGCGGCATGGCTTCGGGGTCGCTGCCGTGCACTTTGGCGCCTTCTTCCAGCAGCCGCCGCACGACCTCCAGTGCGGGCGCGAAGCGAATGTCGTCCGTATTCGCCTTGAAAGCCAGGCCCAGCACCGCAACGTGTTTTCCCTTCATCACCCACAGCGCTTTGTGTACTTTTTCCAGAATGCGGTCGATCCGCTGCTTGTTCACGCGTTCAGCAGCCTTCAAAATGTCGAAGTTCACGCCGACCGACTCCGATAGGTGGATGAACGCCTGAATGTCTTTCGGGAAACAGAAGCCGCCGAAGCCCAGCCCGGCTTTGAGGAATTGCGTGCCGATGCGCGGATCGAGCCCCATCGCTTGCGTTACTTCTTCCACGTCGGCGCCGATCTTTTCGCAAATGTCCGCGATCACGTTGGCGTAACTGATTTTCAGCGCTAGAAAAGAATTCGACGCGTGCTTGATCAGCTCCGCGCTGTTGATCGTCGTGACCAGGAAGGCTCCCTCCGCGCCCGGCGGGCATTTCCCCTCGTGCACCGGGCAGTTGAACTTCCGCTCGAGAATGGGCCGGTAAATTTCGCGCAGCTCCGCGGCAGAAATCTCTTCCTCCACGCCGACCACCACGCGGTCCGGATGGAAAAAATCCAGCACGGCGGTCCCCTCTCGCAAAAACTCGGGATTGGACGCGACGCGGAACTGAATCGCCGAGTTCCGCGAATAGGCTGTGAGCGCGCGCCGCAGCTCGACTCCCGTGCGCGCAGGCACCGTGCTCTTCTCGATCACCAGCTTGGGCGAGCGGGCCTCCCGCGCAATCTGCCGCGCCACGTGGTCAATCGCCGAAAGGTCCGCTTCCCCGGATTCCTTTGGTGGCGTGCCCACGCAGATGAATATCACGTCGCCCCCGCGGATGGCTTCGCCCGCATCCGGCGTGAACGAGAGCCGCTTCGCGCCGCGTCCCGCGGCGAGCACCTGGTCCAGGTGCCGCTCGTAGATGGGAATCCCGCCCGCCTGGAGTTGCGCGATGCGCTCGCCGTCAATGTCCGTGCAAATCACATCGTGCCCGGCTTCCGCCAGACACGCTCCCGTCACTAGGCCCACGTAGCCGCAGCCGATCACTGAAAGGCGCAAGTCCAGTTCTCCCGTGGATGGCCCCGGGGTGGCCCATCCGTGTATTTGAAGCCGGAATCAGAGGCGTCATTTTGAACGAATCTTGAAAAGTTGCAAAGCCCCTACTCACGCGGCATGACCGCCGAGCCCGTTGACCGCTTGTGGCGTTTACCCCGATGGAATCGGGGCGGTCACCCAAAATGTTGACCGCTTCGCGGTCACCCAGAACGTTGATCGCGTGACTTTCCTGCCACCGCCGTGGAGCTGTGCGCGCCGCGGACCGCCGGGACGCTAAGGACGTAAATCGCGATGGCCCAAGAGCAGACCCCGCAACCCCAGAAGCACGAGCCGGGGCTGCCTGCGGGCCACACTCCACAAGAGCCGCGCCGCTTCGTCCCGCGTGATCTCGCCCAGGGACTCCCGGGCCGACGCATCGAGTAAATCCACCAGCCGGCTGTAATCAACCTGCTGAAAATGGTGCAACGCGCGCCGGATCAGCCAATGCGTGCCGAGCTCCCGCCGCAGCGCTCTCAACTCCGCGCTGCGCCCGCCGTTCAGGATGGCTTCGGCCACGCCACGCGCTCCGCGGAAGCCCGTGATCACCCCGCCGATTGTCGTGACTTTCACTTGGGCGGCCGCATCGCCTACCAGATAAACATCGCCTCGGCCCACTCGCCGCCGCACCGGAATCCAGCGCCGGTACGCCGGAATGCGCGCGCCTTGCCACGCAATCGGCTCCATCCGCCTTTTTTCCAGGAAACGCGCGAGGCGCCGCGCCGCGTCGCGGCCGTCTTCGGCGATCAAGCCCAGCGCGCCGCGCTCCTCCGATTCGGGAATCAGCCAATAAAAGTAAGGCGTGTCGTCCGGCACGAACCACACGCGAACCGTGTCTGTCGGGCAGTCCTTGGG
>QHYP01000052.1 GCA_003224195.1 Acidobacteriota bacterium | reverse complement strand
GCCATCCTGCGGCGATACGCTCCCGATTCCGTCAAGTTTGATGATGCCAAACCTGCTCCCCTCGACCAGATCAAACCCGGCGACCAGCTTCGTGCGCGCGGCGCTCGCAACGCGGACGGAAGCGAGGTCATGGCGGTTGAAATCGTTTCCGGAACGTTCCGAAACATCGCAGGAACCATTTCCGCGATCGACGCAACGTCCAATAGCATTACCCTGCAGGATCTGGCCACGAAGAAAGCCGTCACCGTGAAAATCACGGGGGATTCACAACTCCGGAAATTGCCGCTACCCATGGCACAGCGCATCGCGGCGCGCTTGAAGGGAATTCCGGCCGACGCGGCGGGTGCGAGCGCAGGGGCTGCGGCAGCGGGCGCGGGTTCCAACGCGAACGCGAGTGCAGCTGAAGGAGCGCGACCCGCAGGGCCACCAAGCGGAGGTGCAGGGGCTGGCGGCTTCGGAGGCCCGGGAAGGAATGCTGGCGGCGGGCCCGGCGACCTTCAGCAGATGATGAGTCGAATGCCCGCGGCAGGACTCGCTGACTTGCAGAAGGGCGATGTCGTCATGATCGTTGCCACGGAGGGCGGTTTCAGCGGTGTGCCGTCAGTGATTATTCTGCTCGGCGGAGTGGAGCCCATCCTGGAAGCCTCACCCAATAGCAACGCATCTACAATTCTTTCGCCCTGGAGCCTCGGCGCCGCGCCCAGCGGAGAAGCGGGGACTCCTTGATGTTGCGCAGCCCCGGCGCCAGGCGCATTGATTCCGGGAATCTGATGAATTATCGACGCCTTCGCATCGTCATGGTCATTTTCCTATGTATTTTCGCGCTCTCTGTTTGTGATGAGAATGTGTATGCACAAGTCCCAACTGGAGGATTGAACGGAGTCGTGACCGATCCATCGGGCGGTGTGATTGCCAAGGCTTCCGTCCGGTTGATCAATGCCAGTGGCGCATCATTTGACACCAAGACCAATCAAGAGGGTTTTTACGAGTTCAAGGGAGTTCCGCCGGGAACCTACACGCTAAAAGCCGTGGCGAAAGGATTCGCTCTTTTCACGCAAGAAGGCGTCGAGATTGCCGGCGGGCAAGTGCTGCAGTTCAACATTGGCCTCGTCATTCAGATCGAGGAGGAAAAAGTTGAAGTGACCGACCAAAGCACGAAAGTGGACGTCGATCCTTCCAACA
The DNA here is from genome assembly GCA_003224195.1 of Acidobacteriota bacterium. Taxonomy (GTDB): domain Bacteria; phylum Acidobacteriota; class Terriglobia; order Acidiferrales; family UBA7541; genus Acidiferrum. The sequence continues at coordinate 16,114 of QHYP01000052.1, read as the reverse complement.
ACGCGGGAATGGTGGTGCTGAAGGGCACAGACCTCGAAGCGCTCTCCGACGACCCCGACGAGTTGCAATCGGAATTGCAGGCACTTGCGGGGCCCTCGGCGGGGCCAAACGGCGGCCAAATGTATATTGATGGTTTCACGGCGGGGCAACTTCCCCCGAAGGCTTCCATTCGCGAGATTCGCATCAATCAGAATCCGTTCTCATCTGAGTACGACAAGCTGGGCTATGGCCGGATAGAAATCTTCACCAAGCCCGGAACGGACCAGTTGCACGGGCAGCTCGCTGTGACCGGGAATACGGCAGGGTTTAACTCAAGAAACCCGTTCGAAGGCACTGGGCAGACCCCCGGCTATTATTCAACGCAGTACAGCGCCAATTTGGGCGCACCACTGAGCAAGAAAGCATCGTTCTTTTTCAACATCGAGCGGCGCAACCTCAATGAACTTTCTGTGGTGAACACACCATTTGTGGATCCCAGCGCACTGCAAATCACGCAGTTTGCCGGCGCCTTTCCCAATCCGCGTGGGCGCACCAATGTGAGCCAGCGGTTCGATTATCAAGTAACGCCGAACAACACGCTGACGGCGCGTTACCAATACTGGCGGAACAACGAAAGCGGCGACGGCGTGGGATCCTTCAGCCTGCCCTCCACCGGGCACGACTCACTCAGCAGCGAGCACACTTTTCAAGCGACAGACACACAGGTGCTCAACGCGCGCACGATCAACGAAACGCGCTTTCAATTCGTTCGAGAAGGCAGCAATCAGAATCCACTGAATGCCACGCCCGCGATTTCGATTCAGGGAGCCTTTACGGGGGGAGGCAGCAGCGGCGGCGTTTACCACGATACGCAAGACCGCTATGAATTGCAGAACATTACGTACATGAATTTGGGGAAACACGCGGTCAAATACGGCGGCAGGTTCCGTGCCACGAATGAGGACAACTCATCCAATGCCCGATTCAATGGATCGTATTCTTTCGGTTCGCGGCCCGACCCAACGGTCTCTGGCTGCGCGGTGCCCAATCCTCCCAGCAGTTGCCCGCAAATCTCGGGGCTGCAAGCGTATGTGATTACGTTGACGGGCCTTCAGAATGGCATGACGATGTCACAAATCATGGCGCAAGGAGGAGGGGCAAGTTTTTATTCGCTGAATAACAATGCAGCGGGGAGCGCCTTCGCGAAGGTCACTTGGTTCGATGGGGCGCTGTTCTTGCAGGATGACTGGCGCATCCGACCCAATGTGACGTTGAGCACCGGCCTGCGCTACGAAACGCAAAACAATCTGGGAGATCACGCGGATTTTGCGCCGCGGATTGGCATCGCCTGGGCCCTGGATGGAAGCGGGAAAAACAAATCTCCCAGGACAGTGTTGCGCGCAGGCTACGGGATTTTCTACGATCGCTTCAGTTCCGACCTAGTATTACAGCAGCAACTGCAAAATGGAATTATCCAGCAGCAGTTTCTGATTCAAAATCCCAATTTCTTTGACCCCAACCAGGCCGTGCTGCCCACCCAGTTTCAACAGGCTAGTTCCGCGCCACAGACGATTTACCAGCCCAATCCGCAACTTCGCACTCCGTATACGATGCAAACCGGAGTTAGCCTCGAGCGGCAGCTAACGAAGACCGCTAACCTTTCGCTGACGTACTTGAATTCCCGCGGCGTGCACCAGTTCTATACAAATTTCATTAACGCGAATCCCGCGGGCGATGCTCCGCCCAGTGAATTCATCTACCAATACCAATCCGGCGGAATTTTCAAACAGAACCAATTCATTGTGAACAGCAGCGTTCGAATGGGCACGAAGCTTTCACTGTTCGGTTACTACACGCTGAATTACGCGAACAGCGATACGTCGGGCGCGGGCAGCATTCCATCCAATCCATTCGATATCACGCAGGACTACGGCCGCGCCTCGTTCGATGTGCGGCATCGCGTTTTCTTCGGCGGCACGGTCGGCTTGCCGGCAGGCTTTCGCTTGAGCCCGTTTATGATCGCCAGCTCGGGCTTGCCGTTTACTATCACCACCGGCCAGGCTCCCGGGCTATTTGGCAACGCCGTGTTTAACACGCGCCCGACTGTGGGGAACTGTTCGCCGGGAGCGACGGGAGTCATCGACACGATCTACGGCTGCTTTAACCTCGTGACGCTGCCGGGACAAACGGTCATTCCAATCAACGATGCCACAGGGCCGGGACGGTTTACGCTCAATATTCGACTGAGCAAAACGTTTGGATTTGGCGAGAAGAAAGAAGCGGCGGCGGGAGGTGGCCCCGGTGGACCGGGTGGAGGCACATTTGGCCGTGGCCCGGGGGGCGGAGGGCCGCGAGGGGGCGGTGGGGGCGGAGGTCGCGGGGGAGGAATGTTCGGCGGCAGCCCTTCCAACAAGCGTTACAACTTGACGTTCAGTGTGAACGCACGAAATGTCTTCAACAAAGTGAATGCGGCAAATCCCATCGGCAATTTGAGTTCACCGCTGTTTGGCGAGTCCAATGCCCTGGCTGGCGGGCCGTTCTCTTCGTCGACGGCAAATCGGCGAATCGATCTGCAGCTTTTGTTCAATTTCTAACGGCAGACCATCGCGCCACTCTCGAATCTCGCAGGCCGATCCGAGATCCTTCCTTCTTGCGCGGGGTTGCGCTAACCTCTCCAGCGAAATGAAGCGCCGGAAAAAGAAAATCATCGACGTGGGCAAAGAGGCACGTCGTGTGGCCCGAAAGTCCGGACTTGCACCTGCCGTTACGCGAGTGATTCCCGACAAACGAAAACGATCCGAAAAGCATAAGAAACAGTGGCTGGAAACCGAGATGGAGTAGCCACGAGCACGGAGGCCCTGCGATTCATGGGATAAATGAGAGCTTGCACGCTTCGGGTTACAAGAAAAGAGCGAGCTGGGCCTTTCGGCCGCGTCGGGGTTGCCCTCAAACTCCGAAAAATCAGGTCCGGACCGGACCTAATTTTTTGAGCTTCATCCTGGTTTGTTGGCGGGAACAACCTCATCGGGGCGAAAGAACGGGGTGAGCGCCATCTTGCGGCGCTCGGCAAGTTCATGGGCAATCGTTTCCAAATCCTTTTTGTCAAAGCCCATGGAACTGACTTTCACTTTGCCATCGGCGTCGATTAAGAAGATGGTGGGGACATTGGTCAGGCCGTAGGCATTGGAGACCGGGTAGCCATCTTCATCCATAAGAAGGGAGAATGTCACACCATACTCGGAGGCAAAGTTTTTGGTGGCGCGGGCGTCGTCCTGGGAAATGCCGAGGACACTTACGTCACCAGAGCCGTAGAGTTTGTAAAGGCGCTCCAGGAAAGGAAACGTGAATTGGCAGACCGGACAGGAGACCTTGAAGAAAGCGGCGACGACAGGGCCGCGTTCCATGAGGTTATGAAGCGAATATTCTTGGTGGTCTAGCGATTTGAGAACAAATCCGGGAGCGATGTTGCCGGCAATGATGTGAGTCATCTGGTCCTGTGATCCCATCCAGCGTGAAAGCCGCCGCAAAATTCCCATTCATGAATTGTATCGCAAAAGCTAGAAACCGGCAGTTCTCGAGCGAGGGTCGAAAGGAAAGAGAATTGTTTTCAAAAAGGTTCTGGAAATTCCATAGATGCGAGCAGCCCGTCTATTGGTTATAATTGAGGCGCCTGAGAAACGAGCGGGCGTCGTACAATGGCAGTATAGAAGCTTCCCAAGCTTCGGACGTGGGTTCGATTCCCATCGCCCGCTCCATAAACCCGCAAAATTTACGTTGATTCGGCTGCCCTTACTCATCGGCCGTCCCCCGATTTGAGCCCAGAAAGCCGGGGTTTTGCGCCCATTTTGCGCCCAAGTTCAACGCCTGAGAACAGGCGGAAAACAGGCGGAGAATATATGTTTGCTTCATAGCAGCATTGGTTTTTGGAGGCCGCCGAATCTGCTTTTTGCGAAACCTCCAGAAAAAACAGATTCCCATTGCCTCCGCTTCCCTCGAGTGGTTCTCATCGACATTTTTTAACAAGCTCTTAGAAATTGAATGAAACCTGCAAATCGATGCGCCGATTCGCCGTCGAAGAGGAGTATGGCCCGCCGGCAAGACCGTTGGCCTGACCAAAGATCGGCGAACTCAAATTGCCGATCGGCTTGGCGAGATTGACGTTGTTGAAAACGTTTCGCGCGGAAACGCTGAACGTCAAATTGTAACGATTGTTGCTTGCGCCGCGATCCGTGCCGCGGTCGCCGCCAAAACCGCGGCCACGCATGCCTCTGTCGCCATGACGTCCAGGAACGCCCCAGAAAGTTCCGGCAGGTCTGGGGCTACCGCCAGCTGTGTTCGTGGTTTCCTTTTTCTGCCCGAAGCCGAAGGTTTTGCTCAGCCGAAGATTCAAGGAAAAGCGTCCCGGCCCTACTGCATAATTGATCGGAATCACCGGTGCGCCAGGTTGCGTGGACAAATTGAAACAGCCGTAGGGAGTTTGTTTTACACCGATAACATTCGGAGTACACGTGCCAAGCGTCGCGCGGGTATTGAAGACAGAATCCTGATAAAGGTCTTGTCCCGTCGTAATGTTGAATGGAACACCGGATTGCGCGACGAGGAAAGGACTAAGCCGGAAATTGAAAGGCAAGCCCGCCGTGCCGCCGAAGAAAACACGATGGCGGATGTCGAAGGCAGCACGGCCGTAATCCTGGCTGAGGTCAAAGGGATTCGAAGGGATGCTGCCTGCGTCGGCGGTATTGCTGTTGGCGCGGTTGAAGGTGTAATAGCCGAAGAGGGATAGTTTGGTTCCCATTCGAACGCTGCTGTTCACGATGAGTTGCGTCTGCTTAAAGATCCCCCCGGACTGGTATTGGTAAGTAATTTCGTTCGGAGGCACGGCAGTGGTTGCTGGGGGAATGATCGGATTCGCATCGATAAAGTTCGTGTAAAACTGATGGATACCGCGCGAATTGAGGTAGGTGACCGCCAGATTGGCGTACTTGGTCAGCTGGCGCTCGAGAGTGATTCCAGTCTGCATGGTATAGGGAGCGCGAAGATTCTGATTCGGCTGGTAAATCGTCTGGGGAGCGGCCGTGGATGCCTGAAAATTCGCATCGGAGGGCAGCACGGTATTGCTGGGATCGAAGAAGGCGGGTTTCGTGACGAGATATTGGTTCTCTGTCGTGCCGTTCAGTCGCTCCTGCTGCAAGAAGAGGTTGGAAGGAAAGCGATCGTAGAACATCCCAAAGCCCGCGCGGAGAACGGTCTTGGGAGATTTCTTTCCGCTGCCGTCGATGCCCCAGGCGATGCCGATCCGCGGAGCAAGATCGGCATGATCGCTGAAATCATTCTGGCTTTCCAATCGAAGGCCGTAGCTAAAGGTGATATTCGGGCGGATTCTCCAATCGTCCTGGATGTACAGCCCGGCGTCGAAATAAGTAACGTCCGCGATCGAGTTGCCTATGGTCACCGAGTAAAAGCTCGCGCCGCCTCCCTGAGCGATGGCGTTTTGAAGATTCGCCTGCGTATTTCCCGAAGCCAGGCTTTGCAGCGTGATGAGGTAAGCATGTAAACCGGAAATCTGAGGACAAGTGGGCGGTGGATTCTGTACCGCGCAACCGGAGACAGTGGGATCGGGCCGCGAGCCAAAAGTATAGGTGCCATTGAAATTCGACATGGATTCATTCGAATCGCGTGAGGCGCGCAATCTGGCGCCAAATTTCAGGAAATGTTTTCCGAGAGACATCGAGGTGTAATTCTGCAATTCGTAGCGATCGAGCGTGTCGTTCGTGATCCCCGCGCTGTTTCCGCCTCCGGTAAAAGCAGCCTGTACGGAAATCGTGGGCGCTGTGCTCAGCGGAGTCTGATCACTGATCTCGCGAACAAATTGGAAGCGGGTTTCATTGATGGTTTTGGAATTCACGACTTGCGTGTCGCTGGTCTGAAACTGGTGTTCGGTGTTCACTTGATGGAACCCCAGAGACTGGAGATTGAACCGCCCGATGCCATTGTTTGATTCATTTTTGCGTTCGTATTGGTAGCGCGCGGTAAGGGTGTTGTTGGCGCTCACCTGATAATCGAGCCGGGAACTGAGATTTGTGTGCGTGCGCGGATTGGGAACCGCATCGCTAAAGGGGGTGATGGCAAGCGTCGTGGGATCCACAATCTGCGCGCTCACGACGGAAAGTTCGTTCAGGTTGCGCCGCTCGATATTGAAGAAAAAAGATGCTCTCTTGCTGACGAGCGGCCCGCCCAAGTTGGCGCTGAACTGCGTGGAGTAATAGTCCGGAGGCTGCGTTCCGGGAGGGATGACTTCAAAAGGGTTCCGGGAATTAAATGCCGAAGTGCTTCCGGTCAGGAAAAGCTGGCCATGGAAGAGGTCCGTACCGGGCTTGGTAAAGATTTCGACGCGACCGTATCCCAATTTGTCGTATTCGGAAGAAAAGGGATTCTGGTTAATGCGGATTTCCCGAATGGAGGCTTTGGGCGGGAGAGTGCCAGTGGTGAAACCATCAATGTAAATCTGGCCGCCGTTAGGACCGGCAGAGGGGCCAGCGAGGGCCTCAAGCTCGGATCGCAGCTCATCAGGATCGTCGGACAAGGCCTCCAGGTCTTTGCCCTTCATGACCACCATTCCGGCGTTGTTGGAGGGATCGACGTCCACCTTGGTGGGCGAATCGGTGACCTCTACTTTTTGCTCTTCCGCTTCAATCGTGAGACTGATGTTCAATTGCCGCACCTGGCCGACAAGGATCTGAACATTTTCTTTGGTGAAAAGAGTGAAGCCCTTGGCTGCAGCCTTGAGGGAGTAGCTGCCTGGAGCAAGTCCCGTGAATTCGTAGAAGCCCTCTTCATTCGAGGTGGTGTCGAGCGACGCACCGCTAGCAGTAACCAGACGAACGGCTGTCTTTGCGACAGCCGCGCCGGACGGATCGGTCACTATCCCGGTCAGAACGCCGGTCGGCTCCTGTGCGTCTAGAGTCCCGATCACGAAAAAGAGAAACAAGACAGAAAACAAAGCCAGCACAGAATTTCGAACGGACCTGAGACTCATCGAGTCTCCTGGACGAAGGTGGATTTGGGCAGGGCTTGTATGCTTCAAGGTGTGGCCGCTTCCCCGTCGGACGCGCTGCCGAGGCTCCAGGGCGATAAGATGGTCGACGCATTGCTCGCCGACGAGGCTTCGAGAATGGGCTCAACCCCGCCGAGAAGGATAATCGCCACGGGAACGCCGCCGGGTCCGTCCTCCGTGGCAACGATCATGACCGCGTCACCCTTCTGCAAATCCGTGAGGAATGCGGCTGGCATGCGATTAATTGCCTTCTGCAGGTCAAGAGGACCGCTGCCTCCGGATCTTCCCGCGTCTCCGCTACCGCCAGCACCAGGGCCGTCCGACGTCTGTTTCCCTGGCGTAGCTGGTTGCGCCGCACTGAGAGCAGCGCCCGAGCTTCCAGGAGGAGGCCCATCGGCGGGAATACCGTTGAGGCGCCTGGCAATCCGCCGGGCCATCAGCGGCGGTAGTTTCCGCAACTGAGATTCCGCAGTGATCTTCACGGTCACGAGTTTCTTGGTGGCGAGATCCTGAATGCTGAGGCCGCCGGCAGAGGCATCCAGCGCAGAAATTGTGCCGGCGATATTTCGAAAGGTGCCGGAGACAACCTCGTCAGCGGCAAGTTCGCTGCCATCGGCGCTGCCAGTGCCGCGTGCGCGAAGCTGGTCGCCGGGCTTGATTTGATCGATGGGCGCGGGCTTTGCATCGTCGAATTTTATTGAGCCGGGAGCATAGCGGCGCAGCACAGCGTCTTTCGAAAGATGGATGGCGATGTTCTTCTTCTCTCCAATCACCGGAAGCGCGATGGTGATCGTTCTGTTGGCAACGTCGACGCCGCTAACCAGCCCGCCAACACCGTGTTTCTGCCATTCCTCGCGCTCGAGGGCCTGCTTTTCAGCGATTTCTCCTTTTTTCATGGCAATAATCGATGCAGCGAGGACACACTTGCCGTCATCCGCAAGTTTCCCGCGAACAAGAATGCGGTCGCCAGGCTGGATATCCTGCAATTGGATCGGCGCGGCTTCCTTGAGGTCTTTTTGCCCAGGCGCAATTCTAACGAGTCTGGTCACCTCCTCGACCAAAACGGTCACGTCGTTGCCTGCGTCAGTGGTCAGCGTAATGAAATTCCCGGAAATGGACTTGATCGTGCCCACAGGCCGTGCCGGGGCCGGAGCTTGAGCGGACGGCGGCTGCCCCGCCTGCGTTTGCGGACAGTGAGCGAGCACCGAGGTTCCAGCGCTCAGGCCGATGCAAAGTAAGCCCACGAAGCTGAGCGTTCGACGCACGGTCCCGTTGGACATGCTCATTTCGAATTCCCTGCCCCTTTGGATGATCGAGATCCTTCTCATTTCATTGTTCCTATGATGTAGTGCCAGTAGGAAGTGCGGGGGCGTTGCCCATGCCGCAACTCCAGAGATCGAAATAGCGGCCGCCGCGGTCCAAGAGTTGCTTATGAGTTCCCATCTGAACGATGTGGCCCTGATCGAGGACAAGTATCGCATCGGCGCCAGTTACGGTCGCCAGCCGGTGTGCGATGATGAGCGTGGTGCGACCGCTGGTGAGGCGGCGCAGTGCTTCCATAACTCGCCGTTCAGAGAAGGCATCCAGCCCGGTGGTCGGCTCGTCGAGGATGACAATGGGCGCATTCCGCAGCATCGCCCGCGCAATTGAAATGCCCTGGCGCTGTCCGCCAGAAAGCGTGGCGCCGCGTTCTCCGACCAAGGTGTCGTAGCCGTCGGGGAGCCCTTCGATGAGGTCGTGGATTCCCGCCTCCCGAGCTGCCGCGATGGCATCCTCGCGGCGAGCGCCAGTCCGGCCGTAGGCCATGTTTTCCCAGATGGTGCCGTGAAACAAAAGGGCTTCCTGCAAGACCAGGGCAACCCGGCTGCGAATAAAGGCCAGCGACAAATGCCGCAGATCATGGCCATCCAGCAATACCTGGCCGCTTACCGGGTCGTGGAAACGCGGAACAAGACTCACCAATGTGGTCTTGCCTGCGCCAGTTGAGCCGACGAGAGCGATAGTCTGGCCGGGTTCGGCGCGGAACGAGATGCTCCGCAGCACCATATCGCCCGCACCGTAATTGAAGCTAACCGAGCGAAATTCCAATTCCCCTCGACAGGAGTTTGGCACCACGGGGTTAGACGGTTCGCGGATTTCCGATTCTTCCGAGAACACATCGCCAAGACGCTCCGCGGCCACAGAGGACTTTCCCACGATACCGCCCATCTTGGAGAACTGACGGACTGGGTCGGCCATGCCCCGAAGGTAGGCAAGAAAAACGAGGAGCTCGCCGGCCGTGATCCTTCCTGCAAGGACTTGAGAAGCGCCGTACCACACGACCGCCCCGGTTGCCATGGCCATCACGAGGCCCACCAGCGGTGCAAACTGCAACAGCAGCTCGCTGGCCTCGAGGGTTGCGCCGAGACTCTGTTCGGCCTGTTCGGCGAAGCGATTATCCTCGTGGGGTTCGCGGCCGTAGGCCTGAACGACGTGAACGTTGGAAATGATCTCCTGAGCTTTGCTCCACAGTTCACCTTCCTTTCTGCGCGCGCGACGGAAGGCAAGCCTTAGGCGTGTGCTGTAACTGTGCACAATGAAAAGCAACAATGGTGCTACGGCTATCGCCACTACTGCGAAACGCCAATCGATCATCAACATGATCGCAGTCATTCCCGCGATTGTTAACAGTTGGGCAAACAGGCCAGTCCCGACCGTCACCACGAGGTCCTGGAGGGTCTGGATGTCGCCTCCGAGCCGGGCTATAAGGTCCCCGGTCTTTTGACGACGGTGGAAGGACAGGGAAAGCCTCTGCATGTGTGCGAAGAGATCGCGCCGCAGATTGAAAATCGCACGCTGTCCGGTGCTCAACAGCAACCGGTTGCCAAAGTAGGCCAGCGCAGCATTGGCGGCACCCAGAGAAAGCAGGGCGACTCCTAGGGCATCAAGGAGGAGCAGACGCTGGGTGAGCGGGTTTGGCAAGAATGCGGCCAGCCACTGAGGCAGAGGCTTGTGGAAAATGACGCTGTCAATGGTGAGTTTCAGTGGCCAGGGAGTGACCAAGAGAACGACGGCCCTTAACGCCATCAGCGAACCAGCAGCGGCAAGCGCCGGCGTATACGGCCGCAGATAACGGCGCAGATCCCACAAGGAAAACGCGCGACGCTTCGTTGCATTTCCCGGATTCATTCGCCGCCTCTGTGCTGCGTCAGTTGCTCCATCAGTTGCGTCACGCGGCGGGCGTTTTTCTCCCAGCCAAAGTCGGCCCTTGCCGCCGCCCTTGCAGCGCGACCCATAGCCTGAAGCCGCGGTGGGTCGTTCAACAATTCGAGGACCCGGCCTGCGAATGCTTCACGGTCGCCCGCAGGATACAGCAGGCCCGTCACGCCATCGCGGACCATCTCCGTCAGCTGGCCGAGCCGTGGTGCCACGACCGGCCGTCCGGCTGCCAGCGACTCCACCACTTTCAGGGGGGAAAAATAGAAGCGGTCCTGGACGATGTACGGAGCCACGGTCACATCCATGGCGGCAAAGTAGCTTGGGATTTCGGCGTGGGGAACGCGGCCGGCAAGGATCACGCGCCCATGAAGTTTCTCCTGCGCTACCCGCGCCCGCAAATCAGGCATCCTCGGGCCCTCGCCAACCACCAGCAGTACGGCGTCAAGACGGCCTGCTGAAATCTGTTCAAAGGCATCGAACAGGAAATCCAGGCCATGCCAAGGCTTCAGGCTGCCGACGAACCCAATCACCAGTTTGCCGACGAGTCCGTAACGCTGGCGCACCGGATGCCCGTTCACACTCGGGTGGAAACGGGCGGTGTCCACGCCATTGGGCAAGACGGTGACGCGTTCCGAAGGCACACCCCGAGCGAGCGCCCGCTCCTTCACGGCTGCGGAGACCGCGACAACGTGGTCGGCGCGGCACAGAGTCTCGGTCTCCGTTTCCTCCGCCAGGGATTTCAAACGGAGGCCCCGGAAGCGTTCCTGTTCCTCAACCAGAGGCGCATTCATTTCGAGCACGCGCGGAATCTTCAAAGACTTTGCGACATCCCCGCCGGCCCGGTGAAAGAGCGCATAGCGCTCGTAGATCGCATCGGGCTGCAGGCCCGCTTCGTCCAGCGACGCTAGCACTCGTGCGGCCAGTCCTCGGTCGCAGGCGAGCTTGCCCAGTTCGCGGTGCAGCGTTGCGTCCCTTGCCGCGCTCGGTATGCTAAGCCTTGCGCTCTCCGCAGCCACCGTGACAGGGTCATCGTCCGGCGGCAACTCAATCAGCCGAATTGGTGGACAATCGTTTCCGGTTCCCCGGTTGGCGCAGAGCAACGTGATTTCATGCCCCATTCCCGCGAGGGCAGTGACGAATTCGCGCACGTGCACCGACGCTCCCTTATCGCCCAGGACCGGAACACCACGGTCGGCGCAGAGGTAAGCGATGTTCATGAATGCCCACTTGCCAGGAAAAGCGTCCGCAACACATTGGCGGTCTTCCAGCATTCGAAGCCATCCTCTATCTTACGCCGGGCTGCGACCACCAGCTTCTGCCCCAGTGCCTGGTCGCGGAGCAGCCATTCCATGGCGTCGGCAAGAGCCTCTGGGTTCCTTGGACCAACAAGCACCCCCGTTCGGCCATCTTCTATTAGCTCGGGAATACCGGAAACGGACGTTGACACAACGGGGATCCCGGCGGCCATGGCCTCGGCTAGAACGTTGGGGATACCATCCCGGTCCCCGTCTTCCGCGATATGTGGGGCGAGTGCGAATACGCTGGCCTGTCCGTAAAGCGAAACCAGCCCGTCGTGGGCCATGGCTCCCAGAAAGGTCACAAATCTTTCCAAACCGAGTTCGCGGACCTGGGACTCAAGCTCTCCGCGAAGAGGTCCCTCGCCCACGATGACGCAACGGAATCGAACCCCGCGCGCCATCATCAACCGGCAGGCTGAAATAAGATCCCCCATCCCTTTTTTCGGAACCATGCGGCCGACCGACAATATCAAGGGAACGGCGTCATCAGCCTTTCCAGTGGTCATTGCCGCCTTGCCGTTGCTTGGCGGGAAGGGGAATTCCGCCAGATCAATTCCGTGATAGACGAGATAAATCCTGCCCCAATCCCGAGGAGGGATGAAACTCCGCAAATACTCGATATTGTAGCGCGTGCACGTGAGGACGAAGCTCGCGGACGCAACCCGCCGGCGCATCACTATCTTGCGAGTCAGGTAGAGGTCCTTGGCATGGGTGGTGAAGCTATAGGGAATGTGGCACATTACGCTCACCAAGCGCGCGACCGTGGCCGGTGCGTTGGCGAAGTGCGCATGAAGGTGGTGGACCTGATGCTGACGGCAATCCACGGCCACGTATGCGGAACGCAGAAATTGTTTCCACACGCTGAATGGGCTGTAGGAACGCACGGACCACAAGAGCGCCAGCCCAACCGCGCGCAAATAACGCAGCGGCACCGCCCAGGCCATCGTTACATGGGCCTTTGCCACTGCCGGAATTTTTGCCAGCCACGTCTCGGGAAAATACGTGACGGGCGCCCGTAACTCCGCAACCGTCGGATGCGCCAGGGATCCTTCCACCCGCATCAGCGAGAAAACGTGCAGCCGCATACCTAGACGCTCCAGCGCTCGCATTTCGTTGAGGATGAAAGTTTCCGACAGCCGGGGATAACGCTTCAGGATGTAGCCGATTGGCCGGGACCGCTCCTCCGTCATTTTCTAACTCCAACCGCAGTCCCGATGGCAGACACGGCACAGGGAACAAGCTCTTCGTCGTTCCGCGTGTTGGTGCGAAGAAGCTTGCCCAGGGCGTCGCCTACGCGATGAACTCCGCCCAGGTCCACGGCATTCCACTTGTCCCGCGGGGGACGGGCGCCAGCAAGAGCGGCCTGGATGAGTTCGGCGAGGCGCGCCACCCAATTCTTCTCCGGCTGGAGCACCCAAACCAGCCCCAAATTGCTCAACAGCGTCGCCCGCAGGCGCTGCTCTGCGCGCGGCGCCGCCCGCGGCACCAGGATGGCGGGTTTCTTGGCGGCGAGAATTTCCGCCGTGGTGTTGTACCCGCACATGGACACCACGAGATCTGCGCTGCCGATCAGCGCCGCCAGCTCGGTTGTATAGGGAATGATCTGGACGTCCGGCTGTTGGGCCGCCGCCTGCTCAAGAGCCTGCCTCTCCTCGATACCCATCAGTGGGCCGAGGACAAGAATGCTTTGTGCAGTGCCGTGCACAATTTCATTCAAGGCGCGAAGATAGCCGTCCATTAGGGCGTAGCCATCTCCACCTCCGCCGGCGGTAACCAAAATCACGGGTCGGCCGGACCTGGACACGGCCTGGCGGAGGCCAGATGCTTGAATATCGCTGCGGTTGCGAGTGATGTATCCGCAGTAGCAAGTCTTAGCCGCCACCGCTTTCGGGAATTCGTACTCGCGAACCACGTCGAACAGTTGACGGCTGCCATAGACGAGGACGTGGTCGTAGGACTTCTCGAGAAGGTGGTAGATATCTTGTTCCCGCCAAAGGTCCCGGACGACCTCCGCGCTGTCGAGGATATCGCGAAGACCGAGCACGCATCGGGTCGCCGGCATCTCTTTGCGGATGAAGGCAAGAGCCCGAAGCAGTTCGCCTTTCATGCCCGCCGGAGCATGGTCTACCAGGAATACGTCGGGCCGATAGCGTTTAATCGACTCGAGAATCAGCGCCTCCCGCCGCGCCTTCACTGCTTCAAAGCTTTTAAAACTGTCCCGGGATTCGTACTCTTCCGCGCTGACTTTGACAACCGGTGGGAGGGGTTGCACCTTCAGACCCGTGGGCATGGGCCATGACGACACAACAGGAGAGCCGGTTAAAAGCATCGCGGAGAATGGCGGGTTGCACCGCAGAAGAATATGTTCGGCGATGGCCAGATTCCGGCGCAGATGACCGAGACCGTAGGTGTCATGGGAATAAAGAAGCACGCGCGGTCCCTGGCTTGCTTGCGGCTTGGATTTGTGCATAACGACCGGCCGGCGCGGATGCGCCAGCGTCGGAGAAGCGCTTGCCGGCAGGGCGGTGGGTTTGCGCCGTCGTTGTTCTTCCCAGCGCGCCTGCAACTTGATTCCGTTTTCCAGGTCCACTGCGGGCCGGAAACCCAGTTCGACGCGGGCCTTTGTTGTGTCCGCCAGCGTGTCAACCACATCCCCGTCCTGGGCAGCAGTGTAAACGAGGCGGCCGGTCTGGCCGGTGGCCCGCTCCATCGTGCGTATTGCTTCGATCAGAGTCGCCGTACAACCGCCACCGAGGTTGTACACCTCCCCGGGTACCCCGTTGCGCGCCGCAAGCAATGTTCCTTCCACGGCGTCGTCGACATAAGTGAAATCCCGGGTTTGTTTGCCGTCTCCGAAGATGCGGACTTCTTGACCCTCGCTCAGTGCGCGTAGGAAGCGTGAAAAAGCCATGTCGGGCCGCTGCCGAGGTCCGAATACCGTGAAATAGCGAACGGCGGTGATGGGCAGGCTGAAATTCCGCGCGTACAGCAGGCACAGATGCTCGGCGGTCAGTTTGGTCACCCCGTACGGGGAATACGGCCGCGTCGGACTGTCTTCCGTCATCGGCGGAGCGATCCGCCCATAGACCGATGAAGACGACGCGTACACAAATTTCTTGACGCAGCTCGTGCGCACGGTTTCTAGCAGTCTTTGAGTAGCGTCGATGTTGTTGTGGACGTAGGGGCCGAAACCGGTCCCCCAGCTTCCGCGCACGCCGGGCTGGCCGGCCAGGTGAAACACCCAGTCGATCCCCTGCAGCACCGAGGACAAATCTGCCTCGTTGAGATCCTCCTGGACCCAGCGAAAGCGGGGATTAGAGAGAATTCTGCCCAGGTTGTCGCGCTTGGCTTCGGAACTGTAGTAATCGGTTAGGCAGTCGATGCCGGCCACTTCATAACCTTCCGCCAGCAATCTTTCCGCAAGGTGCGACCCGATAAACCCGGCTACGCCTGTAACCAGGCAGCGAGTAATTTTGGATTCCTCTTTCGTAAGTAATCTCCCAGCTAGCACGGCGTTACCCTCGAGCCGATTTCCTATGCTGGGGTTAAGGAAGGACGAACTTGGCGGGATTTTGAACCTGCAGCAGGTCTGAGTCAACTGTACTGGTGGCCAGGTAGTGGGCTACTTTGAATCAGGCCGCTCTTTTCGCTTTCTCATTGGCTCTAGCAAATTCACGAGATCGCAAGCGTCCCAAAGACGGTCTGTGACGCCAGCAGCCATTGCCGGGTAACGCGCAAGGTCCGATGAATCTTGATGAGTTGCGGAATCGGGCCTGACGCGACTGAGTTATGCCGGCATTATACGCTACGCGGGGATCGGGAGCAGAAAGAGCGTTTCGCACGCTCTAAGTCAGTTGCAAAGACTTCATGCGATTCAGATAAGTCGGGGTATGAGAATTGGAATCACCCGTGAGGCGAGCGCGTATCGCGTCACCCTCGATGATTTGAGGTTTCTAGAGCTGTGCAACGAGGTTCACGGCAGTGGCCGAGGGCAGATAGCGCAAGAACGCGCCTACCGCCTGGAACTGCGCGCGCAAAGAGAAAAAACCCCGCGACGCGTGTCCAAGAAAGAACCGCCCGCAGATCGTGAAGGCTCTGCCTGTGCGGTTGCATCCAAGCAGGACACGACTCTAATCACGACTGACGCAGGGGGCTGCCCCCCCTACATCGCCCGCTCGATTTGTTTTTTCTAAAAGACAAGCAAACCGCCCTACCTGTGAGGGTCTAAACCTCAGTTCCCCCAGGGAATTCAACTCCAATAAACCGGCGCTCAGAGGGAACCGTGAAATTGGAGTTTCAGGGGAAACAGGGGATTCAGCTCTCAATCGGCGGCAACTTCTGCAAAGACAGGCCGAAGAGATCAAAGCCAAGTACGGGGTGTAGCCGTGCAACTGAATAATCGGCAAACGAAGGGATTTGGCGGCGAGCCCCAGAAAAATGTACTGGTACCAAGATTTTTTCTGACTTTTTTCCTTCTTGATGTTCCTTCCATAGGTAGGAGCTGTGCTCGGTCCACACTGCGCTCCCGGCCCGGGGCGCGTACGAGGGTTGAAATTGTTTCTTACTTTTCCCCGTTTGGATGTTC
>QHYP01000051.1:44267-50479 GCA_003224195.1 Acidobacteriota bacterium | reverse complement strand
GGGCAGCGCGGAGGGGAGAAACGAAAAACCCTCCGTGCCAAAGCGCTCGGAGGGCTCTCAGAATTCTTTCTGGGAAACGCAACCAGCTCTTTAGCAGTTTTTTACGTGGAGCAAGTCGCCCTAAATCGCCACGTGTTGCCGCTGTAGCGGCCGGTCTGTACTGTGCCGAAGCCTGGCTGCGTTGTCAAGAGCAGATTGCAGCGGCACATCGGAAACGAGGAGAACGCGAGCGGGTAGCTCTGGTTGACCGGGAGCCAAAGAGGGGCCTGACAACAAAGTGGGTGTCTCGTGCGTCCAATCTAGAGGCATCCGAGGAAATCCCTCGGAGGACCTGCTTGACCGGACAGGTTGTTTTCCGCGAACACGGCGAAAGCGCGGCGGGCAGGGGAATGCGCCGGAGTGCTATACTCGGTTGGCTGAATCGCGGAGGAGACAGGAGCAAGGGACATGGGACAGCAAGTGCGTGAGTTGCTGGATTGGGGCAAGCGGCGAAAGGTACTGGCTTCGCTGGCAATCGCCCTGACATTGAGCGTGGGGATACTGATCGGTAGCGTGATTTCTGGCCGCGTTTCGGCCATGAAGGGGTTCAGCTTGACGGGCGCCGCGCCGCTTGCCGTGCCCGATCCGGTTCAGCTTTCGAACTCATTTGCGAGCATCGTGAACCGCGTGGAGCCGGCGGTCGTGAACATTTCGACGACGCAAGTGCTGGAGCGCAAACGCTCGCGCCGCCGCTCGCAACCATACGATCAGGAAGATCCGTTCCAGGACTTTTTCGACCGATTCTTCGACGGGCGTCCGGACGCAACGCCGCAGGCCGAGCGGAGTCTCGGATCCGGCGTGATTGTGGACAAGCGCGGTTACATCCTGACGAACAATCACGTGATTGAAAACGCCACGAAGATCCAAGTACAACTGAACGGCGACGCGAACCGTTACACGGCGAAGGTCGTGGGCACGGATGACGAGACGGACCTTGCGGTGGTCAAGATCGAGGCGAACAAGGAGCTGCCGACCGCGAAGCTCGGGAATTCCGACGGCGTGCAGGTGGGCGATTGGGTGCTGGCGATTGGAAGCCCCTTCGGACTGCAGGCGACAGTGACGGCCGGCATCATCAGCGCGAAGGACCGCGGGGGCCTGGGCCTTGCGAAACAGTTTCAGCGGTTCCTGCAGACCGATGCGGCGATCAATCCAGGGAATTCAGGCGGGCCGCTGGTTGACCTGGCCGGCGAAGTCATAGGAATCAACACAGCGATTATTACAGGCAGCCGCGGATATGAAGGAGTGGGCTTCGCGCTGCCGTCGACTACGGCGATTTCCGTTTACAACCAGATCGTGCAACAGGGCCGGGTCACGCGCGGTTCGATCGGCGTGAGCTTTACCGAAGAGCGCGGAACAAACCCAATCACGCTGAAAGAGCTTGGGGCGCAAAATGGCGTGGTAATCGAAGGTGTCGAGCCAGGAAGCCCCGCGGAAAAGGCGGGCCTAAAGGCAGGCGACGTCATCACCACCGTGAATGGCAAGGCCGTGAAGACGGGCAACGACCTGGTGAATCCGATTGCGCAAGCGCCGATCGGCAGCAAGCTGAGGCTTGGTTACGTGCGCGACCGGACGCAGAAAGAAACCGCCGCGACGGTTGAAGACCGCACGCGGGTGTTTCCGGACCGCGCCGGGCGAACGGGAGAGCAGCCCGGCGAGGCGGCCCCGGCGGAGTTTGGGCTGCGCGTCGAAGACCTGACCTCGGAGCGGGCGCGGCGCGTCGGAATGGACGGCGAGAAAGGAGTGCTCGTCACCGGTGTCGAGCCCGCAAGCTTTGCCGATGATTTGGGCTTCGCGCAGGGAGATGTGATTACGGAGGTCAATCACACTGCGGTCAGTTCCGTCTCCGATTATCACCAAGCGGTCTCCAAGCTGAAGCCCGGTGACAACGTGGTGTTCAAGGTTCGCCGGCGCACGGACACCGACCGCATCCTGACAGTGTTCCTGCCGGGCGTTGTGCCCGCGGACGGCAGGCAGTGAGGATCACGGAATGCGCAACATCCGGCTTCTGATCGCGGGACTTGCACTGTTCACTGCGGTAAGCGAGGGCGCGTTCGACGTGTGCGCCGCCAATCTCGGTAAGGGCACAAGCTCCAGCCCTGCCGGCAGGAGACGCAAATCCAGGCGGCGCGGCAGGCGGGAGCGCGGCCAAAAAGCTCCCACGCCCGAGCGCGTTTCAGAGATCCAGCAAGCGCTCGCGAAAGACGGCTCCTATGGTGGCAAGCCAAACGGCAAGTGGGACGCAAGCACGATCGAGGCAGCGCGCAAGTTCCAGGCGGCGCATGGATTGAATCCGACGGGCAAACTCGACGCGCCGACCCTGCAGAAGCTCGGGCTGGGTTCGGAAACGACGGGCGTCGCGGCGCCGCTGCCGCCGGTAAACAGCGCTTCGAGTGCCTCGCCAACCGGCCAAAAACCTTAATTACAGACGTTCCCGATTGATTTCCCTAAGCTTCTGAATTAGAAGTCTCCGAAGCGCGCGCTTTTCTTGGAGCGCAGCTGGGGAGGCTCGCCATGCGTTTTCTCCGTGTCATCTCGATTCTGTGCGCCTGCGCAGCGGCAACGACGAGCGTGTCTGCGCAAGGCAACCCGCCACGTATCAAGGCCGTGCGCTTGGGCAAGCTTTGGGACGGCAAGGGAAAAGTCTGGAGCAACGCCATCGTCATCGTGCAAGGCGAGCGCATTCGCGCGGTGACGACGGATGCAGGGACAATTCCGCCGGGAGCCGAGGTGATCGACTTGGCGAAGTTCACGGGGCTGCCGGGACTCATTGACGCGCACACGCACATGACGATTTACACAGAAGAAGCGCTCGGCGTGCCGATGCTGAAGCAGGTGAACAACGTGAATGCGGGCTTTGTGGTTTTCATGGCGCGCAAGGGAGCGATGCGCACGCTTGAAGCGGGTGTGACGACAGTGCGGGATTTGGGGGCGGACCAGTACATGGACATCGCCATGCGCGACCTGATCAATCGGGGGGAGATGATTGGCCCTCGGATGTTTGTGTGCGGCTATGGCCTGTACACCACGTTCACTCCGTTTAAGCCTGGCGTCGCGCCACCCGCGGGAGGAGCGGCGGACGGTGTGCCGGAGGTTCTGCGAGCCGTCCGGCAACAACTCGCCGCGGGCGCGGATGTGATCAAGATGTACGCGTCCACGGGAACGGATGACGACGTGACCGGCTTCCAAACCTACAGCTACGAAGAGATCAAAGCCGCGGTGGACATGGCGCATCAATTCCAGAAAAAAATCGCCGTACATTCTTATGGACCCGACGGTGCGCGAGACGCCGTGCGCGCGGGCGCGGATTCAGTGGAGCACGCGACGGACATGGACGATGCGACGATTCGAGAGATGGCGAAGCGCGGGACGTTTTACGTTCCGACGGTGGATCACAACCGGTACTACATCGAGAACGGCGACAAAATCGGCTATGCGCCGGGATACAAAGAGCGGCTAGCTGCGTTCATTCCCCGGAATTTGGAGACGGTGCGGCGAGCGTTCAAGGCCGGCGTGAAAATCGTGATGGGGTCCGACGCGATTTATACCATGTTCGGCCAGAACACGCGGGAGCTGAGCTGGTTTGTGAAGGCCGGAATGACGCCGGAGCAGGCGCTCGAGGCGGCAACAGTCAACGCAGCGGCGCTGTTGGGGAAAGAGAAAGAGCTTGGCGCGGTGGCGCCCGGATATTTTGCGGATTTAGTCGCCGTGGAGGGCGATCCGCTCGCGGATATCAACATCGTCTTGAGCAACGTGCGGTGGGTGATGAAGGGTGGCGTCGCGGTGGTTGATAAGACGAAGCTGAATGCAAAAGAGTAGGTCCGTGTCGCCTCATTGGGCAGAATTGTCTGGGTACGGACCCCAGCGGAAACGCGAAGAGCAGACGTTAATGCCATCGCCGCGGCTGTGTAATTTGACGATTTCTCAAAGCGTTTGTTAGAGTTTTGTTTCTGCGCGGTTGTGCCCGCGATAATTCCGCATCCGAACGAGGCTTCGTTCCAGGAGGAAGTATGGCGACGGCAGTGGCGGCCAAGGTTTTCAAGAACTTCATTGACGGCGAGTGGGTGGAACCTCGGAACGGCAAAGCATACGAGAACCGTAATCCGGCGAACACCGACGAGCTGATCGGGATGTTTGTGTCGTCGACGGAAGAAGAAGTGAACCAGGCGGTGGATGCGGCGAAGGAAGCGTACAAAAAGTGGCGCTTGGTGCCGGCGCCAAAGCGCGGGGAGATTCTGTTCCGCGCGGCAGAGCTGCTCGTCGAGCGCAAGGAAGAATATGCGAAAGACATGACCCGCGAGATGGGAAAAGTTTTGGCGGAGGCGCGCGGTGACGTCCAAGAGGCCATCGACATGACCTATTACATGGCGGGCGAGGGCCGGCGGCTGTTTGGGCAGACGACTCCGTCCGAGTTGCCGAACAAGTTTGCGATGAGCGTGCGGCAGTCGATCGGCGTGTGCGGGTTGATTACGCCGTGGAATTTCCCGATGGCGATTCCTTCGTGGAAGATCATGCCGGCGCTGATCTGCGGGAACACGGTGGTGATCAAACCGGCGCAGGACACGCCGCTTTCGGTCTATCACCTGGTGCAGGCATTGATGGAGGCGGGCGCGCCGGCGGGCGTGGTGAACATTGTGAGCGGCAGCGGCTCGAAAGTGGGCGTAGCGCTAACGAAGCATCCCCAAGTGCCGGTGATCAGCTTTACAGGGTCGACGGCAGTGGGGCGAGTGATTGCGGAGGCCTGCGCGCCGGACTTCAGGCACTACAGCCTGGAAATGGGCGGGAAGAACATCATCCTGGTGATGGAGGACGCGAACCTGGATTTGGCGGTGGATGGCGCGATCTGGGGTGGATTCGGGACGACGGGGCAGCGGTGCACGGCGGCGAGCCGGCTTGGCGTTCACAAGGCCGTATACAAGGAGTTTGTCGAGCGGTTTGTGGAGCGGGCGAAAGCGTTGCGGGTGGGCGACGGGCTTGACGCGACGACAGATGTGGGTCCTTGCATCAACGAGAGCCAGCTCAAAACGGTGATGGAATATGTCGAAATCGGGAAGAACGAAGGCGCAAAGCTGTTGACGGGCGGGAAGCGTCTTCAGGGGGGCGCGTATGACAAGGGTTGGTTCCACGAGCCGACAATTTTTGGCAACTGCAATCCGAAGATGCGTATCGCCCAAGAGGAGATTTTCGGGCCGGTGGTCTCAGTGATACCTATCGAGAATCTGGAACACGGCTTAGAGGTGGCGAACGGAGTTGCGTACGGACTCTCGGCGTCCATCTATACGCGGAACGTGAACCGGGCGTTCCAGGCGACGCGCGACCTGTACACGGGCATTGTGTACGTGAATGCGCCCACAATCGGCGCGGAAACGCACTTGCCGTTCGGCGGAACGAAACACACGGGGAACGGCCACCGCGAGGCGGCCATCGCGGCGATAGATTTCTACACCGAATGGAAGACGATCTATATGGACTATTCCGATAAACTGCAGCGGGCCCAGATCGATAACAGTTGAATCTGAGGTTCGTGGCTGCGTGAGCGAATGGGTCGAGGAAACACCGCCCAATATGCAGCTATTGGAGCGTGGGTGTCTTTGGGTTTTTCCTGGATTGACGCAACTTGACACGCTTTCTAGAATAATGGTTAGCGCTCCGGTGGGAGCGCTGCTATGCGGGATACAGCGCTTCAGGAACGGCGTAACCGCCAGATTCTGGCGGACATTGTCCGGACGTATATTGAGACGGGCGAGCCGGTCTCTTCGCGCGTCATTTCGATGCGGTTCGAGGAAAGCCTGAGCACAGCAACTATCCGGAACGTGATGGCAGACCTCGAGGATGCGGGACTCCTGTATCAGCCGCATACGTCGGCGGGACGGGTGCCCACAGCCGCAGCGTATCGTTTTTTCGCGCAGGAGATTGCCTCACAGGCAACCCTGAGCATCGAGGACCGAGAATGGATTGGCCGGGAGCTGGCAGCCGGGAACAATCCGGTCGAGATCACCGAGCGCGCCGGTCACATCCTTGCGGAAGTCTCGAACGGT
The DNA here is from genome assembly GCA_003224195.1 of Acidobacteriota bacterium. Taxonomy (GTDB): domain Bacteria; phylum Acidobacteriota; class Terriglobia; order Acidiferrales; family UBA7541; genus Acidiferrum. Next base: position 44,405 of record QHYP01000051.1, on the reverse strand, counting down.
CTGGGCATTATCGTGTCTCCACCGCTGAGCAAGACCGTGCTTGAGCACACGCGGATGTGGCTGCTGCCGGACGGCCGCGTCGTCGTGGTGCTGATCTCCCCGGGCGGGGCCACTCGGGACAAGGTTTTGCGGCCCTTG